>NZ_CP035000.1:350940-701880 GCF_002531755.2 Rhizobium acidisoli | reverse complement strand
CCCGTGCGCAGGCCCTCCATCTCATCCAAGGCCCGCGCAAGAAGGGCGAGATCCTCGTCGGTTCTCACTCGCGCCGCCGCCGCCGCCGCCTCGCCTTCCAGGCCAACGCGGAAGTCGAAGCAATTCTTCGGGGATGCTACATCTGATTTGGTAAGCGCGACCATGATGCTCCTCCACATCGTGAATTAGTACAATCGCATTTAATCGCTGTCATGGCGATGTTCCAGTATGCGTCAGAAATTCGCCTGCCTCGCCCATCAATCTTGCTCGCTCCCAGCTCAGATGCGTACGCATTGCATCGCGGGCGTTGGAAGGATCCCTCGCCCTGATGGCCGTTACGACAGCTTGGTGCTGTTCGTGAATTCCAGTGAGAAAATCGCCTCGCAGGTCGGCAAAATTCCAAGCCAGACCGATCCCCCTCCGGATATTATCCCGCAGAGACTTCAGCGTGTTGATATAGAACGGATTGTTGGTGCTTTCGGCGATTGCGAGATGAAAGCCGAAATCGTTCTCCGAAAGCAGTTCGAGCTCCCCCGTCTTTTCCAGCCGCATCGCAGCCGCCGAAATCTTGACCAGCGATGCATCGCTGCATGCGGCAGCGGCCATAGCGGCAGCTTCCCCCTCAACCCCCTCTCGGAATTTCAAAAAGGACTCCAGATCGGCAATGCTGCCGATGGCCGGGAACTGCACTTGAGGTTCGCGCTCGATGTTGCAAACGAAGCTCCCGGAGCCTTGCCGCGATTGTATCAATCCGTCCTCGCGAAGCCTTGCGAGCGCTTGGCGCACGATCGGCCGGGATATTCCAAAATGCCTGGCGAGCTCGACTTCGGACGGTAACCGCATCCGTGGCGCCCAGCTTCCGTCCCGGATGAGACGCAGCATGTCTTTGTAAACGGTGTCCGTCAGGCTCGAGCTCCGGACGAGTCCCAGAGGCGGTCGTTCATCCACTGACAACCTTGTCATTCCTTCCAAAGATTTGTCTTCGCCTGCCGTCTCGAAGTCTTGCCTAAGCCGCACGGAATTTTAACTCGTATGAATTTGATTGCCTGATTATCAACAATTTTTGCCGCGCGTCCACTGTTTTTGGGGGCTTTTGTGCGGTGAAACCTCGCCGAGAGTAATTTAAGTTGACATTAATTTGTAATTTGTGCGATCAACTTGTACATATTTGAGCGTCGTCCATGTGGTCTGACGCTGTTCGCAAAGGATCAGAGACATGACAGAGATTGCCTTCATCGGCCTGGGAACGATGGGATGCCCCATGGCGGAGCGCCTTATTCGCGCGGGACATACGCTTCGCCTGAATAGGGTGAAGGAAGCTTCCTCGCACCTGATCGCGCTGGGCGGGCGCGCCGAAGCCTCGGCTGCGCTCGCCGCGGAGGGCGCCGAGGTTGTCATCCTCATGCTGCCGGATACGCCTGACGTCGAGCAGGTTTTGTTTGGCGCTGGCGGTGTCGCGTCCGGTCTTTCCCGCGGCGCTCTGGTCATTGATATGAGCTCCATCGATCCGGTCGCGACGCGCGAGTTTGCCAAGCGCGTGCGAGAGCAAGGAGGGCATTACCTGGACGCGCCCGTCTCCGGAGGCGAGATCGGGGCCAAGGGTGGCACTCTTTCCATCATGGTCGGTGGTGAGGCGGAGCAGTTCAACCGCGCCCTGCCCCTGTTCGAAATCCTTGGGAAGAACATCAACCTGATCGGCGAAAATGGTGCCGGGCAAGTTGCAAAGGTCGCAAACCAGATCATCGTCGCTCTCACCATCGAGGGCGTCAGCGAGGCATTGCTGTTGGCACAGCGCGCCGGAGTGGCGCCGGACAAAGTCCGTCAGGCGCTGCTCGGAGGTTTTGCTCAGTCGCGCATCCTCGAGGTTCACGGCCAGCGCATCATCGACAAGAGTTTTGCACCCGGCTTCGCCATTCGGCTTCACCGCAAAGACCTCAATCTCGCTGCCAACGCTGCGCGCGCCCTTCAGTTGGACCTGCCCAATACCACTGCAACGTTAAAGATGATGGACGATGCCGTGACGCAGGGAAATGGCGATCGGGATCATTCGGCCCTCTTCCTGACGTTGGAGGCGAAATCCGCACAGGACGCCGCACAAGGCAGCACCTGATGGTTGGGCGCCGTCCTGTCGGAACGTCGCCTGGCAAAATCTCATCCGCACGTAGATCTGTGACGTTGTGCTGAAAGGGTCGGGGCGCACGATGATGGAAGAAGCGATACGATCAGCGCCGAAACAGCGATACGCTCTTCGGCCGGCGACGCGCCAAGGGCTGGACGCCTATTTGCTTTTGCTGCCGTGGTTCGCCGGCCTGATCTTTTTGACCGCCGGTCCATTGCTGTCGTCGTTCTACCTGGCCTTCACCGACTATGACATGTTCAACAGCCCCAATTGGGTAGGACTGCAGAACTTCGAGGACATGTTTCTCTACGACCCGCGCTTCATGACGGCGCTTGGCGTAACGCTCACCTATGTCCTGCTTGGCGTACCGCTCAATCTGGTTTTCGCGCTCGGCATCGCCCTGCTTTTGAACCTCAAGGTCCGCGGCTTGGGAATGTTCCGGGCAATCTATTACCTGCCTTCCTTGCTCGGCAGCAGCGTGGCAGTGGCGGTAATGTGGCGCCAGATTTTCGGTGGGCAAGGCGTGATGAACTCGCTCCTGGCGAGCTTCGGTTTCGTCGGTTCCAATTGGATCGCTCATCCATCCTATGCCTTGTACACCCTTGTCATCCTTCATATCTGGCAATTCGGATCGGCGATGATCGTCTTTCTCGCCGGGCTGCAGCAGATCCCGCGAGAGCTCTATGAGGCGGCCGAAATCGATGGAGCCGGACCCTGGAGCAAATTCAGGCGCGTGACGCTTCCGATGCTGACACCGGTAATCTTCTTCAATCTCGTGCTCGGCGTCATCAACTCGTTCCAGGCGTTCACTGCCGCCTACATCGTCAGCGGTGGGTCCGGCGGGCCGTCTGACGCAACGCTTTTCTACACGCTCTATCTCTACCAGGAGGGCTTTACGCATTTCCGCATGGGTTATGCGTCGGCCATGGGTTGGATCCTGCTTGTTATCATCGGGGCGTTCACCGCACTCAACTTCTGGATTTCGCGGCGCTGGGTCTTCTACGGGGATAATTGATGATGGCTGCGACATCCGACGCAACGAGACCGAGAAGATCCGGTGCAAGCCGCGCCTGGGCCTATGGAGCGCTCATCCTGGGAGCGCTGCTCATGGTTTACCCGCTCTGGTGGATGGTGATGAGCTCGTTCAAGCCGGACACGATGATTTTCACCGAGCCGAACCGCCTGCCTGGCTCGCTGGATTTCAAGAATTACGTCGATGGCTGGTTCTCGTCTGCCCCAGGGTTCACACGTTACTATTTCAATTCTTTCGTGATCTGCCTGGGAGCAGTCGTCGGCAACGTCTTAGCGTGCTCGCTGACAGCCTACGCCTTCGCTCGCCTGGAATTTCCTTTCAAGCGTGTTTTGTTCGCGATCATGATGCTGACGCTGATGCTGCCGCATCATGTGGTGCTGATTCCGCAGTATATTCTCTTTGTCAAACTGGATTGGGTGAACACCTACCTGCCGTTGATCGTGCCGAAGTTCCTGGCGACGGACGCCTTCTTTATATTTCTGATGGTTCAGTTTATCCGCAAGATCCCCCGGGAGCTGGATGAGGCGGCCGCAATCGACGGGTGCGGCACGTTCCGGACATTCATCACGATCATCTTCCCGCTGCTGACGCCCGCCTTGGTGACCACGATCATCTTCACCTTCATCTGGACGTATAACGACTTCTTCGCGCAGCTCATTTACCTCACCTCGCCGAACTCGGTAACCGTCCCGGTCGCCCTGCGCGCAATGATCGGTGAATCCGGCGGATCCTACGGACAGCTATTGGCAATGTCGGTGCTCAGCCTGGTCCCGACATTTGTCGTCTTCTTGATTTTCCAAAGACGCTTGGTCGAGGGCATCAGCACGTCCGGGCTCAAGGGCTAGACGCTTGCTGCATTACATATTTGGAGAGCAATAACAGGAGGAGGAAAACATGAATTCGAGCATTTACAGCAACGACAGCGGGCTTACGCGCAGACGGCTGCTTCGCAACAGCGCGGCTGTCGCCGGTACTTTCGCGCTATTGGGAGGTACCCGTGCTATCGGACAGACGCGCGCAATCCGCTTCGGCATTTTCGGAAGCTCAGAGAAGTTGGCTCTGCGGGGAGATTCGATCAAGCATTTTGCCGAAACCCATCCGGAGATCCCTGTCATCTATGAGGGGGTCCCCAGCGCCGCGTGGCCCGACAAAATCGCGGCGATGATCGCCGGCGGAAATGCTCCCGACGTTATCACCCTGGATTCTCAATACATGCCGCAATACGCAACCCGCAGGGTTCTGGAACCCCTCGAAGCGTACATTCCCGAGCAGATAAAGGCGGACGACTTCCCGCCTGCCGTCCTTGACTTGGGTCGGACCAACGGAAAGCTCTACGGTCTGCCGATTGCCGTCAGCATTCAGGCAATGGCTTATAACGGCACGGCGCTGGAGCGTCTGAACATGACGCTGCCGGAGCAGTTCAGCTACGCATCCTTCGCGGAATTTTGCGCGGAGATCCATGCAAGAGACAAGAGCTTGTACGGCAGCCACGACCACGGAGGGCGAATCAATGACTTCCTGCGTGTCTTGCGGTCACAGGATCGCGTGCTCATTGCCGACGACAAACTTGCGGTCACGGCCGACGACGTTGGCGAGTGGTTCAACTACTGGGACGGGATGCGCAAATCGGGCGGCTCCGTCCCCCCGGACATTCAGGCCGCATATCCGAATGGGGAATGGCAGAACGCGCCAATCGTCTTGAGGAAGGCGGTATTTGCCTCCATCCAGACGCAGGATCTCAAGAGCGGCTTTCAGGGTCTGACCAATGATACATTGTGGATGATGGCTCCTCCCGCCTGGAAAGAAGGAGTGCACAATGGCTGCTTTCCCAGCCCTTCAAGTCTGCTGAGCATGAATGCCCGGGCCGGCAACAAGAAGAACGCAGCCATCCTCATGGATTATTTCGTAAATTCCCCGGAATCGGCCCGGATCCTGCGCCTCATCAGCGGGCCGCCGGCCTCGATGCCGGCGCTTGCCGCTGTCAAGGCCTTGCCCGATCTCGATCGCCTCGACAAGAATGTCCTCGAATATGCCGAAACAGCCCTCAAGACGGCCAAGGCGGCACCGCCTGTCCACCGTGCTCAAAAGGCGATCGAGGACATTCTGAAGCGGCTGAACGAAGATGTCGGCTTCGAAAGATCGTCCGTCAAAAAGGCCGCGAAAGATTTCATCGGCATGGGGAATGCCGCCATCCGCCGAGCGTAGTGCATTTACGACGCGACCGGCCGCAATAAGACGCGGCCGGTTGCCGGTGGAGAAATCGCGGAACTTGTGAGTTTGTGTTGTGACGGCCCCAAGGTCCAAATCAGTCCACGAGAATTCCTGACAGTTCCCTGAATGAGACCGAATGCACTGCAAATGCAGCGCCACGGGGACTCTATGCGGGTCTCAGGCCGCTTCTTCATCCGGGCATGATCGATGGCCGATCCGTATGGATCAGAGTGAGAGGAGAAACTATGTCGGAAGAGCGCGCAACAACGAGGACGGCGGTCGGGCGGGGATGGTGGACACGCCCCTTCTCGAACATTCAGACGAACATCCAGGAAATCGACGCCACCATGGACGTGGATCGGGTGCTTGATTTTATCGAAGAGAAAGGCGCAGACACATGGTTGCTCAACGTCGGCGGCATCATGTCCTTCTATCCGACCGACCTTCCGTTTCAAACGCCTGTCTCCTTTCTGAAAGATCGACCATCGGGGGATCTCATCGGTGATGCGGTCGCTGCCGCTCACAAACGCGGCATCCGTGTCTTGGCCCGCATGGACTTCTCCAAAGTCTCAACTCGGATCGCCGGCGAACATCCGGAATGGCTTTTCAAGTCTCCATCAGGTCGTCCGCAAATTTACAGCACCCTGTACAGCACGTGCCCATGCGGGGACTATTATCAAAAACATTCGCTCGAGATTATCGACGAAGTCATGGACCGCTACGATGTCGGCGGTTTCTTCGTAAACTGGTTTCGGTTTTCGGAGTTTGACTATAGCCGCGTCTATCATGGTGTCTGCCACTGCGAGCGATGCAAGGCGGCCTTCGGGGCATATGCGCCGAGCCTGGAATTGCCTGATGGGCCGCAGCACGCCACTTATCCAAACTGGCTGCGGTTTGCAGCCGAAGTCATTCAAGATCTCGTCGACCGGCTGGCGCTACACGTCGCAGCGAAAGGCAAGGACGCTGCCCTCATCATGAGCCGCGAGTCGCCGATCATCTACTACGAAGCCAACAATGCATTTGGCCGCGAGCTTTGGCATCATGCGACATCCGAGGCGGTCAGCGTATACCGCACCGGCATGCCATCCTCGTCCGTACTGGTGAATTCGACGTGTTTCGTCGACATGCCCTATCGAATGGCGGGCGAGCAGCCCGAGCATTTTGCACAGTATCTTCTGCAGGCAATCGCGCGGGGCGGTAACCCCTCGACCTATCTGATGGGGGAGCCCGGAAGAATTCCCTATCCGAACGTGCCGATGGCCGGGGAAATCCAGAATTTTTTCAAGGCGAATGGGCGGCTCTACGGAAATTATCGGCCCGGCTCGACCGTCGCGCTCGTTCGCCCGAACCCTCTGCGGAAGGCTGATCCGGAATATCCTGCAGCGGTCTCCGAGTTTCGCGGACTATATTGTGCGCTCAAGGAGAAACACATTCCGTTCGATGTCATCGGGGTTGAGCTGATTTCGCGCATGGCAGGAGACGGGAATCTGTCGCGCTACTCGGCGATTATTCTCCCTGACGTCAATGACATCGGTGCTGCCGCTGCAGCAAGCCTAGATGATTACGCCAGGCGCGGCGGAAATGTCGTTTTGACCGGGCGTGGCGGCGTGGCATCGGATGGGAGCGTGGAGCTGACAACCGCTCCGTCTGTGATGCAATTCGCGGAGCAAAAGACCGGCATGAATCTCTGGGCAACCTATGTTGCCGATTACCGCCAGCCCGATGCCGAAAATTATCGATACACCGGCGATATCATTCCGGTGTTCGGAAGTTATACCAGCTTCGTCTGGAAGCCGAACTGCACGCGGCTTGGCAGTGTCCTTCCTCAGGCGCCGTTCGGCCCCCCCGAAAAATGCTACGGCCATATCGGCAGCGACGAGCCGGGTGCTGTTTCGGCAACGACTGGCGGCGGCACGGTGTTGCAGATTCCCTGGTCGGTTGGCCGCACATATCATGAGTTCGGCACGACGTCCGTCCGCGACTATTTCCTCAGAGCGATCAGTCACCTTATTCGGGGACCGTTAAGCGCTACTCTGCCGGAACAAGTGGAACTGATTGCCGGACGAGTGGACGATGGGATGCTGATCCATCTTATCAACCAATCCGGGGCAAGACGGAAATCATTTGGGCCGCATATTCCAATCGCAGGCGGCAGCATCCGTGTGAGGGGCGGCACCGGTCAGCCCCGGTTGCTTGTTTCCGCAATGTCTCCGCCGACGCGGCTGGAAGGAGATGAACTCATCATCGAGTTGCCGTCGCTCGACCTGTTCGAAGTGGTGCATGTGAACACGTTGAGCTGATGCATGTCGCCCGGAACCGCAACGCACTTTCGGGCGACATGAAATTTAAGCGTCTTCGGCGATTGCTGGGGAGGAGGCAAGCAGGGTGCGGGTGTATTCATCGCTTGGATTGTCGAAAACCGTATCGGTGGGTCCGGCTTCGACAAATCGCCCGCGATTCATGACGGCGACCTTATGCGCCACGAGCCGGACCAGAGGCAGGTCGTGCGAGATGAAAATATAGGCCAAATCGCGTCGTTCCTGCAGCGTCATCAGAACTTTGATGACTTGCGCCTGAACCGAAACATCCAGCGCCGAAACCGGCTCGTCGAGGATCAGGATCTTGGGCTCAAGGGCGAGTGCCCGGGCGATCGCCACCCGTTGCCTTTGTCCGCCCGACATCTGGTTCGGATAGTAGCTCGAGAAATGCTTGGGCAGATTGACTTCCGCAAGGAGAGCATCAATCCGCGCCGGCCGCCCGGATTTCTCCACCACACCCGGATGGATCTCCCAGGGTTCCGAGATCAGCTGCGCCACGGTTCGCCGCGGGTGAAGGGAGGCGTAGGGATCCTGGAAGACCATTTGCAGGTATCGGCGTTGGCGCTGCATCTCGGCGCGCGGCAGTGACAGCAGGTCGCGGCCTTCATACAGGACGGAGCCGCTGTCGGCATCCAGAAGCCTGAGCAGCGTGCGCGCAAGTGTCGATTTGCCGGAGCCGGATTCACCGACGACCGCCAGGCACTCTCCGGGATTGAGCGAGAAGCTGATATCGTCGACCGCGACGATCGGGCCGGGTTTTCCGCCGCGGCCGCCAAACGTCTTGCGAAGACCCTGAACCTCCAGCAAAGGGGATTTGAATTCGGCCTTGTGATCATTCATCACGATACTTCCTAACTGGTCACGACCATCTGCGGGCTGGAATGGCTGGTTCCCTCGCCCGAGGACGAGTCGGTTACGAACGCATCCGGAATTGGTTCCAGATCACGCCAAGAGCGAGCACGTGCGGGGTGAGCTGCAAGCAGAGCCCGGGTGTAAGGGTGCTTCGGCCGCAAGAAGATCTCCTCGGTCAAGCCTTGTTCGACGATCTGGCCCGCATACATCACCACGATCCGCGTCGAAATCATCCGAGCGACCGCAAGATCGTGTGTCACGAAAATGAGGCCCATTCCTGTTTCGGATTGGAGGCTCTTGATCAGCCGCAGGATCCCTGCCTGCACCGTGACATCGAGTGCAGTGGTCGGCTCGTCGGCAATCAGGATCTTCGGTTTCAGGCCGATCGCCATAGCAATACAAATGCGCTGGCGCATACCGCCGGAAAACTGGTGCGGATAATCGTTGTAACGCTCATCTGCGCGGCGAATGCCAACCTGTTCCATCAGGCTGATGGCTTGCGACTTTGCCTGTGAACGGGATAGGCCCAACCTGACCGTGAAGATTTCGCTGAGCTGCGAACCGATCGAGTAGACCGGGTTCAAGCCGTCGAGGGCGTCCTGGAACACCATTCCGATTCCAAGGCCGCGGATGCCGCGCAGGTCCTTCTCGGACCTTCCGACGATCTCCGTGCCGTCAAAGCGGATGCTGCCTTGCACGACACCCGGTGCGTCGACAAGGCCGAGCATCGATCGGCCGAGGACGGTTTTGCCGGACCCGCTTGCGCCGACCACCGCAATCGCATCGCCCATGTCCATCGACAGCGATACACCACGAACGGCGTCAACCTTTCCGAAACCGCTCTCGAAGAAGATTCTGAGGTCTGAAATTTCGAGAAGCCTGGTCATTGGCTGCTGCTCCTCTTTTTCTTTCGGGCGCGGAAGAAGAGGGTGCTTTGAGCAGGATCCTCGACTGCGCGCAGCCAGTTCGACAGGATATTTGCCGACAAGGCGGTCAACACGATGACGATGCCAGGGAAGACGGCGACAAACCATGCGCTCTTCAGATAGGCCCTGCCGTCCGAAACCATCATGCCCCAATCGACATCCGGCCGCTGCAAGCCGATCCCCAGGAATGTCAGGCTCGCCGCGGATAGAATGACCGCTGCGACCTCGAGCATGGCAAGCGTCCTGATCGTCGGAAAAACGAGCGGCGCTATGTCGCGCGTGATGATGCGCCAGTCGGATGCGCCTATCGCCTTGGCGACCTCGACGAACATCCGCTCGCGAACCTCCATGGTTTGCGTGCGGCTGGTTCTGAGATAGACCGGAATGCGGGTGATGCCGAGGACGATGACCAGGTTCAGGATGCTGGGCTGCAATACGAACAGAACCACCAGCGCCATCAGCAGCGAAGGAACGGTATGAATGATATCGGCGATCCGCAGCAGGATATTGTCCACCCAGCCTCCGAAGTAGCCGGATATCAGGCCAATCGCATAGCCGATCGTCGCGGAGATGCCGACGGAAAAGATTGCTATGAGCACGGACGTGCGCGCTCCGACGATCAGTTGGAGCATGATAGGGCGCCCGAGGCTATCGGCCCCCAGGAAGAATGCAAATCCCTTGTCGAACTGGAACGGAGCGAAGAACCGCAGGCCGATGGTCTGATGGTTGGCTACGTCGACGACGAGGGGCGCAACGACAAAGGCGAGAACGAGAACGAACAACAGCCATGTCGCGGAGGCAACGGCGAGCGGCGATGAAACAAACATCTGCCACCTAGGCGACGACCGCCACCGGCTGATCCGTGTCCCAGCAGAAGGATTAGTGGACAGCAAAGATGTTACTCCCATCATGTGAGTCTGATCCGCGGATCGACCACCGTGCAGATCAGGTCGATCAGCAGGTTAAGCAGAATGATTGATACGCCGACAACGACCACGCTCGCCTGCAGCACGGGAAAATCGCGGTTGAGGATTGCGCCGACGATAAGCCGCCCGATCCCGGGAAATGCGAAGACGACACTGACAATCACTGCGCCGTTGACCATGCCTGCAGCAATATCGCCCGCAACGGAAATGATAGGCAGTGCGGCGTTGCGAAGCGCATGTCGGTAGACAACGCGGCGCCCGCTGAAGCCGCGTGCCCGGGCATTCCGGATATATCCTGACGACAGCACGTCGATCATTGCGCCGCGGACGACCTGCGTGAGAACGCCGATCGGGCCAATGCTCACCGTCGCCACCGGCAGAATCCAGGACATCCAGCTATTGCTGCCTGAGGTTGGAAGAAGCCGTAACTGTACGGCGAAGATCAAGATGCCGACGAGCGCGAACCAGAAATGCGGCATGCTGCTCGTCATCAGGGAAAGGATGGTGACAATGCGGTCGATCGCCCGAAATCGATAGACGGCCGCAAGTGAGCCCAGAACAAGGGCGACGAGAATGGAGATCGACATAGCGATCGACGCCAGCACCAGCGTCATAGGCATCTCGCTCAGCGCAGCTTCCATTGCAGGACGCTGTTGCCAGATAGACGTGCCGAAATCCCCTTGGCCGACGTTGACAAGGAAAATACCAAATTGCTCGATCAAAGGCTTGTCGAGGCCATAGGCCCGGTTGAAAGCCTCGATCTGGGCGGGCTCGGCTCCCTCCGGAAAGAACAGGTCGATCGGCGATCCGGTGAGACGCGACAGAAAGAAGACGACGATAATAACGCCAAGGAGCGTTATAAATCCCGAGAGCAGGCGCCGTCCAAGATAGGTGAGCATGTCAAACATTCCTCCGCTGCGAGAGCCGCAGAGCGGCTCCCGCGGATTGGCAAATCTCTCAGTTCAGTTGGACGTCGGCAATCCGGACCTCCAGTCCCGAGAGCGGATTGGCTTTGTAGTTTACACCCTCGCCGAGCATGATCAGACGGATTTGCTCGGCAATTCCGATGAAGCCGCCGTCCTTGTAGAGGATCTCGGCCGCTTTGCGGTAAAGTTGGTCACGCTCGTCACCGGCTGCGACGTCGGCGGCAGCGACAAGTTTGTCGATCTCTGGATTGCAGATCGCAGAGTTAATTCCCTTGCAGGTAATGTATTTCGGGAAGCTGAAGCTTGCATCGCCGGACGTATTGTCATGCGAGATCATCTGCAATGTCGGCGGCTGCTCCGGTGGGAAGGGTTGACGAAGAAACTCGCGCCAGGCGGTGTTTTCCATACTTTTGATGTTTGCCTGCAGGCCGACTTCGCGAAGATTCTGCGCGATAGCCTGCACGAGTTCACCGCCGTCGGGCAGGATATCCGGTCGCGTAACGATATCGAAGGGCGTGTCGACGGCATGCCCATCGGCCTTGGCGGCAGCGATCAATTCCTTGGCTTTCGCCGGATCGTATTTCATGGCGCCTGCGGAGTCGTAGTCGGGAAGGTAGGCATTCACCTGCGGACCCAGCATCTGGTAATAAGGAGCCCCGGTGATGCCCAGGATCGCGGGCACGATGGTGTCGCGGTCGATGGCGTAGGAAAGCGCCTGGCGGACCCGTGGGTCCTTGAACGGCTCCTTGAAGGTCATCGGACGCATCACGAAAATACGGTTGTCTTTGAAAGTGACGGTGCGGTCATCGTCTGTCGCGTCCTGAGCCTGGATGCTCAGCGCAATCTGGGCTTCTCCGGTTTCGACCATGCTTGCTCTGACGGAGGCTTCCTTGCGGACGATGTAGGTCACGTCCTTGATCTGCGGCGCGGTCCCCCAATAACCGTCAAACCGCGTCAGCTTTACCGCGTCGCCCTGTTTCCTGCTGACGAACTTGTAGGGCCCGGTGCCGACGGGATTGAGAACCTTGTCCGGCTTCGTCTGGCTGACAAGGTCGCCGATATCAACGTAGGAAAGCCGCAGGGGAAGGATCGGATCGACAACGGTGGTTGTCACGTTGAGCGTCAGGTCGTCAACAGCCTCGGCAGTGACGGGTGTCGGAATCTGCCCGCTGTTCAGGCAGGCGAGGCCGGGGAAGTTGGAGCCGCCCTGGGTGCGCATGATGTTTGCAGCTGCGGCCGCCGCATTGAAGTCGGTTCCGTCATGGAATTTCACGCCTTTCTTGAGCTTGAACTCCCAAGTCTTGTCGCTGGTCTGTTTCCAGGAGTCGGCAAGAAGTGGCTCTACCTTGCCATTCACCGGGCTCACGCGCGTAAGCGACTCGAATACATTGCCCCGCACGACGTTTGCGTTCTGCGCCGGCTGCGTGTCGCAAGGATCGAGCGAGTCCAGCTCGACGGCCAGAACAACGGTAATTGCCTTGTCGGATTTCTCGGCTCGCGCCGGAGTGCCGCCGAGCATGGTCGCCGCGCTTGCGATCGCAACCGCACTCCACAAAATACCTAATTTCATTTCATCCTCCCTGTTTAAGACAAATTGACCGCCGGCGCTCAAGCTGCCGCGGCTTGCGCATCGGCGAAGCTCAAGACTTCGGTGTGAAAACATCCTTTTCGGAAAGCGCATTGAGCATGGGCCGGCCTTCGCGGTAGCGAGCGATATTCTCGGTAATCATCTGGATCGACCGCTGCCGCTTGTCTGGCAAACCCGGCGTCATGTGAGGCGTGACCAGCACATTCGATAGGTCCCAGAGCGGAGAATCCGCGGGCAAGGGTTCTTTCGCGAAGACGTCCAATCCAGCGCCCGCGATCTCGCCGGAGCGAAGAGCCTGGATCAGCGCCTGTTCGTCAATCACCTGGCCGCGCGCCATATTGATGATGAAGGCCGACGGCTTCATTCTGGCAAACTGCGGCGCGGAGAACATGTGGTACGTCACATCGGTAAGCTGGGTCGCCAGCATGATGACGTCAGCCTGCTCGATCAGCGGGTCGATGGTGTCGCCGCGTTCAGAGCTCAGCATCAGGTCGACATTTGCAGGCGCAGCGATGGCGCTGCGGTTGAGCGCAATAACCCTCATCTGGAATGCTTTGCCGAGAGCGGCCATCTCGACACCCGTCTGACCAAAGCCGACGATACCGAGTGTCTTGCCGGCCAGTCCAAGCTTCTGCTCATACCCCGGAATGCCGCGCCAGGCGTGGGCCGCCTGTTTCTCCATGAGTTGTCTTGCGTCATAGGTCAAAGCCAACGCGAAATAAAAGGCGTGCTGCGCCAGCGCTGCGGCCGACCGGCCGGCGGATCCGGTCACGAGCAATCCCTTCTGAAACACTTCCGGCCGAGCCGATCGCGTCAACCCGGAATGGTCGCAATGCACCCATTTCAAGGCCGGCGCCGCAAGATATCGGTCGTCAAGGTCTCCCGATATAATCGCTACATCCACAAATTTCAGCGCGTCTGCGATGCCCTTCTCGTCCGTTGAAGAGCAATGAATGAATTGCGCGGGCGCCACTTGCGCCCGAAGCAGGGCAAGCTCATCAGGCTGATAGGGAACAGTTGCCAGAACGGCATTGATAGCTGTTTGTCCGTTATGCGTTGCGGATGCGAGGGATTGCGCCATGTTTCCTCCGAAATTGAGCCGGGCACCGCGACGCGCAGCAGGTCGCGTGGGCCACAAATGTTTCTTTGAATGTATCGAATAAACAAAAAAATGCAAGTAGTGACAAGTTGGTACGGCATTAAAAATCAGCGACATTGGATTTTGTCGTTAATTTACAATGATGTGGGCGTTACGTCTGGCTTGCTGTGCCGACATTCCGCCATTGCAGTGAGGACAATTTGTAAAGTGAGCGTCATCTCATCTGCGGGTTGTCTGGCAAAGGCTCGGCGTCGGGGTGTGCGGCTATGGCCGGCTTGGAGATGACGCGGAAGATCAAGTGGTGCTGCAACCCCAGGCGCAACGAAAACGCTGATCAGCGATCTCGCTCGATTGTCGACTGACGACACGCTTCAATCGAGAAGGTGGCTGGCCGTGGCCAAGCAGGGTCTGCGGTCCGTTGAACACGGTTCTCCGGCCGCCGGCAATTTCGTCGCCGTGTGAGGCGCCACGTTCGACCACGTGGCGCCATACTTTTTCAGCGGAGTCCGTGCGACTGGGTGGTCATTGCGAGGTTTTTGCCAAGCGAAGCCGCGCGCGGCGCCGCAGTCGGGTCTGGAAATAGACGCATTCGGTAAGCGTGCCGGGCTCGTAAGCCCGCCCATCATCGGCAGGCATGTCTCCGACGTTGCGGTTGCTGGGATATTTTTCGATTTCTTCCTCGACCAGCTCAACGCCAAGGCCTGGAGCGTCGGGGACCGGCAGATGACCATCCTCAACTTTCAGAACCGGCGTCACGACATCGTAGCGACCCGACCAGTCAAATTCGACACGCTCGAGCATCAGCGCATTTGGAATTGTCGCCATGACATGAAGTGCTGCGAATTCGGCGACGGGACCAAGCGAGCCAGAGTGGGGAGCAACCGTAATGTAGTGGGCTTCAGCCATGGCAGCCATTTTGCGCATCTGGGTTATTCCCCCAGCGCGCCCGGTGTCGGGCTGGATCACGTCGACGAGATCTCGCTCGATATATTGCCGGATCCCCCAGATGTTGCTCACGCGCTCCCCGGCGGCCAGAGGAACGTCAATGGCATCGCGGATCCGTTCGAGCGCATCGAGGTTTTCTGGAGCAACCGGATCTTCGAGGAAAAGGAGGTCCAGCGGCTCAAGCGCTCGACCGACCAATATCGCGTCCTTTGTTGTCATCCACGAAGGGCCATGCGCGTCCACCATCAAGTCGACATCAGGGCCGATCGTGTCGCGGATGTTCGCAACCTTGTCGAGGTCGACGGCACCGGTGAATCCGACCTTGACGCTTTTATAGCCTCTTTCCAACAGCTCGCGCGCCCGGTCCGGTGTCTTGGCATGCCCGTAAACCTTGATCCGGTCCCTGAAACGGCCGCCGAGCAGGTTCCAGATCGGCTGATTGAGAGCCTTGCCCTTGATATCCCACAACGCCATTTCAATACCGGTCAGCGCTCCCCCTCCGACCGTTCCAAGAGTACCGTGCCCCATGGAGGAGACAAACATCCGGCTCCAAAGCCTGTCGATATCGCGCGGATCCTCGCCGATGAGGATCGCACGATAGTCTTTCACGGCAGCCTCGACGACCCTCGGCCAGCCGGAGCATTCCCCGATCCCGTAAATACCTTCGTCTGTCTCGACCTTGACAAAGAGCCAGTTTCGCGAGCCGCGGAAATCTGCTTCGCCCGCGGCGCCGGCGGAGGTCTGCCCTGGCAGGCCCGGTCGTGGCCCCACTTGCATGAGGTAGGTTCTGATATCGGTAATCTTCATGCGACTGCCCTTCTAAATAATGCGCAACGGATCAGGGTACCGAAGTGAGAGCTTCGGCATCCTTATTTTGCCTTTCGCTGAGGCCAACCACGCAGGGACACGGCTGTGCCTAGGTGCTGTTGCCCGACTAACTTCGCCGGCTCTTTTGTTCGCCAAGACGGACCCCCACAATGGTCATAGCTGCGGCTAAACTCGTGAGACTGTTCTGCTTCCCCGTATTAGTTATGACAGCTACAGACAAGTGTCAACAGGAATAGACGAGTGATTTAGTTTGTGATAAGATGGCAGTCCAAGGGGTTTTAGTCGCTGTACAATGACGGGTCGGAGCGAGTCCCAGACGCCCGGCTATCAATGGTAATGGTGGCGTGTCTTACGATAAGGGAACTATCGTTCTGTGGCACGCTGGGAAAAGGATGAAACGTGCATGAAGGAAACCATATTTTCTGAGAGTGGGGCGGGAAAAATTGCCAGTAACAGGAGTGTCGATATTGAACTGACCGAATCCGGAACACCCGGACGCCTCAGCGACGTGGTGTACGATGGCATTGTGACGCTGATCGCCCGCGGCGATCTTTTGTTGAATAGCAAGCTGCCCTCAGAGTCGGAACTGGCGGCTAGGTTTGCCGTTTCCCGAACCGTCGTTAGAGAGGCGCTTGGGCGTCTCAGAGAAGACGCGGTTATCGTTTCGCGCCAGGGCTCCGGCTCCTACGCCATCCGCAAGCCCGATGTTGCCGTGCTTCGTTTTGCGCAAGTGAGCTCTCTCGCCGATGTTCAGCGCTGCTTCGAGTTTCGCGCCGGACACGAGGCTGCAGCCGCAGCGCTTGCCGCGGAGCGCTGGCAGGATGAGGATCTGGCGCTCATCGCCGCAGCTCTGGCATCCCTGGAGCAATGTGTCAAAACAGGTACGCTGGGAATTGAGGAGGACCGTCTTTTTCATGAGGCCGTGGCCAAAGCCACGCGAAATTCCTACTATATTTCGATCCAGGCTTCGCTAGCTTCCCACATCACGACAGGCATGAACGTTACGCGCCAACTCAGTCTCTTGCGGGCACCCGACCGCCTGAGAGCGGTTCAGTCGGAGCATGATCAAATTTATGAAGCTATACGGGCTCGGGATCCTGAGCGCGCGCGCCTAGCCATGGAGCGGCATATTGTCAGCGCTCGCCAACGTATGTTTGAAGGTATCTAACCTCAAGGCATCGCAGTCTCCCAGCAGGACATGAGTATTTCCAAGATGTGTGACGGGAATCCATCTGTGAGAGCAGTTTGACTAGGAACCTTCACGAGGCGAGAAAACTGCATGTGATTGCCGCCGCCGACCGCCCGGTCGGCGCCTGCGACATCTGCTCAAGGCGCAAATGAGCGGCGGCGGCCGGGCCCAGCTTGAGTCACGAGTAAGGTCTCGGATCGCCGCCCCTTGAAATAGAGCACGCAACGGAACTATCGCTGCGCTCCACAAAATTCGCGGATTTGTTTCTATAATCCATCCGCAGACGTCGCCTCACCTGTCGGCAATGGTCACATCCCGTTGAGCCGTTCTGATCGGCAACGCCTGTGCGGCAACGACCGCGTGCCTCAAAAAAGTGAGCCGGCCAACTCTAGCTTTTAATCTCTGCTCCAAGGAGCAAAAAGACTTTCTACATGTATAAAGATGTACCTACTTGTAATAAATTGAAATCCCGGTATCGTTGGCATCAATGTGTAGACGCGAAAGATCAAGCCTCGGCAAACGAGGTTCAGGCGCGTTCTGCGATAATGTATGGTTCGGAGGAGACCAAAAATATGGACGATGCTTCTGAGATTAAGATGAGCCGCCGTGAGTTTCTAGCGGGAGTAGGCGGAGTTGTCGCTTTATCCATAACAGCGGGTACGGCTGAGGCGGCCGAGGCTAAGGAGGCGCCGCAGCTCACGGCGCTGGTGAAAGAAGGAAAGCTTCCGGCGCTGGCGGATCGCCTCCCGCAGAACCCGATGGTAGTGACGCCGTGGGAAAAAATTGGAACTTACGGAGGCACCCTTCGACGGGGCCTACGCGGTTCGTCGGACCACAACGGCATTCTGCGTATGGTGGGCAATCAGGGCTTGGTTCGGTGGAACATGGAATTTACCGCCGTACTTCCGAATCTTGCAGAGAAGTGGGAGGTTAGCGAAGACGCCACGCAGTTTACTTTCCATCTTCTCCGAGGCGTAAAATGGTCGGATGGGCATCCTTTCACGGCGGACGACGTCGTCTTCGCGATCGAGGATGTTGTCAAAAACAAAGAACTCTACAGCTCAGCGCCTGCTCAGATTCAAGTGGCGGGCACGCCGGTTGTCGTAGAGAAAGTCGATGACTACACCGTCAGATTTACTTTTGCCGCAGCCAACGCGCTTTATCTCGAAAACCTCGCTACGCCGCTCGGCCAACATCCGACGCTGTTCGCAAAGCACTACTGCAGTAAGTTCCATCCCAAGTACAATGCGGATCTTACCGCGGACGTGAAAGCCTCGGGTGCCAACAGCTGGACAGATCTATTTCGCGCAAAGTGCGGCGATATCGAAATCCCTTCCCGTTGGGCTAATCCCGAACGGCCGACTTTAGATCCATGGATTATCAAAGAACCCTATACAGGCGGCGCGACCCGCGTACTAATGGTTCGCAATCCCTACTTCTGGCAGATCGATACCGAGGGCAATCAATTGCCATATATCGATGAACTAAATTTCGGCCTATCGCAGGACGTCGAGTCACTGATGCTGAATGTCATCTCAGGCAAAATCGACATTCAAGAACGACACATCAATATACTGGCCAACAAGCCTACCCTGTCGCAAAACATGAAGAAAGGTGATTATCGTCTGATGACGCTAGAGCCCTCTTCAGCCCAACAGTGCCAGATCTATTTGAACATGACGCACAAGGATCCGGCGATGCGTAAGATGTTCGCTGACAAGTCATTTCGTCAAGCGCTCTCGCTTGGTATTAATCGCCAAGAAATCATTGACATCGTCTACTTCGGGCAAAGCCAACCTTATCAGACTGGCCCGCGCCCTGGCCACCCTTGGCACTACGAGAAACTTTCGCGGCAGTTCACCGAATATGAGCCCGAGAAGGCTAATTTGTTACTCGACCAAATCGGATTCGATAAGAAAAACGGCAATGGAACCCGTCTGCGTGCTGATGGCCAACCGGTGTTCTTTGCCGTTGACGTGATTCCCACGCTCAATCCTGATCAAGTGGATGCACTTGAACTGATCAAAACTCATTGGGCTGCAATCGGAATTGACATGAAGATTAATACGATGGAGCGGGCGCTTTACTATACGCGTGGCGATGAAAACGCTCACGACGCGCAGGTGTGGTCAGGGGCCGGTGGCTTGGATCCAATGCTCGATCCGCGTGATTACTTCGCTTTCCATCCTCAAGGGTCGCGTTACGCCATTCCGTGGACGCTTTGGTACACCTCCAACGGCGCACGCGGCGAGGAACCGCCGGAAAGCCAGAAGAAGCGGATGAAGCTCTTCGACGAGGCACGTTCGACGGCCGACCTCGACAAGCGCGGAGCGATCATGAAGCAGATCTTTGACCTTTGCGCCGATAGTTTCGAGACCATCGGAGTTTGCCTTGCCGTCGGAAGCTTCGGCATCATCCGCAACAACCTGCGCAACGTGCCGGAAAAGCAACCGGACAGCTGGTCCTGGCCCAATCCGGGGCCTGCGCTGCCGCAGCAGTTCACCTTCACGAGCTGATTTGGATCTCCGGCGCCGTGCCTGACGGTACGGCGCTTTCTTTCGGTTCGCCCTCCGAGATGCCTTGCCGGCCCTGACAGCCGCAAGGCACGGAAGGCGGCGTTCAATGCAAGAGGCGCCCATGCTGGTCTTCATCGCCAAACGCTTGCTATGGATGATTCCATCGCTTTTTGCCGTCAGCTTCCTGGCTTTCGTGCTGATCCAGCTGCCGCCCGGCGACTATGTCACCACCTATATCGCGACGCTGGCAGCCTCCAACGAGATCGTCGATCAGAATACCGCGGCGCAATTGCGCGAGCGTTTCGGCCTCGATGATCCGATGCTCATCCAATATTTCAAATGGATATGGGGCATCCTCTCGCGCGGCGATTTCGGCATCTCCTTCGAATGGCAGCAGCCGGTCTCTGATCTGATCTGGGAGCGAATGGCGCTGACGCTTGTTCTGGCTCTGTCGACATTGATCGCCACCTGGGCGATCGCGCTGCCGATCGGCGTCTATTCCGCCGTGCGCAAATATTCGATCGGGGACTATTTCTTCACCGCCTTCACCTTCTTCGGCCTGGCCGTTCCGTCCTTCTTGCTGGCGCTGGTGCTGATGTATATCGCGGCGGTCGAATTCGGACAGGATGTCGGCGGGCTGTTTTCGCCGGAATACGAGAACGCGTCCTGGAGCTTCGCCAAGATGGTCGACCTATTCTCGCATCTCTGGCTTCCCGTCATCATTCTTGCGGTCTCGTCAACAGCGAGCCTCATCCGCGTCATGCGCGCGAACATGCTCGATGAACTGCCGAAGCCTTACGTGACCACCGCACGGGCAAAAGGTCTGTCGGAGTTCCGGTTGCTGATGAAATACCCCATGATGATCGCGCTCAATCCGTTCATCTCGACCATTGCCTGGCTGCTGCCCAACCTCATCTCCGGCTCGGTCGTCGTCGCCATCGTGCTCAACCTGCCGACGGCCGCACCTTTGCTGCTGCAGGCGCTGATGGCTCAGGACATGTATCTGGCGGGTGCCTTCGTTCTGCTGATCTGCGCTCTGACGCTGATAGGCTCTCTGATCAGCGATATCCTGCTTGCGCTGGTCGATCCCCGCATCCGGTTGGAATAGGAGCCGATATGGCCGACATTGCCATTACAAATATTCAGCCGGATCGCGCCGCCGTCGCATCGCAATGGCAGCTGATCTGGTGGGCTTTCCGCCGGCACCGGCTGGCCATGGTGGCGCTCGTCGTCACCGTGATGATGTATATCGTTGCCCTGGTTCCCGGCTTCTTCGCCATCAACGATCCGAACCTGCAGAATGCGCGGGCGACCTTTCACCCGCCGCAGAAACTGCATCTGATCGATACCGAGAACGGGTTCTCCTTCGGCCCGCATTATTATCCGATGAAGCTCACCCGCGATCCGGAAACGCTGGCCGCCATCTTCAAGGAAGACACGACGAAGCGTGTCGACGTCCAGTTCTTCGGGCGCGGCTATGAATATTCCGTCTTTGGACTGTTCAACACAAACATCCATCTGATCGCTTCGCCCGACAAGACCACGCCGCTGCTTCTCTTCGGCGCCGACCGGCTTGGGCGCGACGTCTTCAGCCGGACGGTGCAAGGCTCGCAGGTTTCCCTATCGATCGGTCTCGTCGGCGTCTTCCTGTCGTTGATGCTCGGCATCGTGATCGGCGGCATCTCCGGCTATTACGGTGGCCGCATCGATTTCTTCATGCAGCGGCTGATCGATTTCGTGCTGTCGTTGCCGACGATCCCGATCTGGCTGGCGATGGCCGCGGCGCTGCCGCAGGATTGGCCGGCAACGCTGCAATATATGATGATCACGATCATCCTGTCGCTGACCGGCTGGGCGCAGCTCGCCCGTGTCGTTCGCGGCCGCTTCCTGTCGCTGCGCACCGAGGAATTCGTCGCTGCCGCCAGGCTCGACGGCGTTCGCGAAGGACGCATCATCTTCCGCCATATGCTGCCGAGTTTCGCGAGCCACATCATCGCGTCGATCACCCTTGCCGTGCCGGCGATGATCCTTGCCGAAACCTCGCTTTCCTTCCTGGGGCTCGGGCTGCAGCCGCCGACCATCTCCTGGGGCGTGCTGCTGCGCGAGGCCCAGAACATTCGCTCGATCGCCACCGCACCCTGGCTCTTCATGCCGGGCTGCGCCGTCGTTGTTGCCGTGATGGCGCTCAACCTTCTCGGCGACGGCCTGCGCGACGCGGCCGATCCCTACAACAAATGAGGCCGGCATGACCGATATCGTTCCCATTGCCGGCAGGCCGCTGCTCGAGGTGAAGAACCTCACCGTCGAATTTCCGCTGCGCACCGGCGTCTTTCGCGCCGTCAGCGATCTGTCTTTTTCGATCGAGCCGGGCAAGACGCTCTGCGTCGTCGGCGAAAGCGGATCCGGCAAGTCGGTGACGGCGCGTTCAATCCTGCAGATCGTTGATGCACCCGGCCGGATTGCGGCCGGATCGATCATCCTGAACGACCAGAACGGCGGCTCGACCAATCTGACCAGCCTCAATCCGCGCGGGCGCCAGATCCGGGCGATCCGCGGCCGCGACATCGCCATGATCTTCCAGGAGCCGATGTCGTCGCTGTCGCCGATCCACACGGTCGGCAACCAGATCGTCGAGGCGCTTCGCCTGCATACCCGGATGAGCAAGGCGGAGGCACGCACTGAAGCCATATCGCTGCTGAAGCAGGTCGAGATCCCTGCGCCGGAAAAGGCGCTGGATCGCTATGCCTTCCAATATTCCGGTGGCATGCGCCAGCGCGCGATGATCGCCATGGCGCTCGCCTGCAAACCGCAATTGCTGATCGCCGACGAGCCGACCACGGCGCTCGACGTAACGACGCAGGCCGAAATTCTCGACCTGATCGCCCGCCTGCAGAAGGCCAACGGCATGGCCGTTCTGTTCATCACACACGACATGGGTGTGGTGGCGCAGATCGCCGATGACGTGCTGGTCATGCACAACGGCGTCGCCAAGGAATATGGGCCGGTCGAGCAGATCTTTCATGCGCCGCAAGACGACTATACCCGCATGCTGATCGGCTCGGTGCTGAAGCTGGAGCAGAAGGCCGAAATCCGCCTCGCACGCCCCCCGCTCGACAGGACGAAAGCGCCGATCCTCGAACTGCGCAACGTTTCGATGGATTTCGGTGAAGTGAAAGCGCTGGACGATGTTTCCATTTCGCTGCTGCCGGGCGAGACGCTCGGCATCGTCGGCGAAAGCGGATCCGGCAAGACGACGATGGGCCGCTCGATCATGCGGCTGATCGATCCGACGGCCGGCGAAATCCTCTATCGTAATGCCGGCGGCGACATCATCGATCTGGCAACGGCAAAGGGTCAGACGCTGGCTGCGGCACGCCGCGAATTGCGCATGGTGTTTCAGGATCCATTCGGCTCCCTCAATCCACGCATGACAGTCTCCCAGATCATCGGCGAGCCGCTGCTGGTCAATGGCGTCGCCAAGGGGCGGGCACTGGAGGAGCGGGTCTGCCACCTCATGGAGCAGGTGGGCCTCGATCCGAGGGCGCGCGAACGCTACCCGCACGCATTCTCCGGCGGTCAGCGCCAGCGCATCGGCATTGCCCGCGCCATCACGCTCAATCCGCGTGTGATCGTCGCCGACGAGGCGACCTCGGCGCTCGACGTCTCGGTGCGCTCGCAAGTGCTCGACCTCCTGATGCGCCTGCAGGACGAGCTCGGCCTTGCCTATATCTTCATCAGTCATGACATCGGCGTCATCCGCTACATGTGCGATCGCGTCGGTGTCATGTACAAAGGCCAGCTCGTCGAAATCGGCGAAGCGGAGCAGGTCTGCCGCACACCCGAGCACGCCTACACGCAGGCGCTAATATCGGCGATCCCGCGCCCTGATCCGCGCGATCGGGATCATTCCAGGCGTTTCCGCTATATGCCGCTGGACGAAGCGCTGCCGCGTGCCAGCCATGGCAGCTCCTAGAGCGGGATGATTTTACGTCCGTTCATATCCGGCTTCCTTGAAGTAGTTTAGGCACTCTTTTGGCGAGACGGTTTGGAGGATGGCTGCCAGTGCGTCGTCGATGGCGTTGCGGGTTCTGGCCTGTGCCTGTCGCAGCCCGTGTTTGATCTTGGCAAAGAGCTTCTCGATCGGATTGAGATGTGGGGAGTATTGCGGCAGAAAGAATAGTCGGGCGCCGGCCCTACGGATGGCGACCCGGATCGCCTTGGCTTTATGCGAGCCGAGATTGTCCATCACGACGATGTCGCCCTGTTTGAGCTCTGGCACCAGCACCTTTTCGGGAGCTGTCACGTTGTCCGTGGCTTAACGGTTGACGGATAATCGGACGCCATGAGCGCGCCGACCATCAGCTACAAGAACCACCGTTTCCCACCGCAGGTCATCGCCCATGCGGTCTGGCTGTATTTCCGGTTTCCCTTAAGCTTGAGGCTTGTGGAAGAAATGCTGCTGGAGCGCGGCATTGTCGTGTCCTACGAAACGATCCGGCGCTGGGGCCGAAAATTCGGTGCGGCCTACGCAAAACAACTGCGCAGAAAGAGACCCTCGCGAGAGGATATCTGGCATCTGGACGAGGTGGTCGTCTCCATCGGCGGCAGAAACCACTGGCTTTGGCGAGCCGTCGACCAGGACGGATACGTTCTCGACGAGATCGTGCAAGTCGGTCGCGACACCAAGGCTGCCAAGCGATCGTTGATCAGACTGCTGAAGAAGCAAGGCCTGGCGCCAAAGAGGATTGTCACCGATAAACTGCCCTCATACGGGGCGGCAAAGCGAGATGTGATGCCGGCTGTTGAACATAGATCACACAAGGGCCTCAACAACCGTGCGGAAAACTCCCATCTGCCGCTGCGAAAACGAGAACGAGTGATGCAAGGCTTCCGATCCGTCGGCGGCTTGCAACGATTTATATCGGTGTTTTCAGCAGTCAGAAATCATTTCGTCCCGTCGCACCAGAAGCACTCCGCCCTAGCCACCCACGTTCATCGGATCCGCGCTATGGCGCAATGGAAGGCCGTGACCGGCGCAACAGCCTGAGTTTAACTGAAAGCACCTCCTCCGGCCTCAGTGAAACAACGTGACAACGCCGTTTCAGCCTTTCCATGCTCGCCCAGATACCAGTGTCTTTTTCGGTGACGTTCAGTCAGCAGCCGAGCGCACTCTTGACGACGGCACGCCTTCGTCGTATTGGACCGAACGTTCCATACAGAGCTCGGCGCGATCCGCCGAGCCTCACGTCACAGAGGAGTTTCCATGAAGACTGCGATTGTCGTATTTTCCGATCCCAAGTCCGGCAGCGACGAAGCGGTCGGGCGATTGTTCAACGCGCTGGCCGCGGCGTACGACCTCAAACAGAAGAACGAGCACGTCGAGATCGTGTTCCAGGGAGCAGGCACGCGCTGGGCGGGTGTACTTACCCAGAAGGATCACCCGGCCCACGCGCTCTACAAGGCCATCCAGGATAAGGTGGTGGGTGTCTCGTCTGGCTGCGCGGACGTCTTCGGTGCGCGTGCAGACGCCGAGAAGAACGGATTCTCCCTGATCACCACGAACCAGGTGCCTGGCACGTCCGGCCTTCCGAGCCTCGCGGCGTACGCGAAGGACGGCTATTCCGTGCTCACCTTCTGATGCATCCGAGGATCGCAGCACGCCTGGTACGCGGCGTGCTCCGGTCAGCAGCTGCGTCCTATTTTGTTCTAGGAGAAAATCATGACAAACAGATCAGTTCCTTTCACTTCTTCGCGTCGTGAGATGCTGGTGGCCTCCGCCGCGTTGTTCGCCACCGGCATCGGTGGCCTCGGACAGGTGCATGCACAGGGCACGACCGAGATGCCTCTGCCCCGCCGTCCGGAAGACGTGACCCCGTACATTTCAAGCGCCATCACCGCGGGTGACCTCGACGCCGCCATGAAAGTCTACGTTGCAGACGCGGTTTTCGTGACCAAGCCCGGCACCACCGTGCGAGGCCACGAGGCCATTCGTGCGTCCTTGTCCGAATTCATGCAGTTGAAGCTGCCTATCAAGGCGACTGACAAACAGGTCCTGGTCAGTGGAGATGTCGCGCTCGTTATCTCCGACTGGGTCATGGAAGGCAACGGGCCTGACGGTAAGCCCTTGAAATTGTCGGGAACGTCCTCCGATGTCGTTCGCCGGCAAGCGGATGGGGTTTGGCGCTTCGTGATCGACAACCCGTTCGGTACTATCTGAACTGAGACTACGCACTCTTGACGAATGCATGCCGTCGCGGTTTAGCACGAATGTTCCACACAACGTTCGGCGTGATCCGCCGAGCCTTGCGGCGTATGCGAAGGGCGGCTATTCCGTGTGCACCTTCTGATACATCCGAAGATCGCAGCACGCCTGGTACACGGCGTGCTGCGGTCACGAACCCACGCCGAGGCCCGTCGACCATGCCCGCTGCTCTCATCCCGAAAGAAGAAGTGCTCGCGCGACTCCTGGAGGTCTTCCGCGAGTACGGATACGAGGGAGCGTCCCTCGCGGTCCTGTCGGAAGCGACGGGCCTCGGTCGTTCGAGCCTCTACCACCACTTCCCCGGCGGAAAGGAAGAGATGGCGACGAGTGTGCTCGCCTATCTCGACGGCTTGCTCAAACAGGCGCTCTACGCGCCGCTTGAGACGATGGCTAGTCCGAACAAGAAGCTCGGCGCGATGCTCGCCGTGTTGGATGAGGTCTACGACGGTGGGACGAAGGCGTGTTTACTCGAGCGGCTCTGCGCGAGCGCGGGTCGTCCCGTCATCGGCGGTCCACTCCGTCGCTCGTTCGAGCTCTGGCTGACTGCGTTCGAGACGCTTGGAGTCGACGCTGGAATTCCGCGCGCTGTCGCGCGGTCCCGCGCCGAGGACGCGCTCGGGCGCATCGAGGGGGCACTCGTGGTCGTCGCAGGGACAGGGAACAAGAGAGTGTTCGCGCGGGCGCTCAAGGACGTACGCGCGACGCTGCTCGCCAATAAGGAGACCGTGGCGTCATGACGGGGAGCATCCGCAAATCGCACCGCCAGCACGAGGGAGAGCTCCGCATCCAGGTCCGGCGGCACACGCCTCCGGAGCAGACCGAGGCGATCCGCGGCGTGATCCAAGATGAGATGTCGCGCCAGCACGTCGTCTACTACGCTCGCCTGCCGTACTTGCCGCTCGGCGTGCTCGACGAGAGCGGCCGGCCGTGGGTGACCATTCTCTGCAACCCCGAGACGACCGCGCCCTCGACCGAGCTCCTGGTCGTGCGGGCCCGGGTGAACCCGGACGATCCGTTCGTGCGCGCGGTGTGCTTGCCGATGCCCGGCGCGCGACTCTTCGCGGGCGTCGCGATCGATTTCACGACGCGCTCGCGCGTTAAGCTCTCGGGTTCGGTGGACGCGGCGACGTTCGATGGGCGTTCCCTCACCCTCGCGCTGCGCGCAAACGAGCACATGGGGAATTGCCCCAAGTACATCACGGTGAGGGACCTTCGCCCGAACGTTCGGACGCCAAGCACCACCCCGCTCGGCACGGAGCTCTCGTCCGCGGCGCGAGACATTCTCCGGCGAGCGAGCACCATCTTCATCGCCACGCGACATACCGACAGCGATCCCTCCGAATCCGACATGGGGCTGAACCATCGCGGCGGACCGAAGGGGTTCCTCCGCTCCTTCGACGACGAGCATGGGACGCATCTCGTTCTGCCCGACTACTCGGGCAATCGCTTTTATCAGTCGCTCGGCAACGTCGAGACCGATCCGGTGATGGGCGTCGCGATTCCCGACTTCACCACTGGCGCGATGCTCCAAGTGACCGGGCGTGCGCGCAATCTCTTGGATGAGGATGCATCGCGCATCATGCCGGGCGCGACGCTGATCACGCTGATCACGATCGACGAGACGCTGCTCACGACGGGCGCGCTCGACCTCGAGATCGCCGGTGACGAGCAGCTGTCGCCCTACAACCCGAAACCGAGGATCCTCGCGAGCGAGACTCCGAGCGACCGACATCCGCTCGCCATGAAGGCCACGCTCGTCGACGTGATCGAAGAGTCGACGCTCGTCTCGACGTTCACGTTCGCGCTCCCGCGGGAGGCCGAGCTCGTCCCCGGTGGTCACGCCATCTTCGACTTCGGAAGCCGGTTCGATCGTTCGTACCAGCACATGAACAACCTCGACCCACAGTCGCTGAACGATGACTACGTGCGGACGTACACGGTGTCGAGGGTATCGCCTGATCGCCGACAGATCTCGATCACGGCCAAGAAGGCCGGAGTCGTCTCGTCGTACTTGCACTCGCTAGCGAATCATCGCGTTCCACCGATCGAGATCGATCTCCTGGGATTCGGTGGAACGTTCACGTGCCTCGATGAAGGTCGCGTGCTTCCGCACATGCTCTGGGTGGCCGGCGGCGTCGGGATCACTCCCTTCCTCGCGATGCACCGGGCGCTGCGCGACTCCGGGCGTCCGATGCCCGAGGTCACGCTCTTCTATTCGTGCCGCGGCGACGAAATCGCACTAATCGACGGGATGACCGACATCGAAGTGCGCGTGTTCGACTCGACGGGTAAGGCGCAGAGTGCAAGTGGGGACGGGCGTCGTGTCTATCCGCGCCGGCTCCGCGCCACCGACTTCGACGATCTGCCCACGCTCGACCACGCGGTCGTGTTTGTCTGCGGGCCCGATCGGTTCATGGCGGGCGTCCGCGCGTGGCTTGAGCCCAAGATCGACCCCGGCCGGCTGCGGTTCGAGAGCTTCGACTTCTAATGCTGATTGAAGCGCGGGAAGCCATCGAGCGATATCGTGCCTTTGTCGCGCAGGGCAGGCACTATACTAACCTTCAATGGGCGTTGTCACGTTGTTTCACTGAGGCCGGAGGAGGTGCTTTCAGTTAAACTCAGGCTGTTGCGCCGGTCACGGCCTTCCATTGCGCCATAGCGCGGATCCGATGAACGTGGGTGGCTAGGGCGGAGTGCTTTTGGTGCGACGGGGCGAAATGATTTCTGACTGCTGAAAACACCGATATAAATCGTTGCAAGCCGCCGACGGATCGGAAGCCTTGCATCACTCGTTCTCGTTTTCGCAGCGGCAGATGGGAGTTTTCCGCACGGTTGTTGAGGCCCTTGTGTGATCTATGTTCAACAGCCGGCATCACATCTCGCTTTGCCGCCCCGTATGAGGGCAGTTTATCGGTGACAATCCTCTTTGGCGCCAGGCCTTGCTTCTTCAGCAGTCTGATCAACGATCGCTTGGCAGCCTTGGTGTCGCGACCGACTTGCACGATCTCGTCGAGAACGTATCCGTCCTGGTCGACGGCTCGCCAAAGCCAGTGGTTTCTGCCGCCGATGGAGACGACCACCTCGTCCAGATGCCAGATATCCTCTCGCGAGGGTCTCTTTCTGCGCAGTTGTTTTGCGTAGGCCGCACCGAATTTTCGGCCCCAGCGCCGGATCGTTTCGTAGGACACGACAATGCCGCGCTCCAGCAGCATTTCTTCCACAAGCCTCAAGCTTAAGGGAAACCGGAAATACAGCCAGACCGCATGGGCGATGACCTGCGGTGGGAAACAGTGGTTCTTGTAGCTGATGGTCGGCGCGCTCATGGCGTCCGATTATCCGTCAACCGTTACGCCACGGACAACGCGACAGCTCCGAGCGACCACAACAGAACTGTTTGTTTGGAAACTATTAGTCACGAGCTTACGGGCTGACGGTCTCACCAGCATAGAGCGGTATGCAAATGCCCTACGCATGCGATTCTAGTTTGGTAGTCAGACTGCTGGCCGCACGGCAGGTGCCGATCCCGCGAAGAGCCTGCTTTCTGGACGCACCATGTCTACTCGCCAACGTGAGCACGTTGCCGCTCTTGGATGACCACGGCCGCTACGAGAAGCGCCCCTTTCGCCAACAACTGATAAAATGTCGGCACGCTGGTCAAGATCATGCCGTTGTTGAGTACGCCGATGATCAACACCCCGAGCATGGCACCCACGATTGTTCCCTTGCCCCCTTGCAATGCACACCCACCCAACACGGCTGCTGTGATCGCTTCCAATTCAAGGCCCTGGCTTCCGGAGGACGGTTGACCGGACATGGTGCGGCTCGTGAGTACGACAGCCGCAATCGCGGCCGAAAGGCCGCTCATCGCATAGATCCCTACTTGGTAGCGTCTAATGGCAATCCCCGCCAACCGAGCTACCGTCGGATTTCCGCCGATTGCGTATAAGTTGCGGCCGATCACAGTCTTCTGTGTGAAAACAACAAAAAATGCCATGATGATCAGAAGCAGCCAGATAGCGCACGGCAACCCGAGGAGCGTGCCCGTTCCCAGGGATCGCAAACCATTTGCCTGAATCGCAACCGAATTGCCGTTGTTTAGAAGGAAGGCCAATCCGCGGAAAGCCGACATAGTTCCCAACGTTGCAATCACGGCATTCACTGGTCCATATACGATCGTGAGCCCGTTCAAGATGCCAGCGAAAACGCCAGCGAAAACACACGCCACGACCCCAAGCACAACGGAGCCTGTGTCCTGGATCACGACAGCGAGCACCATTGTGCCGAGGCCGACGATCGATCCAACGGAAAGATCAAGTCCGCCGGACACGATAACGATGGTTTGCGCCATGGCGAGAATGCCGATGATGGTCACCGCCAAACCGATATTGATCAAGTTACGACCCGTAAAGAATACGTCCGGTCGGATAAATCCGAAGATCACGACGAGAGCGATCAACGCGATTAGGAGACTGATGTTCTGTGTACCAACGCGAGATCCGAACATACGTAATGAGTAGTTTTGAGTGGAGGCGGCCGTGGGGGTCATGATCATGGAGCTCTCTTGTGGGTGGTACGCATGGCGAGATCGAGAATTTGTTCTTCGGTGGCGACATCGGCATGGAGTTCACCTGCGAGTTTGCCACTACGAAGGATGACAATACGGTCTGATAGCCCCAGCAATTCGGGCATCTCGGACGAGATCAGCAAAACGGCCATGCCTTCATCCGCAAGCGACTCTATGAGGCGATAGATCTCAGCCTTCGCGCCAATGTCGATACCTCTCGTTGGCTCGTCGAGAATGAGGATCTTCGGTCCCCGCGCTTGCCAGCGTGCGAAGACGACCTTTTGCTGATTGCCACCGGAGAGCTTACCGACTGCCTGATTGATCGAGGGCGTTTTTATCCGCAACCCTTCGACATGATGGTGAACCAACTCAGCTTCCTTGCGCCAGCTGAAGAAACCCCATCGGGACACCTTGTCAGGAACAACTAGGCTAATGTTGTCTCGCACGGCCTGTAGCAAAAGGAGCGCTTCCTGCCTGCGATCCTCAGGGACTAGGCCGATACCGGCTCGGATGGCGTCAGCAGGGTTTTTGGGGCTGTATGGCTTGCCAGCGATGACCATTGAACCCGAGCGAACCGTGTCAAGACCCATAATAGCGCGAGCCACCTCGGTGCGGCCGGCGCCTACAAGGCCGCCGAGGCCGAGAATCTCTCCCGCTCGCAGGGACAACGAGATATCGCTTATTTTGTCGGTTGACATACGGTCGAGCACGACTTGGACTGGCCCCAGCTCTCGCTTCCGACGTTGGAAAAGATCGCTGATAGGGCGGCCAACCATAAGCCGAACCATCTTTGCCTCGTCCAGCTCTTGCATCGGGGCTTCGCCGACGGATCGGCCATCGCGCATAGTAATGGTGCTATCTGCTATCATCATGACTTCGCGCAATCTGTGCGAAATATATATGATTGAGACGCCTTCCGATTTGAGCTTGCGAATTAGCGCGAACAGCCGAACGGCTTCCTCTTCAGTGAGTGACGATGTCGGCTCGTCGAAGGCGAGCAATCTAGCTCCCGGCCTCAGGGCTCGCATGATTTCGATCAACTGACGCTGCGCTGGACCGAGTCCTCGACAGATTTCGCATGGTTTGAGGACGCCCGCGACCCCAAAAGCGTCTAGCATTTGTTGCGCGCGGCGCTCGAGATCTTCTCGATCGATTAGAACGGCATACCTGGCACGCAGATCACCAACGAAGATATTTTCAGCGACCGTCAGCTCCGGAATTATTTCCGGCTCCTGGTGGATGACCCTGATCCCTAATGCGTGCGCCTCACGTGGTGAGCTAATCGAAACGGCCTGACCATCAACATAAATCGTGCCATCATCAGGTCGGTGCTCGCCCTCCATGATGCGCATCAGCGTCGATTTGCCGGCACCGTTTTCACCGACAAGGGCGGTAATCCGACCTCGATAGAAGTTGGCGCTGACTCCGTTGAGCGCCTGAACTATGCCGAAACGCTTTGAGACATTGCTCACCGCAACAACGGGCAAATCGGTCACCTTTGATGCGTCACCGTTGTTAGAGTATCCAGTTTCGGATATCATCGGCGTTGCCCAACTGAGTTGCCGGTTCTGATCCCGAATGTCATTCAAACTCTCCCAAGTATAGGGCCTCCCGTATTGCCTCTGCGAAAGGGCCGGTCATTCCAGCAGGGGTGGTGTTGGTTAGGACAACGACGCTCAAGCTTTTTCGCGGGTCAACGAACCAATGGTTCCCATAGACACCGCCCCATCGCCACGTTCCTGCGGAGCTGTATGTCGCGTCAGCAACTGGATCGATTAGCAGCGCAAAGCCGCCGAGTGTAAACCGCCACCCGGGCTCGAGCGCCGATGTTGGGATTGCGCCTGTGGCGTCGGCAGCTAACGTGATGGCTGATGTTTCTGAAAGTATAGGGTGACCACCCGTGCGCAACACTTCAAGTAGTTTAGAGAAGTCTTTCGCAGTCCCTACTATTCCTGATCCTCCTGACGGATAAGACAGACAATCGTAGCATCGGCGAGGCGTGAATAAGACATCTCCCGCGTCATAGTGGACTGCCTGCTCGTCCGACATCGGGCGCGGACCATCCCTGTCGTTGAAATACGGGGTCGCGAGTTGGTCGCTCTCCGAAGCGTAAAAGCGAATCGAGGTAAGACCAAGAGGCTCGGCAATTAGTTCACGGACGATATTGTCCAGAGACTTAAGCGCCGCCACTTCCATCGCCGCGCCGACGACGTCGGAACCGAGAGAATACTGCCACGCAGTCCCTGGCTCGAAGAATAGGGGAAGCCCCGCAAGCCGACGCAGGTTTTCTGATGCCGTCAAACCGGGTTGGTCCATGCCATCGGAAACGCCCGCCAAGCGGTATGGGCCGTCGACGCCCTGCAGGAAGCCGTAGCTCAGACCAGATGAGTGTGAGAGGAGATGGCGAAATGTCAGTGGGGGATATCGACCATCCGTAGTCCGCGGTCGAAAATCTGGCAGGATCTTTGCAACTGGATCGTCCAGACCGATCTGTCCGCGATCCATCATTGCGAAGAACGCCGTCGATAGGACCAGTTTCGTGAGCGACGCATAACGAAACAAAGTCTCACAGTGCACAGGTCGAGCTGTCGCGATGTCTGCATAGCCGCGCGCGGATTCGTAGACGGTCTCGCCGAAACGGGTGACCAAAACAACGCATCCTAAGATTCGTTCGGGCACAAATCGGTCTAACACTGCATTCAGACGTGCGGTGAAGTGTTGAGAACTCGCCTTACGGCTCTTCTGTATCGACGATATGTTTGCTGTGTCACTCAAAGCAGGCCCCTTCCGCATTGCGCGCTGCACCCACGCCTTGCCCATCCCAGGTGCATATTGACATTCATCTGATGATTAATTAAATAATCAGATTTATAAGCCGAGCGCAACTGGCTATCGCTCGTCTGACGAGGGAGGGAGAAATGAAATTTATCGGAATTCTTATTGGCCTACTGATCGGTCCGTGTCTGGCACTACCGGCAAACGCCGCCGAAACCATCAAGCTCGGCTATATTTACAAGATGGGCGACGCCCCATGGTTTGTACGTGAAATCGAAGGCGCCAAGAAACGTGCAAAGGAAATAGGGGTCGAGCTGCTGGTGCAGGATGTGCAGACCGATTCCAATCTGGCTGTTACTACGATGGATACTTATATCGGTGATGGCGTTGACGGTATCGCAATCGTGGCCCCTGATCGCGCAATCGGCCCAGTTGTGACAGAGAAGGCGCGAACTGCTGGCATTCCTCTAATCGCGGTGGACGACGACATTAAGTCGGATAACGGTTCTGTGGTCCCTTACGTAGGCATCAATGGGTTTGATATGGGCAAGCGCGTTGGCGATGAAATCGCCGCATTGATCCGAGCGGAAGGCTGGCAAAGCGATTTTGCTAATGTCAAGGTTGGCTCCGTCGAGGACCAGAAGGCGGATACATGCATGCAGCGAAACCGCGGCGCGCAGGCGGCTTTATTTTCAGCCTATCCGGAACTCAAAGAGAAGGTGATATCAATTCCGTATGACAACAGCATGGTGAGCGCGATCGATGCGGTGTCTACGACAATGACAGCCAATCCTGATGCGCAAAAATGGGTGTTTTTTGCTTGTAATGATGATGGAGTTTTGGGTGCCGTAAGAGCAACTGAGAACTCAGCGATGCCTGCGGCCGATGTGATCGGCGTTGGGTTTGACGGATCGCGGTCTTGCGAAGCATTCGGATCGGGTACTCCAAGTGGTTTCCGCGCAACAATGTGGATCGATAGCGCGAACGATGGAGCGATCGGCATACAAGCGCTCTATGATCTGATAAAAAACGCAACGCCTATGAAGGACATCTACTATGTCGATCCAACTAAGATTGATGCGTCCAATTTCGACAGCATGAAGCAAGTGCTCGGCTGCAAGTAAATTGCACAGCACAAGGCTCTTTTTCCGCATGTTTCGAAAAGCGCGGATGTACAAGTAAGCTAGCCCAAGGAGTTTGGCTCCAGGCATCGGCAACTGCACATTGAAAACGCTCGATGCCTGAGTCTACTTTCGGACGATGAAATTGGGAATTTGGGATGCTTAGGTCATCTAGGGTTCATAACTCCGTAATGGAGATCCTTGCACGGCGGATCATCGGTGGCACGTATGCCGAGAACGAACTTTTGCCCACGGAGGGCCTTCTTTGTGCAGAACTCGCCGTCGGTCGTTCATCGCTCAGGGAGGCAGTGAGGGTGCTCGTCGATAAGGGTTTGCTTGTAGTAAAACCCCGCATCGGAACACGCGTTATGGGGGCCGAGAACTGGAAGCAGTTCGATCCCGACATAATCGCATGGTCAGCGAATGTTAAGCCGGATCCGAATTTTCTTCGCTCACTGTTCGAAGTGCGTACTATCGTGGAGCCGGCCGCCGCGGAATTAGCGGCTCGGCGGGCGAGCGGCAGCGACATCGCCAACATTGAGAGCGGCTACAATGACATGGTTGCGGGTTGGCAGGCCCAGGATCTCACAAGGCTTGTCGAAGCCGATATTCGTTTTCACAAAGCTATTCTCGAAAGCACCAAAAATCCAGTCTTGATGGAACTAGGATCCCTGATCGAGGCAGCCCTTCGATCTGCCTTCAAACTCACTAACGAATCTTCTAAAGCTCCCGTAGAAGCGCTCGAGGCGCACAAAGCTCTCCTCGAGGCAATCCGACTCAGAGACGAAGAGGTCGCAAGAAAAAACACTCTAGAGATTTTGAAGGCCGCGCAGCTCGATCTTCCCATTTGACGCCAAGCAAGTAGATAATTAAGCTGATCAACAGACGCCGCAGCCCGCGTATCAAGATATTCTTGCCACGCCGCCAAACAACCGTTCTGCTAATACTCCAAAGCAGCTGGACCTTCGTAGCAACGCACTTTGATTAATGACATCTGGTTTCGGCAAAGGATTCGGTTGCTTGGGTTTCATGTGCCCGATGTCCTGTTCTTCATAATGTTCAGGAGCTCGTTCTTTCTGGTTCTGCCTGCAAGCGGCCATCGCCACTCAAAACGGGGCGCTTTATTTTGGGGAACAACAAGGATCGACACCTTAAAATATTATAATGACAAACAGCGCGTGTTCCCATAGATCCCTAATATACGATCGATGTCGGTCGCTTAGAACATCACCCCTCACCCTTCCCCGCCTCGGCGGGGTCCTCTTCCGGCAGACGGGCTCGCCTCGTGGCGCTCGCAAGCCTTTCTACGATGCTTTTTCGCAGCTTTCCATTGTGTGTCCATGCGCCTAACGGATGCACCGAGTGGAAGAGAGGAACTTGCGCCCCTCGCAACCGGAACACCGTCGGCGGATGCTAATTTCGGAAATGGCAGGATCGGCAAAACCTGGCTTTCTCGGAAGCTTCAAGGTCTCTGGGACTGCCGAGGTCCGAACACGCCGTTCGGCACGCGCGTAAAGTGCTCTTTTTGACTCGGCTCGTGGTCTCGCCTTGACATCATTCGGGCAGGAAAAATGGCCGGAGTGCATCGATCAATGAGGTATGGCCATAGCGAACCACGCCAGCGTTCGGCGCAATTTCGACCAGACCCCCCTTATTCTTGGCGTCGTTGGCTTTGATTAGCAGGCTGGCAAGGCTTGACGGCATAGTGCGTTCGAAGGTCGTCTGCCACTGCGACCGGGGCACCGCCCGAGCGCGCACCACCCGGCTCGAGAGTTGACTCAACACCGCCGCAACGTCATTCGCGCTATACCTGCGAGGTCCCTCAGCATGGATGACCTGAACCCCCGTGCCGCTCTCGGGTCGCAGCAGGAGGTCGGCGGCAATCAGGCCGAGGTCATGGGCGGAGATCGTCGGCTGCGCCATGTCGACTGGGTCCTGAAAAGTTGGCAAAATGCCGGAAGCGACGGCCATCGGGATCACACGCCCCCAATTGTGCATGTGTTCGGCCGACCGCAGCACAAGCAGCTGGGTTCTGAGTTGGGCGAGCCGCGCCTCAAGGTCGCGGAACATGCTGGGCATCCCAATATCATCGGTGACGTGGGCTCCGTAATCGGAGATTGCCAGCACCTGCTTCGGCCGTGCCTGGGTCAGCGCCTCGAACAGGCCTTCGATCGATCGCCGGAGACCATCAGCCGGATCCTTTGTCAGTGGCGATACCGGGATGATGATCTGCACGGCGTCAGCATCGCCGATCGCCATGGCTAAAGCGGCGGCATTTTGCAGATCGGCGGTGACCTTGCCCCCAAGTTTTATCCAGTTTTGCGTTCGCTCCAGCGGTTTTTGGTTGCTGTTGTTGGTTCGGTAGCGGCGGGTTGCGGTGCGGAGCCATTTCGGCTGCGCAGCACCGCATCACGTCGCGGGTTGAGTGTCTGAGCGAATTCGGCCGGTGTCAGCCAGCCAAGGCCTGAATGCGGGCGTTGATCGTTGTAATCGCTACGCCAGTTTGAAAGCGCAGACCGGGCGTGAGCGAGCGACGAGAACAGAGTTTCATTCAAGAACTCGTCTCGCAGCCGCCCGTTGAAGCTTTCGATAAAAGCGTTCTGGATAGGCTTGCCAGGCGCAATGTAATGCCAGTCAACCTTGGTCCGGTCCGCCCATTGCAGGATCGCGTTGCTGGTGAACTCGCTGCCGTTGTCGGAGACGATCATCCTCGGCTTGCCGCGCTCCTCGATAATCCGGTCAAGCTCCCGTGCGACGCGAAGACCGGAAAGTGATGTATCGGCGACGAGCGCCAGGCACTCCCTCGTGCAATCATCGACGACGGTCAGAATCCGCAGCCTGCGCCCATCGGTGAACTGATCCGACACGAAGTCTAGCGACCAACGGTCATTGGCCACCATCGGCACCAGCATCGGCGCTCGCGTGCCTATCGCTCGCTTGCGACCGCCGCGCTTGCGCACCGTCAGTTTCTCCTCCCGATAGAGCCGGAAGAGCCTCTTGTGGTTCACGAGGTGACCCTCCCGCCTCAGCAGCACATGAATGCGTCGATATCCAAAGCGGCGGCGTTCATGCGCCAACGCCTTCATTCGCTCGCGAAGCTCATGATCATCGTCGCGCCTGGTCTCGTAACGAATCGTCATTCGGCAAAAACCAATGGCTTTACACGCCCGCCGTTCGCTCATCTCATGATGGATCATCAGATGCGCGACAGCTTTCCGCTTGGCCGCGGGCGTCACCACTTCTTTCCCAAAAGGTCTTTCAAAGCGGCATTGTCGAGCATGGCATCCGCCAGAAGCCGCTTCAGCTTCGTGTTCTCGTCCTCCAGCGTCTTCAGCCGCTTGGCTTCGGATACCTCCATGCCGCCGAATTTGGCCTTCCATTTATAGATGCTGGCATCGCTGACGCCGTGCTTGCGGCAAAGCTCCGAGACCGGCGTGCCAGCCTCGTGCTCCTTCAGAATGCCGATGATCTGTTCGTCTGTGAAACGATTGCGCTTCATTCCCTGGTCCTCTCAATGGGCCAGAGCTTACTTCAAAATGGATTATTTCAACGGGGCAAGGTCAGCGGTGGCAATCTCGCAGCCGATGTCGCTCAGCCGCGCTGCTTTTGTCCTGTCGCGTAGGATCGCCCGGACTGGCACACCCGCCCGGCGCAGGGCCGATGACGTTGAGTAGCCGACATTGCCCGCGGCTCCGACGATCGCAAACATACTCCATCTCCCTGTTGTGATGGCCAGGAATTGAGAAAAACCAGCCAGCATCGCGCCCAGCCACTTATCTATATGTGAAATCATTAAGGCCATTCAGCAATACCCCTCATAACGCGGGTTATCGGGGGTATTGCCTATGCCGCTTACGCAATGCAGAAGGAGGTCGCGGGAGAAATCCTTTCGGTCGTGGATCGCCTGAGGTTTCGGGAGGAGCTCCATTCCAGGCCGCGCGAGACCCGTTCCGCCATGTCGAAACAGCTTGAGCGATGGGATAGCGAACTCGAAGCTGAACGCAGCGCTCGCCCGGTCCATCGTTGGAATCTTGCCTGGGGACATCGTTACGTCCGAAAGCCGCGGGAAACTTCTGCGGCTGTCGGTTACGGGCGTAACGCCATATTCGGGCGGCAGCAGCGTCAGTTTCATGGTGTCGGAAATTCGGTTTCGAAACGACGCGACACTGGGCAAACTGCAGGAGACCCTAAATTTATCTTTTGCCGACGAGAGCCAACCTCAATAGCGAGAGCGCGACTGCCTGACGGCGAAAGTCGAATGCTGGCGATCCTCTGATAACCGCGGCGGACAACCGGTGCACTGTGCCTTCTTGTGAGCGCCTTGATGGGATCTGAACCGGCGCCGTCCTCAATAATGCTGAAAAAACCTAGTCTTCCCGCCGAATCGGACGCGTTCGCGACTTACGCCGCTGAGAGTTCTGACCATCTCATAAACTATCTTTTTCCTTGGTCAGCGCTTGATCATCGAAGACAGCGCGAATGCCGTCAGCGTGTCGCGTACACCAGGCAAGGCCGACACGTCCTGCCAGATTTCGCGGACGCGGTCCGCCGCACTCGCCTCCACCCGGATGACAAGGTCGAATTCCCCGCTCATAACGTCGCAGGAGACGACTTCCGGCACGCGCTTCAGCGCCTGGATGACGTCACCACCGCGCATGCGATCGTGGCGATAGATGAAGATCATCGCTGCAATGTTCGAGGCGCGTGGCTTTCCCTCGCCCGCGACGATCGTGTAGCCCTGGATGAGGCCATCGCGCTCTAGCCGCTCGATGCGCTGGCGCACGGCGTTGCGCGACAGGCTGATTTTCTCGGCCAGTTCGGAATACGGGATGCGGCTATTGCGGGTCAACTCCGCGAGAATGCGCTCATCAGACCGGTCGAGAACGCGCTTCATGATTGCGTCCCCTTGGCAAAAGCCATGGCGGAGGCGAATGCCCGATGTGCCGAAGCTTCTAGATCGGCAATCCTGTCATCCTGCGCAAGTGAGGTTGCGGTCGCGGCCATGACGAAGGCCGGCAGAGCCTGACGTTCGTTCTCACTCAGAGAGCGAACGTCTTCATATCCGGCGAGCAATGCGCCCGCGAGCCCACCATCGAGCGTTCCGTCCGCGCGGGCGGTCCAATGCAGTAGTACTTGCGCCAGCTCCGCGATCAGAAGGTCATCATGACGCAGGCGGAAATTGATCACGCCGCTGACTTCCTCGCCGAGGAAGAAGACATTGTCGCGATTGAGAGCACCATGCACTGCCCCCTTTGGCAGGCCGCGCCGGCTGCCGGCCACGGAAGCCGCCAGCGTTCGGTGAATGCGTGCAGTGCAGTTTCCGAGCGCGCGGCTTTTTGCTGACGTTAGCTCGCTTGGCCGGGAGCCCGGCACAAAGCCGACGACCGCCACCAGTTTGCCTGATAACGTCATCGTCGCAGCGCCAGCGTCAGTACGGAAGGTCGCCGGACAAGGAACGCCAGCGGCCGCGAGCGTCTCCATCGTGCGGAAGGCACGCTCGAGATCACACGGGTCGGGGGCACCTTCGAACACCGTCACGATGAACTCGCCGCGGTCAGCACGGAAAAGGAAGGTGGTTTCGGCATCGCCATCGGCAATGCCGATCACCGATGTCAATCGGCCAAGTCGATAGGTCGTCGCGATCCGCGCACAATCGATTTCCGAAAGGTCCGTAAAAACTGCCATGGCGCCCTCCCCGTCAGCCTTGCACCGTGCCGAGAACCCTGAGCGTGCTCGTGCCGAAGATCGCATCGATCTGTTCAGGGGTGAGAACGCCATCGCGCTCGACCGCCTCGCGCAATCCGATCCCCTCTGCGAGCGCATTGCGCGCGAGCGTCGCAGCCCTGGCATAGCCGACGAAAGGGTTGAGTGAGGCAGCGAGAACAAGAGAGCCATTGTGAAGCGTTCGGCAGCGTTCCGCATCCGCCTCGATATTGTCGATGCAGCGTGTTCGAAGCGTATCCATGCCTTTCGCCAGCAATTGCATGGATTGCAGCAGATTGAGCACGATCACAGGTTCCATCGCGTTCAATTGGAGCTGGCCGGCACCGGCAGCGAGCGTGACCGTCAGATCATTGCCGATCACCTGAAAGCCGATCTGGTTCATCATCTCCGGGATCACCGGATTGACCTTGCCCGGCATGATGGACGAACCTGCCTGCATAGCCGGAAGACGAATTTCGCCAAACCCCGCGCGCGGGCCACTCGACAGGAGGCGAAGGTCGTTGCACACCTTCGACAGCTTTACTGACATACGCTTGAGCGTACCCGAGATCGAGACGAAAGCGCCTGTATCCGACGTGGCCTCAACGAGGTTGCGCGCAGGACGGACCATGATGCCGGAAATTTCAGATAGGTGCGCGCAGGCGGCAGCGGAAAAACCCGCTGGTGCGTTCAAGCCGGTGCCGATCGCCGTGCCGCCGAGATTGACCTCTCGCATCAATTCGGCTGCGCCGAGGATTTGGGCAACATCCTCCTCCAGCGTTTCGGCGAAAGCTTCGAACTCCTGACCAAGAGACATTGGCACAGCGTCCTGAAGCTGCGTCCTGCCGACCTTGACGATGTCCGCAAAAGCAGCGCCCTTTCGGCGAAAGGCGGCGACGAGAGCACGCAGCGTACCAAGCAGTGTTTCTGCCTCCCGCAGCACGGTTAGGCGGATCGCCGTCGGGTAGACGTCGTTGGTCGACTGAGAGAGGTTTACATGGTCGTTAGGATTGACCGTGTCGTACTTGCCGGCCTGCTGGCCAAATTCAAGGAGCGCCAAATTGGCAATCACCTCGTTGACATTCATGTTGGTCGAGGTTCCCGCGCCGCCCTGCATCATGTCGACAGGAAAATGCGGCACCAGGATCTCGCCGCCGATCAGCCTGTCGCAAGCCCGGCCGATTGCCTGGGCTATAATGGGCTCGATCAACCCGAGCTCCAGATTGGTCGCGGCCGCCGCTTTCTTCACCATCGCCAGGGACTGCACAAATGCCGGAAAGTCCTGGAGTGTGATGCCCGAGACGTCGAAATTTTCCGCCGCCCGCAGCGTATGGATCCCTATCAATGCATCGGCCGGCAATTGCCGCTGCCCCAGAAGATCGGTCTCAACGCGCAATTTTGCCATAGATTCCTCCCTTGCGCCGCCATTCAGCCCGCAAGGGCCTGATCGAGATCGCCGATCAGATCGCCCGGCGCCTCTAGCCCCACGGAAAGGCGGAACACGCCGTCGCCGGCAAAGCGTCGATAGTCCTCGAGCTGCTCGGTGGCGAGCTGATAGGTCGTGGACATCATCTCGTCGGTATCGAGCAGCACCACGATCGAGCGCTGGTGGCCGAGCGAAAAGGCGTAATGGGCCACCTTGAGGCGCTCGGCAAGCTGCAAAGCCATTCTGCCTGGCTCCTTTACCTGGAAGGTCACGATGCCGCCGAATACCTCCATCTGCCGTTTCGCCAGATCGTGCTGGGGGTGAGAGGCTAGGCCCGGATAGGTAACGGCCGTTACAGCCGGATGATCTTCCAGAAAGGCCGCCACCTTTGTAGCTGTCGCAGAGATTGTTCGCAGGCGGGGAAATAGCGTGTCGATGCCACGCATGATCAGCCAGGCATTCATGGCAGGCATCGACGCCCCGAGATAGACACCAGCGCGCGAGCGGATCTTCTCCACGAGATCCTTGCGCCCGCAGACAACGCCGCCGAGCGCATCGCCGTGGCCATTGATGAACTTGGTCAGCGAATGAATGACGAGGTCTGCGCCGAACGATAGTGGCTGTGTGGCGACGGGCGTGGCCAGTGTCGAGTCGACCGACATCAACGCACCGTGGCTGCGAACAAGTCCAGCAACGGCAGAAAGATCGGTGAGACGCAGGATCGGATTGCAGGGACTTTCGCAATGGACCAACTTTGTGTTGGGCCTGAAGGCGGCCGCTACCTCGTGCGGCCTGGACATGTTTACCGGGGTCACCTCGATGCCGTAGTCCGGCAATATTCGCCGCGCGAGTTCGTTGGCGCCGGCATAGCAGACATCGCTGATGATCAGATGATCCCCGGTCTTAAGGAACGTCAGGAATGTGGCGCCGATCGCAGCGACGCCGGTCGATGTGGCCACCGCATCGTCGGCGCCCTCGAGCGCGGCTATCCGCTGTTCCAGCTGACGGACAGTGGGATTGGTCCAGCGCGCATAGAGAAAGGGAAGCGCCGTGAGGTCATCCACCCCATCCGCCGAAAAGGAGCCTTCGCCCGGCATCAGCACGTTGTTGACGGACATGGAGATATTCGGCGCGATCGCTTTGGTCGCGGGATCGACCAGGAGCCCGCCGCTGAGTGCCAGAGTGTCGCGGCTCAGACCTTGGCTAGCCACGGGAGTCCTTCTGCTGACGTCGGAGTCTTGGACCGGAAGATGTGAGAGGTTGGCTGCGGTCATGGGGTCCTCTGCATTTGGTTCATCAGAATTCTAAAGACATGGTGCCGTTCCGCGTAATCGACGCAGAAATCTGGCGGAGAAGGGTCAAATTGCGGGGCGATCGAGCCTGTCAGGCCGTAAGGCCGGCGTGATACATCGCCTGATCGATTTCAGCTTCGATGCAGGCGAAACGGTCACCAGAGGCAGTCGGACGTCGCGCCGCATCCGTCCCAGACGCCAGAGCGCATATTTCGGGCCTGCCGGATTGGTTTCCAGGAAAAGTGCCCGGTGGAGCGGCATCAACAAATCCTGGAGTTCGAGCGCACGGTAGAAATCGCCGACAAGGCATGCAGCCTGGAATTCAGCATATAGGCGTGGAGCGACATTTGCCGTGACGGAAATACAGCCATGACCGCCATGCGCCATGTAGCCGAGCGCCGTGCCGTCCTCCCCGGACAGCAGGTTGGAATCGCGGCCACAGGCCATGCGCTCCAGAGACGGGCGCATCGGATTGGCGGTGGCGTCCTTGACGCCAATAACGTTGCGGCAATCACGCCTTAAGCGAGCAAGCGTATCGACGGAAATGTCAACGACGCTGCGCGGCGGAATATTGTAGACGACAATCGGCAGGGAGACGGCCGCGTCTATGGCCCTGAGGTGCTGGTAGAGACCCTCCTGCGTCGGCTTGTTATAGTAGGGCGCCACGATGAGCAGTGCGTCGGCGCCGGCCTGCTCCGCGTGGCGGCAAAAATCGATCGCTTCCTCCGTGCTGTTGGATCCCGCGCCTGCTATCTCCGGAACTCGGCCGCCTGCCGCCTCGACGGTCAACTCGACCAGGCGTTTATGTTCGGCATGTGAGAGGGTCGGGCTCTCTCCAGTCGTTCCGCAGGGGACAAGACCATGACTGCCTTCTGCAATCTGCCATTCCACCAGCACTCGGAAGGCCTCTTCGTCGACCTTTGTGTCGAGAAAGGGCGTGACCAGCGCCGTGATTGATCCTTTGAACATTGCAATCTCCAGAAAAATTACGGGGGTTACCCTTAGCGTCGTATCGGCACTTGCAATTCGACGAGGCGGAATGCGCGCGTGATGACGAGGGTGAGACAGACATAGAAAACGGTGACGATGATCAGGGGCTCGTAGACGAGCAACGTGTCCTGTCTGACCTTGTAGGCGACCGCGTAGAGATCCATCACCGTGACTGTGAAAGCAAGCGGTGTCGCTTTCAGCTGCAGCACCACTTCACCCCCGATGGTCGGTAGTGCGATGCGGATCGCCCGCGGCAGCCAGATGCGGCGCAGAAGCGTCCAGCGGCTCATGCCGAAGGCGCGTCCCGCCTCCAGTTCACCTTTCGGCACGGCAAGCAGCGCGCCGCGCAGCACCTCGGCTTCATAAGCCGCATAATTGAGCGTGAAGCTGACCGCGGCGAAGAAGAAGCCTTCGCGCACGATTGGCCAGAGAAAGCTGGTGCGCAGACCGGGAATCATTGGCAGCAGCGATCCGACACCGTAGTAGAGCAGCCAAAGCTGAATCAGTAGCGGCGTACCGCGAAAACTGGTGCAATAAGCCTTTGCACAGCCCCGCAACCACACGGGGCCATTCACTTGCGCGAGCGCAAGACCGATCGCCAGGATGAAGCCGAAGACCACTGAAATGACGAGTAGGAGCAAGGTCTGGATCGCACCAGCGACGATCAGCGGCCAGTAGTTGAAAATCCACGAAAAATCCATCATTCGCTCCTCAAGCTGCTTTCGGCTGTCCGCGCCGGAAATAGGCCTCAAGACTGCCGAACACGACATTGGAGAAGATGGTGATCATCAGGTAGATGACGGCGGCAGCAAAAAAGAACAGGAAATAGTGCTTGGTGTTGCCGGCGGCGAGCCGCGTGGCGAGTGCCAGTTCCTGGTAACCTACGACGGCAATCAGTGCGCTGTCCTTTGTCACCGACATCCACAGATTGGTTAGGCCCGGCAAGGCATTCGGCATCAGCGCCGGTAGCACGATGCGCCGGAACCGGAGCCAGGGCCCCATACCGAAAGCACTGGCAGCCTCGATCTGACCGACGGGGATTGCGAGAATAGCGCCGCGCAGCACTTCCGTCATATAAGCGCCCTGCACGATCCCTAGCACCGCGACGGCGGCAAGGAACCCATTGATCTCGACCGGCGGGAAGCCCAGCGCCGAAAGCAGTCTGTTGATGCCATCGGTGCCCGCATAATAGAGGCCGATGATCAAGATCAGCTCCGGCACGGCGCGCATGGCGGTTGTATAGAAGTCCAAAATCACGAGGATGGCACGGCCGCCTTTGAGCTTTCCGGCCGAACCTGCGAGCCCGATGACAATGCCAAGGAAATAGGCACCCAGTGAGATCAGGATGGTTGATAGCGCGCCTGAAAGCAGCGCCCCGCCCCATCCTGGCGGATAGGGGGAAAGCAGTTCCACGATGGATGGATTTGTCTGCATGGAGAAATGCTCCTGAGCGACCCATCAAGGCCGCGTCGACTCGACATTAGGATCTTGAGGGATGGATGAGGCGGGAGGCTGCGGTGGCTCCCGCCTCATCGCGATCACTCGCCGTAGGGGTCGAAGTCGAAATACTTCTTGGAGATCTCGGCGTATTTTCCACTAGCCCTAACAGCGGCGATGGCTGAGTTCAGCTTGGCGAGGAGTTCCGTATCTTCCTTGCGCAAGCCACCACCGATCCCCCGTCCAAGAATAGCCGGATCGTCTTTGACGTTACCCATGTCGGAGCAGCAGCCTTTGCCGAAGTCGGAATGGATGAACGCCATCAGCGGAATGGAATCGCCGAAAACATAGTCGATGCGGCCGACAGCAAGATCCTGGAATGCCTCGTCGAGCGTGGCGTAGGTCTTCTCGGATGCCGCGCCCGCATAGTACTTCTTATAGTAATCCGACTGGATCGTAGAGACCTGTATGCCGATCGTCTTGCCGCTAACATCGGCGACAGTCGTACCAGGCTTGGCACCTTCGGCGCCGATCAGCTTGCTTGGCGTATTGTAATATTTGTCCGTGAATGCGATGGTCTTCTCGCGTTCGTCGGTGATTGACATCGATGACCAGATGACGTCGAACTTCTTGGATTGAAGACCGGGAATTAGGCCATCCCAGGACATGTCGACGATGGAGCAGCTCTCCTTCATCTCGGCGCAGACGGCATTCATCATATCGACTTCCCAGCCGACCCATTTGCCGCTTGCGTCCTTGGCAAAGAACGGCGGATAGGCTTCATTCATGATGCCGAAGCGAACCTCAGCATGTGCGGCCACGGCAGAGACAAGGAGCGCAGCTCCGGCAGCGAGATAGATTGCAGTTTTCACGTTCATTCCCCTTTTTTATATTGAAGCGTGTAGCGTTAGTGACGCGATGCACTGGTGAACTCACGGCAACGCTCGCTAGACGGATTGCCGAAAATCTGTTCTGGCGTGCCCTCTTCCTCCACGCGGCCGCGATGGAGGAACATCACGTGATTCGAAACGTCGCGGGCAAATTTCATCTCATGCGTGACCAGCAGCATCGTGCGGCCCTCTTCGGCCAGATTGCGGATAACCTTGAGCACCTCCCCGACAAGTTCGGGATCAAGCGCCGATGTCGGTTCGTCGAACAGCATCACCGAGGGCTCGATACAGAGCGCTCGCGCGATGGAAGCGCGCTGCTGCTGGCCGCCTGACAGGAAAGCCGGATAGGCGTCGCGCTTTTCGTAAAGGCCTACCTTGTGCAGTAGGGCCTCCGCCTTCTCTATGGCTTCCCTGCGACTGGTGCCCAGGACATGCACTGGCGCTTCGATCACATTCTCCAGCACGGTCATGTGGGCCCAGAGGTTGAAACTTTGAAATACCATGCCTAGGCCGGCGCGAATGCGCTCCACCTGCCGCCAGTTGGCGGGATGGACCTTGCCCTCCCTTTCGGCCTTCATCAGCACTTCCTCACCATTGATGACGAAGCGGCCGCGATCGGGAATCTCCAGAAAGTTAATGCAGCGCAGAAATGTGCTCTTGCCAGAACCGGAGGAACCGATCAGCGAGATCACATCGCCCTTTCTCGCTGCAAGGGAAATTCCCTTCAGCACTTCATGGGAGCCGTAGCTCTTATGCACGTCATCCACGCGTAGCGCGTAGGAATCATCGGTCATCATTCACTTCGTTCCCCACGTCTGAGCGACTTGTTTTCCCTTAGCTTATCGCTAACCCGCACAGCTTGGCCGCGCAGTTGGTCTCATTTGAGAGTTTAGCCTGCCCGATTGCGAGATTTTTTGCAGAGTCTCCGCGCGTCAGGCGCGGTTGATGCAGATTACTTTCGGCTGCGTCATATCCTCGTAGGCAAAACGCACGCCCTCGCGTCCCATGCTGCCATGCTTGAAGCCTCCGAAGGGCATGGCGTCGAAGCGATAGTCCGAGGAGTCGTTGATCATGACTCCGCCGGCTTCTATGCCGGCAGCCGCCTCCAGCGCGTCAGCGAGATTGTCCGTGAAAATTCCCGCGTGCAGGCTGTAGTCGGGCTCGTTGGCCAGACGGATCGCGTCCCTAAGCGTCTCGAAACGTTCGAGCATAACCACCGGCGCAAAGATTTCCTCCCGCCAGAGCCGGCCGTCATGCGGAACACTCTCGAGGACTGTCGGACTGTAGATTGCGCGCTTGCGCTGGTGCCCGCAAAGAAGCCGCGCACCGCCACTGATCGCCTCATCGACAGCAACCTCCGCCCGCTCGGCCGCAGCCTCCGAAATCATCGGCCCGACGTCCGTCCCCTCAGAACTCGGATCGCCGGCGACAACCCTTGCGGTTCCGGCCACGAAGGCGTCACGAAAGCGGTCATAGCAGGCGGCCTGAACGAGGATGCGTTGTGTGCCGATGCAGTTTTGGCCAGCCGCCCAGTAGCCTCCGGAAACGCATCCCTCTACCGCCTTGCCGATATTGCAGTCTGCCATCACGATGACCGGCGCGTTGCCGCCGAGATCCATGGCAAGTTTCTTCAAGCCGGCGGACCGGGAGATCGCCTCCCCTGTCGCAAACCCACCGGTAAACGACACCATCCGAACATCCCGGGCCGAAACGATTGCGCGCCCTAGCTCCGCACCACCGATTGCCACGGTGACGATTGCTTCCGGCAGGCCTGCTTTAATCAATGTCTCGACCAGCTTGAGTGCCGAAAACGGCGCAAGCTCGGAAGGCTTCAAAAGAACCGCATTGCCCCCGGCAATCGCGGGGCCGAGTTTGTGCGCGACGAGGTTCAGGGGGTCGTTGTACGGCGTGATGGCGGCGATGATCCCGAGTGGTTCCCTGGTAAACCAACCCTGACGCGCCTCCGAGCCCGCGTAGGCATCGAACGGAACGATCTCTCCGGCATTGCGCTTGGCCTCCTCCGCAGAGAGCTTCAGTGTATTGACGCAGCGCAACGTCTCCTTACGTGCCTGTACGATCGTCTTGCCCGCCTCGCGGACAATGGTGCGGGCGAAGTCCTCGCTTTGCTCGTCGACTAGCCTTGCAGCCTTTTCCAGAATGGCCGCCCTGCGATGCCGGGGCAGTGCGCGCGACAGCGCCGTTCCCTGTCTCGCGCGGGTTAGAAGTGCGTCGACATCGTCGGGGTCGCTCACCATTACGCGCCCGACAAGCGAGCCGTCATAGGGGTTCAGAACGTCGATCCCGTCCTCACGCTGAGCGATCAGGGGCTTCGCTGCGGTCATTCTGCGGCTTCCTTCGTCGTGTAGGCCGGTTCGGCACGGTGGATGGCGATAATATCCGAGAGAAGCGCATAGGCCGTCTCGACGCGCCCGGCTCCCGGACCGGTAACGGTAACGGCGCCAAGCAAATCGGTCCGGAATGAAATCGCATTGGTGGCCCCACTTACCCCTGCGAGCGGATGGTCGAGGGCGAGGCGGCGCGGTGCCACGGAGGCTTCGATCCGGCCGTTCTCATTGCGGTAGGCTGAGCCGATCAACTTCCAGCGGCAGCCGTCCTTAGCGGCGGCCTCGATATCGGATGCGGTAAGCGACGAGATTCCCTTGCAGGACACATCGGCCGGCTTGAGCGCGCCACCCAGCAGTTCATTCGCCAGGATGACCACCTTGAGCCGCACATCGTAACCCTCGACGTCTGCAGTCGGATCGGCCTCGGCATAACCCATCGCCTGCGCCTCGCTCACAGCTGCGGAAAAGCCAAGCCCCGCCTCCATGCGACCCAAAACGTAATTCGAGGTGCCGTTGAGGATACCTTCGAAACCAGTGAGGCACGCGCCGGCAAGTGTGGTTTTCGCCATGCGGATGACCGGTGTTCCGCTCATCACCGCTCCTTCGTATTCGAAAGCGACATGGTGGCGCCGAGCGAGCATTTTCAGTTCGGCCGCCGCAAGCGCAGCCGGCCCCTTGTTCGTTGTCACGACGTGCTTGCCGCTCTCAAGCGCCCAGCGGCAATGGGAAACGGCCGGTTCACCATCATCGGGGTTAGTGAAGGTGGCTTCCGCAATGATGTCGGCAGGTGCGTGCCGGATGACCTTCTCATTGTCGGCCTCGGCTGATCCGCCAGACAGCTTGGCGAAGCCGCCTCTTTCGAATTTCGTCTCGACGAGCATGCGCGCATCGATACCGTTAGCCGAGACAACCGAACCGAGATCGAGGTCGGTGACGGCAACGATGTTGAGCCGAAAGCCAAGCTCCGCCTGCCATTGCTCGTTCCGCTCGGCGACGAGCTGGGCAAGAGCCCGGTTGACTCCACCAAACCCGATAAGCGCGATGTTGTATTGTACCATGTCGGTTCCTCATCTTGAGTGATGGGAACAGCATGAAGGCGCAGAGAGTCAGCCGGAAGCCCGCAGAACGACCAAAAGATTGGCCGGTCTGCACTGCGCCGGCCACAATTGCGCAGCATCCATCCGAAATAGGCAGATTGGAAATAATGGCCGCATAGATCGCCGGGATTCTGCGGCTTCGCCGCGCAAACTATGCATATGATGCGTCCGAACCAGGGCGAAGGAATGACACCATGGAACCAATTGACTCTTATGACCGCAAAATTCTCGGCATCATCCAGCTCGATTGCCAGATAAAGGCTGAGGCGATCGGCGACCTTATGGGACTCTCCGCGTCAGCGGTGCAGCGGCGCCTCAAGCGGTTGCGTGATTGCGGCATCATCACCGCCGAGATTGCACTTGTCGACCGCAAGGCTGTCGGTAATCCCATGACATTCATCGCAGGCATGGAGATCGAACGCGAGAACTACGACGCACTATCCAAGTTCCGGGTCTGGCTGGCCAAGCAGGAGCATATCCAACAGGTCTACTATGTGACCGGCGCGGTCGACTTGGTTGCCATCATCACCGCGCGCAGTGTCGAGCACTATGACGAGCTCACGGCCAATCTGATGTCCGAGAATCCCCAGATCAAGCGCATTCATACCAATGTTGTCCTGAAGGACCTTAAGCTCGGCATGTTCGTTCCGGTTTCAGAATAGTTCAGACGAACGGGCGCGGCTACATGGTTGAACGCGGCGAATTGGCTCGCCTTGAAAGGACTCGAACTGGTGACGCCCTATTCAAATCTGAGATTGTTCGCCTGCAACAAGCTTAAAGGGTAGGCAGCGCGCCACGCTCACCGTTCAAACCGCTCTAGCATTTTTCTCAACTGCGCGTTTTGCAACGTTAGCTTTCTGGCCAGCTGATCCCTGAGCATCCTGATCTCGTCATCGAGGCTCATCCCGTTTGCAGTTTGGATAAATTGGGGATCGTTCGCAATCGCCACCGCTTCCTTGCTGCGGCGCCTTTGCTCGCGCGGTGCGACCTCGGCAGTTCGCTTGATTCTAGCGGCATCATTCACAGCGGTGACGTCGAAACCGGTACCACCGGATATAGTGGGATCAGCGACCTCCACGATTTCGGCGACTTCGCCGTCGACCTTGTCCTGGACATCGCTTTCGGCTTCTTCGGAATGCACAGGCTCGATGGAAATTGCACCGGGTTGACCGTGACGAGGTAGCTCCGCGCCTGCCGGCCGACCATCGCTATTCAGGCTGTCCTCGGCAGGCGTTTCAGTCGGACCAGAACTAGGCAACGCCTCCGCCGAAACCTTCTCGGTCGAGTCGCTTTTTCGCTTTTGTTCGCGTCCCGGTGAGACCAGTCGGGCAAGAAATTTCCAGGGAGATGCCATCTATCTGACCTCGCGTTTTATCCCGCAAGCAGGCTGCAAGTTTCAGTTCCGGCAACAGCATTCACCGTTGCCAAATTGTATCTCTTGCATGGAAATGCGGCCGGCGGTTGACCGGCTGCTTATATCAATCGAGCTTCAGCCGTTTGCGCAGATCGGCATTTTCAGCGCGAAGTTTTTCAGCCAGAAGCTTGCGCAGCCGCTGATTTTCCTCTTCCAACTGCAAAAGGTCTGCCATCTCGTCTATCGCTGTCATCGGCGCGGCAGGCGCCGGCTGCACAGCCTTTGGAGCGCGGCGCACAGGTGCGCGTTTGGCACTCGCGGCAGCTTCGACCACCTTTGTCTTGCGCCCTCTCCTCTTCACACCACCGGCGCCGGCCAGACCAGCTGCTGGCCCTGCCGTAGTGTCAGCTGACGCGGTCTCGAGTGCCGCGGCTTTCTTGGCCCTGGGTTTGCGCTGTTTCTTCGACGTAACTGGCGTTTCGACAACGGCCGGCACATCGGCACCGGTTGCAGTATCAGTCTCGTCGGCCATGCTTATCTCCTGTGTATTTGATGCAGTTGTCGACGGCTCAAGAGGCGGTGTCAACAACGACTCAACCTGATCTGGTTTTGGTAGAGAAATTTCGCTGTCGGATTTGCCACTCTGAGAGCTATCCGACAGAAACGGCATTGCCTCTTCGTCTAGGTCGCGAGCGACGGACTTTAGGTTCACGTTGCCCCAGATCGAGTTCGACCTGGTATCGAGTTTTCGCCTGCCGCTTTTGTACTCAACGGTGTTGGTTTCCACGCAGAACTGAGCCGGTTAGGCGCATAATTTCCATTGAGAATTGAGCCATGTGAACCTTCCCCCAACGCGGTGAGCGACGGGGGCAACGGAGTGATCCACATGGGACTTAAATATCATCCGTCGGATGGCGCTTCGGGAGAAGCAGTCGATCCGCGAGATCAGCCGACGAACCGGATTGTCGCGCAATACGATCGCGAAGTATTTGAGCGCCGGCACGATCGAGCCGAAGTTCACGGTACCGGAACGACCAAGCAAGCTTGATCCGTTCGCCGACAAACTCGCTGGCTGGCTGAAGACCGAGGCCGGGAGGTCACGCAAGCAGCGCCGAACGCTGAAGCAACTTCATGCCGATCTGATGGCTCTGGGCTTTACCGGGTCCTACGGCCGGGTCGCCGCCTTCGCCCGTGAGTGGCGGATTGAGCAGCAGATATCGGGCCGCGGCATATTCGTTCCGCTGTCTTTCCGCGCTGGCGAGGCATTCCAATTTGATTGGAGTGAGGACTATGCCGTGATCGGCGGCGAACGCACGAAGCTTCAGGTCGCCCACATCAAGCTATCGCACAGCCGAGCTTTTCTGATCAGGGCCTACCTGCTGCAAACCCACGAGATGCTCTTTGACGCTCATTGGCACGGCTTCCGCGTGTTCGGCGGTGTGCCTAGTCGCGGCATCTACGATAACATGAAGACTGCAGTCGACCGTGTTGGCCGCGGCAAGGAGCGACAGGTCAATATCCGTTTCCTGGCAATGACGAACCACTACGTCTTTGCGCCTGAGTTCTGCAATCCCGCCGCGGGTTGGGAGAAGGGTCAGGTCGAGAAAAACGTCCAGGATGCCCGACCGCGGCTGTGGCAACAGATGCCGGACTTCCCGGATTTATTGGCGTTGAACGCATGGCTGGAACAGCATTGCCAAGACCTGTGGCGCGAGACCCAGCACGGCACTTTGCCCGGCACGATTGCGGACATCTGGGTCGCCGAGCAGGCTGCTCTGATGGCATTACCTGCCGCTTTCGATGGCTTTGTCGAACAGAGCAAGCGCGTCTCGCCGACTTGCCTGATTACCTTCGAGCGGAACCGCTACAGCGTGCCCGCGTCGTTTGCTAACCGGCCCGTCAGCCTGCGGATTTATCCGGAGCGGCTGGTCGTTGCGGCCGAGGGCAATATCCTATGCGAGCATGCGCGGGTTATTGAGAGGAGTCACGACAAACCGCCGCGAACGATTTACGACTGGCGGCATTACCTTGCGGTCATCCAACGCAAACCTGGTGCCCTGCGCAATGGTGCGCCCTTCCTGGAATTGCCGTTGGCCTTTCGACGGCTGCAGGACCAGATGCTTCGCCGCCCTGGCGGTGATCGTGAGATGGTCGATATCCTTGCTCTCGTTCTTCATCACGACGAACAGGTCGTCGTCAGGGCTGTGGAACTGGCTCTGGATGCGGGCGTAGCGACGAAGACGCATGTGCTGAACCTGCTGCATCGGCTGATCGACGGCAAGACGACCGATGGCCCCGATATCGATACGCCACACGCGTTGACCTTGCTTCACGAACCCAAGGCCAATGTCGAGCGCTACGATGGTCTGCGCGTCCGGATCGGAGGTCGCCATGCGTCATGATCCTGCCAGCGCCGCAGTCGTCATCATGCTGCGTAGCCTGAAGATGTATGGCATGGCCCAGGCTGTCACTGACCTGATCGAGCAAGGAGCCCCGGCTTTCGATGCGGCCGTGCCGATCCTGTCCCAGTTGCTGAAGGCCGAGATGGCCGAGCGCGAGGTCCGTTCCATCGCCTATCACATGAAGGCTGCTCGCTTCCCAGCCTACAAGGACATCTCCGGGTTCGACTTCGCCGCCAGCGAGATCAACGAAGCGACGGTGCGCCAGTTGCACCGATGCGAGTTCATGGACGGAGCGCATAATATTGTGCTTGTCGGCGGACCGGGCACAGGAAAAACACATGTCGCGACCGCCCTCGCAGTCCAGGCGATTGAGCATCATCGCCGAAAAGTTCGCTTCTTCTCGACCATAGAATTGGTCAATGCGCTCGAGCAGGAGAAGGCCAAAGGCAAGGCGGGCCAGATCGCTGAGACGCTGGTTCGCCTCGATCTGCTGATCCTCGATGAACTCGGATACCTTCCGTTCAGTGCCTCAGGCGGAGCGCTGCTCTTCCATCTGCTGAGCAAGCTTTATGAACGCACCAGCGTCATCATTACCACCAACCTCAGCTTCAGCGAGTGGGCCACCGTCTTTGGGGACGCCAAGATGACGACCGCTCTGCTCGACCGCCTGACCCATCGTTGTCATATCCTGGAAACCGGCAACGACAGCTTCCGATTCAAAGCCAGCTCGGCTGCCGCAGCACAGAGGAAAGGAGAAAAAACCAATCCCTTGACCAAACCCTGATCAGAAAACCATACTCAGAGGTGGCTCACTTCTCGGTGGAAAAACCGGCTCAGTTCCGCGTGGAAACCAACACGAACCGGAACGAGGCCGCGGTCAACCTGAAATGGCTGGGGCTGACTTTCAGTTGCCTGTCCCACCTACAGACTTTGAGCGCCGGTCCCCTCGCAATTGGGAAATGGGTGTCTCTCAGTTCTGACGACGGCCAAACGATAGACTTCACGGTGGTCGCGAGCCCCGGCAAGCCTGTCGAGCGGAAATTCGATCAGTCGCACGTCCTTGCCGCAAGCGCCTTTGGCTGCAGCGTTGGCGATAGCTTCGTGGTCACCGACGGTCTCGGACGCGAGCGAAGGTGGACCCTCAATGCCATCGAGCATGAATACCTTCACTCCCATCGCGACGTTTCGGAGAACTTCAACGAGCGTTTCCCTAATGAGAACGGTTTCTGGATCATCAAATCCGCTGATGATGACCTCGAACCGTTCTTGGACGTCGTGCGCCAGCACAGTGAGCGGCAGGAGCGGCTCCTTGATCAATACACCAGACAACATGTTCCGATCTCGATCCTCGCGGAAATTTCGGGAAGCTCCGCTGCGGCTATGGCGGACACCCTTCGTTCCAAACGAATTGAGATAGAGGTCTGCGAAGGCACGCTGCCGGAGCGAAATTACGCTGCACAAACGGTGAGGCGATTTCTCGGGGAAGCGATCGTGCTCGATACGCTCACACACTGGGCGGCAGTCGAAATCGGTGCCATGCCGATCCTAAAGGAGATTTTCGGCCGCGTCTTGGTTCCACGATCAACGCTGGACGAACTGATAAAACTGCAGGACGACGACACCGAGGTTGTCGAGGGTCCGGAAATGTCAGGAACTGCTTTTTACCACAATGGGAAGTTCTATTACGACGAGATGACCCCCCAGCGTCGCGCAGCCAGGACAGCCGCGATACAGGCCAGGATGGATTCACTGAATTCAGAGTGCGAAGTCGTTCCCGTGCATGCACCTGAAGATGCCGACCCGGAAATCATGGAGCGGTTGGATGGCGGATCGCTGGATCCTATTTTCGTTGCTCGTGAGCACGGAGCAATGCTCCTCAGCGATGACAAGCGCTACAGGATTTGGGCAGCATCTCAGCAAGTCGAGGGTGCATGGTTACAATCCGTATTGATGGTGGCGACGGATGAGAGATTACTATCGGCGGAACGATACGCGTTGCTGACCGCCGATCTTGCCGTCATCTGCCACGGGCCAGTGACCTTTAACGCGAACGTCTTGGCCAATATTGTCAAGCAAACGACGCCCGAAACGCGGCATCGCTTGTTCGCTATCGCGCGTTGCCTCGGAGTAGAAAAGGCCGACATGCAATCTCATCTGAACGTACTTGATGACACGCTAAAGCTTCTTTGGTCACCGCCCAGAGTGTCGTCGACTGCGATGCTCGCAACCAGTCTGCTGCTCCAGAACGCGCTTCGCTTCCGCCCCGAGTTGCAGCAGACCGTACTGAGGAGAGTGAACCGCACACTCTCAAGATACTGGGCTGGAGATTTCGTGCCCGCTTGGAAGAAGGGACACTTCCTGCAGGACTACGTCCCACCGACGCCCCAAACACAATCGGTAAAAAGTGGAACAGGTCAGAAAACCAGGAAGCGGCGCACGTAAAATCGAGAGATTGCTTCTTGCGGCTCACCGATTGGTGCCGGGATTTTATAGACATACGCGTCGGGTAACGGTGCGCCTTTGCCCTCGATCCTTTCGGCTCTGCGTTGGGCGGCAGGGGCTTGCATGTCGTCAGGTACCCATGGATACCCAAAGAGGTGGCACCGGAGAAAGCTCCCGCTAGAAACGAGGGGAACTCCAATGCCGCGATCCGTCTTGACGGTCAGATGCCTGGCTCTGACAAGCTGATTATTTTTAGTGCAGGCCAACCCACAGAGTTCGGACCGTCTCGGCGGCTTCGAGAAGGGCGGCTGTGATTTTCTCCTGGGTGTGCGTGCCCAGGCTTGCTGCGGCGAGTTCGAGGCGGACGATTGCATCCGTGCCCATTGTATCGCGCCATAAGACGCGCCATGGTGGAAAGTGTTCATGATGGTACATGTCAAAGGCGCGGGGGGCATGCCAAAGGTGAGAAACGCGGATTCGTACCTGGGAACTAGGCGTTGGCGTGAACGAAAATCACCCCGCGGCGAAGATCAGCCCGCCAGTCTTTTCTCCAAAATCAAGGACGTCGCTGGCTTTGGCTTTTCGGTGATCGCGGTGACGATATCAGTATTCACGTTCTATTTCGGAACCATCCGTCAAGTGGATGAAGTGCGCGTTATTGTGAACAGCTTTCCGAATGCCACTCGATGCGCACAATGTTATTCATGTATCTGCAGATGCGGATTTTATTCTGGTAAATGGGGGGACTCGAGATGCCGCGATCTTGGAAATTGGCTACATTATAAAGCCTTTGGAAGAGGCCCCGAATAGGGAATTCGATTGTGAATCAGATGTTTTTCAATCGGCCAAGCTCGAGGCCTTTTCTCAGAAACCCTTCATACTAAAAAAATCAGAAATGCGACCGATCCACGTTAGCTCGTTTGTTAATGGCAAGGCCGAAAAGCTCTTTAGTGAAGCCTTCGCCTCTCATAAAAATGACTACGTGGCACTGTGCATGTATTTTCATATTGCAACACCATCACGAAAAGACTTCAGAACATTTGCATACGTCTCAGTCGCCGGAGTTTTGGTCGGCTCAGAAAGTCGACAGAACGAGGACGGAACCGACCAATGGGTAACGGCAAATCAAACCCACATTCTAGTGCACAATTCTGAGTCAATCTTAGCCGCTTTCGGTGCCGGCTATTTTGAATAATGTGAAGCTCGGAGTGTGCGCACTTAGCCCGACATCGCAAGGGGTTGGAGAAGTGGGAACCTTAAGGAGTTCCATCCTCGCCCAGCCATCTGCTCGCCGAATCGTAGGCCGAGTGGTCACAAGGATTCGTTCTCAGATCGCATGCATCAGGCGTTCATGCTTCGTCGACGTCGGCCGCCGACTTGACGGACCTGCAACCAACCTGCATCACAACCGAGAGTAAGCGCGTAGGCCACCCCACGTATCTTTCGGACTGCTGATCGGCGATTTTCTGCGTGAGTCATGCGGAGAGTCCTATGAGTGATAGTGTGAATCAGCCTCGAACCTTTGAGGTTTTGACGGCAGAACCCGTCCGGCGTCGCCGCAAGCCGCGTGACTGGTCGGATGACGAAAAAGCGCGGATCGTCGCCGCGACGCTGCAGCCTGGGGCCAATGTCTCGGCGGTTGCCCGGTCTGAAGGCCTGGATCCGTCGCAGCTTTATGGATGGCGTCGCAAGGCACTGGCATCGGGCGTTGTTGCGCCCCTGACGGCGGGAACGGGCAAGCAGATCAAGTTCGCGCGGGTTGAAACGGTAAGCAACGGTTCGGTCGATATTGTCATTGCGGATATGGTCGTGCGCGTCGGCGGCGATTTTGACCCCGATCACCTGGTGAAGGTTCTGCGGGCGGTTCGCAAGGCATGATCGCTTCGGGTGTGGTGGTCTATGTGTCGTGCCAGCCGGTCGACTTCCGCAAGGGAGCCGCCTCTTTGATGGCGCTGGTGCGGGATGGCGGTCTCGATCCCTTCAATGGCGCGCTTTACGTCTTCCGGTCGAAACGGGCCGATCGTATTCGCATTGTCTGGTGGGATGGCAGTGGGGTCTGCCTCTATTCGAAAACCCTGGAAGATCAGGGCTTCTGCTGGCCGGGCATATCGGCGGCACGGATCCGTCTGGACCATTCTCAGCTGATGGCGTTGCTGGCCGGAATGGATTGGAAAAAGATCCGCCCGACCAAGGTCAGGCGCCCCTTGTTGACGGGCTGACAGCGCCTGCGGCAAGATGAATCATGCCGCTGTAATGGTTGGGAAAACGGCTGTTTTTGTGCTCTACTTATTGCCATGGATTTGCCCCCTCACGACCTGCCGGACGACGTTGACGCACTGAAGGCGATGGTCCTCGCGATGGCGCGCGAGCAGGCTGCGAAAGAAGCCCGACTGAAGGCCGCTGAAGCTGAGATCGCCCGGCTGGAGGCGGTGGAGAAGAGCGCCAACGAGCGGATTGCCAACCTCACATCGATCTTGAAGGTTCTGCAGCGCACCCAACATGGCACCCGTTCCGAGCGACTGCGCCTTGGCGTCAACGACGAACAGGTGTCCTTTGCCTTCGAGGAAGTCGAGACCGGCCTTTCGGCAATCCAGAGCGAGCTTGATCACGCGGCCAAGGACAAGCCGAAACGGGCAGCACGTCCGCGCAAGGGTTTTGCCGCTCATCTCGAACGCATCGAGGAAGTGATCGAGCCGGAGATCCCTGCTGAATACGTGGGCTTGGAAAAGGTCCTGATCGGTGAGGATCGCTCCGAACGGCTGGATGTCGTGCCGCCGAAGTTCCGGGTCATCGTGACGCGCCGCCCCAAATACACCTTCCGCGGCCACGATGGCGTGCTCCAGGCTTTGGCACCGGCGCACATCATCGAAAGCGGCCTGCCGACGGAGCGGCTGCTCGCCTATATCGCCGTCTCCAAATACGCCGACGGCCTTCCGCTTTACCGGCAGGAGGCAATCTATCTACGCGACGGTGTCGAGATCAGCCGATCGTTGATGGCCCAGTGGATGGGGCATCTGGGCTTCGAACTTCAGATTTGCGCCGATTACATCCTTGAGCGCGTCAAGGAGGGTGAAAGGATCTTCGCCGACGAAACGACCTTACCCACTCTTGCGCCCGGCTCGGGGAAAACGACGAAGGCCTGGCTTTGGGCTTATGCTCGCGATGATAGACCCTATGGTGGAACCAGCCCGCCGATGGTGGCCTATCGGTTTGAGGACAGTAGGGGCGCTGACTGCGTGGTGCGTCATCTCGCCGGATTCAGCGGCATCCTGCAAGTTGACGGCTACTCGGCCTATACCAGTCTCGCCAAGACGCGTGCCAAAGACGGCAGCAATGAAACGATCCGGCTCGCAGGATGCTGGGCGCATCTTCGCCGCAAGTTTTACGACCTTCACATCAGTGGTGTCTCAAAGGCTGCAACGGACACGATCATCGCGATGACCGAGCTGTGGCGCATCGAGGATGAGGTCCGCGGTCGGGATGCCGACAGCCGTTCCATGCTGCGTCAGGAAAAATCTGCAACCATCGTCTCCGAACTCTTTGATCTTTGGGAGAAGGAGCTGGGCAAGGTCTCTGGCAAGTCCAAGACCGCCGAAGCAATCCGTTACGCGCTCACCCGGCGCGAAGCACTGGAGCGCTTCCTGACGGACGGCCGGATCGAAATTGACTCCAATATCGTCGAGCGCGCGATCAGGCCCCAAACAATTACGAGAAAGAACAGTCTATTCGCCGGCAGCGAGGGTGGTGGACGCACATGGGCGACCGTCGCCACCCTCTTGCAGACAGCCAAGATGAACAACGTCGATCCGCTCGACTGGCTCTCCCAGACATTGACCCGCATCGCTCAAGGCTGGCCGGTATCCGAGCTCGAGGCGCTTATGCCGTGGAACTTCAGGCCTGACGCCATCAGCTAACCGCTTACAACCGAGACGGGGGCTCGGCAGCTCCGGATTAGTTAGCTACAGAAGTGTTCTGCCACCGTTCACTGCGACCTTCTGGCCGGTGATAAAGGAGGCTTGTTCCGAGGCCAGGAACACGACGGTATTCGCTATGTCGTCCGGAGAGCCCATATGACCGGCGGGTACCTCGCGTGTATGTCCTTCCGACCGCGGCCGACGTGTCATCCCCGGTAGCACCAAGTCGTCTAGGTCAGCCCGGACGACAGCGACGGGAACCAAGCTACCTGGAACTCCGGTGGTCCATATTACTAAGGCACTAGGATGCGTCACTCTAACCGTGTCGGCCGCGCGACCAATGCTTGTTCGAGCGCTGAACGGAATTGCGCTCGGCGCTCTTCTGAACGACCTGCTTCTCGTCCGTGAACGACTTCCGCAGTGTGAAGGTGAACATGTCCTCCTCCTTCATGCCGAGGGAATAAAGCTCCCGCTCCCTGGCCTCCTCTTCAGCGAGGTACTCGATAAACTTTTCCACACGATCCAGCCTAATCTTGACGCGGTCGAGGCGTTCGCCCTTTGAGAAGAGATCGAACTCCTGTCGGGCAGCGTCGACGAGATAGTTGCTGACCTGCTCGCTGAAGCAGCCGCAGTCGATGCACACGAGATCCAGGTAAGAGAAAAAGTAGGCCAGCTCCCGAACCATATAGAGGCCATAAGTCGTGATTTTTACGCTATCGACCTGGTCCGAATATTGGTCGAGCCGATTGTTGGATTCTACAAAGCCGTGCTTCAAGAGCACGTCCAGGTTAGCGGTGAAATCCTCCCCCATGTTGAAGGTGTTTACAAAATAGGCCTTCAGCTCCGCCACCGAGACATAGGACGGCGTGGTCCGCTCGATACTCTTCGCGAGCTTCCTCATAATACGAAGCGAAGTGAAGTGCGAACCGTGCCTAGAATTCCGTACCTGGTACGCGTTCGGTATGTCCGATAGACCTTCGTCGTAGAAGTACCGGTTGGGGATCATCACCGGCTTGATGATCTGATGGATCTTGAAGTTCCAGTTCCCGGAACTAAGCATCTCGTCGACGTTGGTATAGCCGGAGAGAAGAAAGCTTCGGAACAGATCGAGGGACAATCGCGTGTCCCCGTGAGCGCAAGCCGTCAGGAACGCGTTTAGCGGTGAACGTTCGCTGTTGAAGTCGTTGAAGATGATTGAAAGATATTTCATCGAGTCAGCGATGATCTTCTGGTTTGCGTCTTCCAGCCCGATCCTGTGACGCCGCTGCGGATCGTTGAGCATGGAGTTCACATACGATAGCCGCTTCTTGAACACAGTTGACGGTTTCGGCGAGCTGATATGGAACCCAGAGTTTTGAAACGCGTCGAGAAGCCCGTGAATCTTAGAGTTGTAGAAGCGCTCTTCGCGCATCGAAATAAGGGTCACACAGGTCAAAAGGTTGCTGATCTCCTGCGCCGACGTGAAACAGAAATCTTGTAAGTCCGGGGAATACTGATCGGTATTGTCGACGACCACGATTACGCCCTTGCCTTTTGATGCCCAGTAGGAAGCGAGCCTCGCGGCGCAGTATGGTTTATCCTGCTTCCATTCAGCAGCAAGAGCGTTGAGCCGCGAATTGTAGATCTCTGACTTCTTATCGAATCCTTCCAAGTCCTGCTTTCGGGCGATCTCAAAGCGGTCCGCGAATAGCTCCTTGAGAAGGTTATCGCGGGCAGATTGAAGCAGCCCGTCGACATCGAGGGATTCGACCAGCTTCGACCAGATCGTTTCGCGGATCACGGCCTGATCCTCGGGCACCTTAAGGAGATCGACGATGGCGATGACCGAATGCTCGCGGAGCCATCTGGGAGGATTATGCCTTAGCACCCGCTTGACGAAAGTCGACTTACCGGCGCCCTTTCCGCCGAAAAGCACGAGAACCTCGCCTCGCCTGCCGCGTTTAATGTTCTTAGTCAATCGGCCGCCGAGCTGCCCCCCTCGGCCGGTGTTCTCCAGCTGATTGACCCCATAACCCTTGAAGTACGGGCTAAGCGAATCTTCTATCAGGACGCTGATGCCCTCGGACATCTGGGAATAGTCGCTCTGGGAGACATAGCAACGCTCCATGAATTCCGTATCGTCATCACCTATCACTCCAAAGTAATGACTTACGATCGGACGCAACGTCCCGGCCAACCGGTTCGAGTTGATCTTGTGGCCGTATGACGGAATTTTCTCCTTGGGGAAGTAGATGTGACGGTCTTTAGGAGGCGAACTTGAAAGCGCCTCGTTCAGTGACGCGTGATCGAAGATGGCACCGAAAGAAAACATCTTCTGACTCTTTGTGAAGTCCTTGTCGAAGAACGATAGGTTCCGGATGACGAAGGCTTGGAGGTTCTCGAACCTCTTTCCTTTCTCAAACGTCTTGAAGAAGATCCACTCGTGACCGTTAGTAATGCAGGCGTATTCGCAACCCGTCTCGAAGCAATAGCCCTTCACCTGGTTGATCGCCGAGCGAATATTTTCGTTCGACATCAATTTTGACATCGACATGTAGCAGTGGGTTTCGCTGTCGACGTAGGGGAACGGGAGATCGAAATAAACGCCGGCCTTCTTCGCTTCGATGAATAGAAGGTCGTCGCCGTTAGCCTTCTTCAGGACGTAGTCGGCAAACCCTGGCGCTATGTACTCTTCGACCGCCACACGGTTGCGCGGCCATGACAGGCAGTCGTGAATGATCCCATCGATGATCTTGTGCCGGGTTTCTGCTTCGTTGCAGTCTCTCGACTTGTTCTGCGCAATAATCGATCTTACCGAGGCAAGCTTATCAGTCTCCAACATGCACGCCGCACTTTCCAACCGCGAATCAACCCTTAAGAAATACCTTGGAAGTTGTATCTTTCGGACGTCGCCGTCAATTGACGCGATGCCTTCGTAATCTTAGTGATACAGGATTTCCCCAGTTTCAACTGCCTGCTGGTCGACAGCCTACGGCATCTTGACTCGGTGTACTTTGACGGGGCCGCTCGAGTTCACCCCAAACCGGGAGGCTCGGGTTCACCGACCACCGGAGGCTTAAGCCCCAACTTCCCCAACTTGGCGGAAAGCCAGTGGCGTTTGCATCTCGTTAACCATATGAATTAACGCCATTCTTTTCTGTAGAGGAAGCCAATTCCCTACTAGCTTCCGTCAGCCCTCATGATGCTCCAGGCCACGCCGGGCTTCCGATAAGTACTGCTTATCGGAAGTGATTGATTTCAGCGCGCAAATCAGTGAAAACGGGGCCATGGACGGCCGCCGACGCCGTTCCGGCAGCCGGGATCCCGCCATTTCAGGAGGCTCCATGGACATTCTCGCACCGAACACCGCGCCGGACGCAGTCACCCGGCGGGCCGAAGCGCTCGACACCATTGCCGCAGAGAAGGGCCAGAGACGGTGGCGATCGAAACCAGACGATCCGGACGGTTTGTTACACGCGAATCACGTTGAGACGCAGAGCACTGACTACCGCCTGAGTTCTTGTCGTGCACCCGAGCTTCTTGATGACGCTCCCGATGTGGTTGTTGACCGCATTCTCTGAGACTTGGAGAAGTTTTGCAATTTCGCTGCTCTTCCTTCCCCCTGCGGTCAGCCGCAGACAGTCCAGTTCACTTCGCGAGAACTCGATAGGCTTGTGCCTCTCGCTCAACGTCAAATGCGAGAGCCGATCATAGATAAGCGTGGCGATGAACAAGAGCTTCGCCATTTCGACCATATTGAAGTTGCGGGAACCCGAAATCGACATGGCTCCGCGTCCACCCCCGGCGTCATGAACTGGAAAATAGGCGCCCTTCTCCATGCCATATCGTTTGAACAGATCAATGACCGCCACCTTCTTGCCCTCTCCACGATCGGTATTGATCCCTTCGACATCGTAGTTGAACGGGCTGGTCGAACTCAGCATCCGGCGGATAACCGGACTATCGATCATGAAGGTTTGCGCATCATAGCAATCAACCATTTCCGCCGGCCAATTCGTGAGGATCTTGGCCGCGCCAATTTCAACGATGTCCACCGTTGGAAGCGTCATGAACAGAAAAGCGTTCATCCCGAGGTCCTGAGTGAGGCCCTTCATATATTTAAAGACCTCGTAATGCGTGTTGAACGCCGCAGCGACCTCCTCAATTCGGTTGAACTCAGCTTCAAGTTTCATCTCTTCCCCCGATCATCTCACGCTCCGGGGCTAAGGCGCCGGTTGATGCCCTATGCCTCACACGCGTGGAGCCTGCCTCCCTGCGGGCTATAACATGACATGCTTTCTTGCGGATGACTCCAGAGCTTCTGCATCACCAAGCCAACACAATGCTTAACAACTGCTAAACACTTTGTTCAAATTCGCGCCGCCAGAATGCCGAAAAAAGGCCATACACCGGCATAAACCGGGTCCTCACGCAGCGCGTGCATTTTAGGCGCGCTCTGCTACCTATTTGATTCACTTCAAATTTCGTAAAGAGGCGGTCGAATTGCACCATAAGCGATCTGAGTCCCGATCCGGTTAATCGGTGCTGACCTGCCACTGAATTTTCATCCGACTGCGATTAGAGCCTCGGCGGTTTTGAATACGCCAAGTGGCGCGGTGTGAGCAACCGGCGGAAACGCGAAGCTTTCATCTTGCGCAGCGTTGGAGCCGGTTGCGGCGATGGTCCCGGCATAGTCTGCCGGGGTCTGATATCCGAGCGATGAGTGCGGCCGGAAATTATTGTAGTCGTCCGCCCATTCGGCAATGGCGCTTCGGGCATGATCGAGACCGAAGAACAGGCTTTCGTTGAGCAGTTCGTCGCGCATCCGGCCGTTGAAGCTCTCGACATAGCCGTTCTGCATCGGCTTCCCCGGCGCGATGTAGTGCCAGTCGACCTTGTGATCCTTCGACCAAGCAAGGATAGCATTCGAGGTGAGTTCGGTGCCGTTGTCGGAGACGATCATTCCGGGCTTGCCACGTCGTTCGATCAGCGTCGTCAGCTCCCGTGCGACGCGGCGGCCGGAGATCGAGGTGTCCGGGATTGCTGCCAGGCATTCGCGCGTCACGTCATCGACAATGTTGAGCACGCGGAATCGTCTGCCGCAGGCAAACTGGTCGTGCACGAAGTCCAGCGACCAGCGGGCATTGGCCTTCGCTTCGACCAGGATCGGTGCACGCGTGCCGACAGCACCGCGTCTGGCTTTACGCTTGCGAACGGAAAGACCCTCCTCGCGATAGAGCCGGTAGATGCGGTTTACCCCGGACAGCTCTCCCTCCCGCCGAAGCAGCACGAACAGCCGCCGGTAGCCGAAACGCCGACGCTCGTTGGCAAGGTCACGCAGCTTTGCTCGCAACTCCGTCTCCGGCGGTCGGTTCGCCTGGTAGCGGATCGTCTTGCGGTCGGCGGATATGATCTGGCAGGCCCGCCGCTCCGAAAGACCCATCACGGCCTTCAGATGCGTGACGGCTTCGCGCTTGGCGGCAGGCCCTACCATTTTTTTGCAAGAAGCTCGCGGAGCGCGGCCGCATCCAGCAACTGCTCGGCCAGCAGCTTCTTCAGTCTCGCGTTCTCGTCTTCAAGCGCCTTTAGCCGTTTCGCCTCGGAGACTTCCATACCGCCGTATTTGGCTTTCCAGTTGTAAAACGTCGCTTCTGAAATCCCGTGCTTGCGGCAGAGTTCGGCTGCCTTCGCACCAGCCTCCTGCTCCTTCAGCACCGCAATAATCTGCTCTTCGGTAAATCTCTGCTTCTTCATTCGTCCGTCCTTTGATGGGCCGGACTCTAATCCATTCTGGAGGAAATTCTCAGTGGCAGGTCAGTGCTTAAAGATTTTCATAGATTTTATCCTCAGGTGCCCACGGTAGCGGCATTCGCTCTTTGTTGGTCCTGTGTGGGAGAACAGCGTGAAGTCAATAATATTAGGCTTAGGTTCAGATGCCAAAGCCATACTCGCCGCGATGAACAGGTCCCAGGCGATCATCGAATTCGACCTAACCGGGAGAATTCTGACTGCCAACGCGAATTTCTGCGCCGCGCTCGGGTACCAGCTATCCGAGATTGTCGGTCAGCACCACCGGATGTTCGTCGAGCCGGCAGAGGCCTCGTCAGCCGATTATCGCGAGTTCTGGGCGAAGCTCGAACGAGGCGAGTTCGATCAGCGCCAGTACAAACGCATCGGCAAGGGCGGCAAGGAAATTTGGATCGAGGCTTCGTACAATCCGATCTTCAGCGGCGGGAAACCCTACAAGGTTGTGAAATTCGCGACTGATATCACCAAGCAGAAGCTGCAGATCGCTGAGGATGCCGGCAAAATAAGCGCACTGTCGCGCGCCCAGGCGATTATCGAATTCACACCGAAGGGCGATATTCTGACGGCGAACGAGAATTTCCTGTCGGCGCTCGGTTATAAGCTTGCCGAGATCCAGGGGCGCCACCATTCCATGTTCTGCGAAAGCGCCTACGTAAACAGTGACGATTACCGACGGTTTTGGGCTCGCCTGTCCGCTGGTGAATTCGTGGCCGACGAGTTCCTTCGCATCGGTAAGGGCGGAAAGAAGGTCTATATCCAGGCCTCTTACAATCCGATCTTCGATATGAACGGCCAGGTGTTCAAGGTGGTCAAGTTCGCGACCGATGTGACAGCTCGCGTGAGCAATGTCGATCAGCTGGCGGCCTCTCTCACGGCCCTGTCCGGCGGGGATCTGACTCAGGACGTCGCAACCCCCTTCATTCCAACGCTGGAAAAACTCCGGCTCGACTTCAATGCGGCGGTGGGCAAGCTGCGTGGTGCGATGCAGGTCGTTGCTCAAAATGCGACGGGCATCGCTGCCGGAGCCCAGCAGGTTCGTTCAGCCTCGGACGATTTGTCGAAGCGCACCGAGCAGCAGGCGGCCTCCGTCGAGGAAACCGCAGCCGCCCTTGAAGAGATCACCACAACGGTCTCCGATTCAAGCAACCGCGCCCAGGAAGCCGGCCAGCTGGTTCGAAGGACGCGCGAAACGCCGAGCGTTCGGGCGCGGTGGTCCGCAGCGCCGTCGATGCGATGGGCAAGATCGAAACATCGTCCGCGGAGATAAGCAATATCATCGGCGTCATCGACGAAATCGCCTTCCAGACCAATCTCCTGGCGCTTAATGCGGGCGTCGAGGCGGCGCGCGCGGGCGATGCCGGCAAGGGTTTTGCGGTGGTCGCACAAGAGGTGCGCGAGCTGGCTCAGAGATCGGCCAAAGCGGCTAAGGAGATTAAGGAGCTGATCAGCGCCTCCAACGAGCACGTGAAGAGCGGCGTCACTCTGGTGGGCCAAACCGGTAAGGCCCTGGAAGAAATCGTCGCCCAAGTTCAGCAGGTCAACGGCAATGTTCTTGCCATCGTCGAAAGCTCGAAGGAGCAGGCGACGGGATTGAAGGAAATCAATACGGCCGTCAACACCATGGACCAGGGAACCCAGCAGAATGCAGCCATGGTCGAGGAATCAACGGCTGCCGCCCACAGTCTCGCCAAGGAGGCTGATGCGCTATTCCAACTGCTGGGGCAGTTCAACATCGGTAGCGCGGGAGCGCGGCAATCGCGTCCCGCCGTCGAAACAGCAGCTTCCAGGCCGGTCGCACCGGCACCGCGGGCGATGGCTGCGAAGGTGAGCGCTGCCTTCCATGGTAATGCGGCAGTTGCCGGCGGCAGCTGGGAGGAGTTCTAAGTCCGTCTTTTCAGTTAAGGCGGGAAGGCGCTCCATGTTCATCACTTAGAACCTGAAGGATAGTTCTGCGGCGAGACCCCGCCCCTACTGCATGAAGAGTCAGTCGGCGGATATAACTGCCTTTGCCGACGCGCTCTAGCCGGAGACCCTGCCCCACATTCGCCGACCGCATGTTGACGAATAGTCAAAGACAGTTTTGAGGTAGCCACTGGCCGGCTGCCTCCAGAATGCAACCACCCCGACGATGCCGAAACTGGTAGAAAGCATCGCCGCGTTCGCGCGAATGATCATTGTGAAATCCAGAAAAAAATGAGCCGAAAGCGATCGCCGTTGTCGTGGTGGCGGCGTAAAGCATGGTGAACCGCACAGGACCGACGCTTGCTGCCAGCATCACGCGTCCAATTGCGTTTGCAGCAATGGCGCCCAGGACCGCGTGGACGACGATGTCCGACGCCTGGAGGTGGTCCGACGCAGCGCCGTCAACAGTGCGACGTCGACGTCGAAGCTGCAGGTGATGGTCGAGGCCAACAGGACCGCAGAGTTTCCCAGGTATGCGACCAGGACTTCGCTCGCAGAAAGGGCCACGATTTTATCAACGATCCGGCAGTGATCGAACGCCGTAAAGCGGCGCTGGCAAAGCTTGATGCTGCCGAGTAAGACGTCGATCGCATCGTTAGCACGAGCGGGGAAATACGGCTTTTGAGGCGATCAAACCGTATGCACTAAAAATAACTTACGGGACCTGGCGCCTCAGGAGACGCCAAATCGCTCAAGCATCTTTCGAAGCCGGATGTTCTGTTGATGAAGTTGTTTAGACAGCAATGCCTTGAGGTGCCGATTTTCCGCGTCAAGTGCAACCAACTCATCGATCGCTGTCTCGACTTCAGCGGTTGCGGATCGCTCATCGCCTGCTTTTGTCGTGCTATCGAGATAAGCTTCCGGACCCGTGTCGTCCGTGGCTGTCGTCGCGTCCGGACGGCGCCGTTCGGCGCGGGGCTTCTTCGATCGTGGCATAGAGTTTGCGCGGCCGCGATCGTTTTGCGATGAAACCGATTGCCCCGATTCGTTCAACGAAACACCGCCTTGGTTTTGGCTGCCGCCTTCGCAGTGGTCATCGATTTGCCGTTGCGGCATTCGATCCGACTGCACCTCGTCGCCCTGGCTCAACGTTCCCAATCCCGTTTTGGCTTCGAACAGATGCGGCGCATCAGTCTCGGCCTGACGCGCAAAAGCCTTGAGATCGGTGTTTCCCCAAATCGAAACCGGGGGCATCGTCGACCGTCGGCGCTTCGACTTGAGTTCGACAATGAAATTTCGTTGCGGCGTTTTCATCTGTATCCAGTCTTCCAATCGCGAGCCAATCTCACGACACTCCAAATCGCTCGAGCATCTTCCTGAGCTGAGCGTTCTGCAGGTCGAGCTTTTGCGCCAATTGGCTTCTCAGCTTTTTGATGTCTTCGTCAAGGCTTGCCACGTCATCGAAGAAGGGCTCGCGTGAGGGCGAGGGTTGTGAACGCGGATCTTCAGGTGCGGCGACAGCGCTTTGCACAGCCACGCCGGCCTCGGCTTTCTTCGCGCGTGTATGGCGTTTGACGGCCGGCCTGTTTTGCTGCTTTCCGGTGACGTTAGTTTTTGGCGCCGACAGGTCCGCTTCGGCGCGCGGATGATCGGCTTTATCATCGGGTGCAGCGGTCCGAGGCTCTTCGATATCGACAGACGACTCTAAAGCCCGCGCGGCATCAGGATCGCTTTCGACCGCACTCGAAGCCGCCGGCAGCTGATCGGGCGGAGTGCCCTTATCGTCATCCGCTTTTACGGACGGTTTCCCTGAAAGGGACGGACGCGCCGGCGTCGGATCGTCCTCGCGTTCGACAGCCTCGGGATCGGTATCATGACCGATCGCGCTGTCTTGTGCTTTCGCCGGCCGCCGCCGGGACGTCAGATCGACAAGAAATCTCCAGGGTGTTTTCATAGTGTTCAACCTCGGGCAACCCGGACCGCAATCCTGCTGCCGCTACTATATCCTCACTCGCCATTCGGCAGGGCACGACAAAGCGCGCCCGGCTATATCGCCTGCTGAAAAACGCCGCACCAGATGGTTATTGTAACCGGTCCCGCTGCGCTTGCCGATCAGCCGAGCCCGAGCCGTCTGCGCAGTTCGGAATTTTCTTGGCGCAGTTTTTCGGCAAGCGTTTTGCGAAGTCGCTTGTTCTCTTCTTCGAGTTGAATCAGATCTTCCAGCTCATCGAGTGCCGGCGCGGATGTCGTTGTCGCCTGCTCGACAGGCTTCGCCTTCGTTTTCCTCGGAGCGCCCTTGCGCGTGCTCCTGCCGTCCGCGGCTTTCGTCTCGGTGGTCTTGCGCTTTCCTCTCCTGCCTCGTCCGTCAGCCATCGCGGCGCTTGCGGCCGGCGGCTGCTCGGTGACCGACTGCGATCCGGCGGCAGCCAGTTCGGCAGTTGCCTTTTGACGCCGCGGCGCACGCTGCTTCCTGGTCCCGGTTTTTGCCGGAGTATCTGTCTGCGCAGCGCCTGCAACGGAGCCTGTATTATTCTCGTCAGCCATCAGTCGTCTCCTTTAAAGCCAAGTCTCTTTTCGACCGAGTGAAAGCCCGAGTCAACAAAGCGCGTGAGGGATCGCTAACAACATCGGCCAACCGAGGCTGAGGGGGAATGGCGGCTGCAGGGCTTTATTTTGACAGGGCGGAGTGTAAACTCCAGGCCGTCACCAGCACGAAGAAGAAAACCCATGCCGCGTTTTCTAGCCGTCTACACTATGAAGCCGGAAGACCTCGCCGCGTTTCGCAGCCGGACCAAAGGCCGAGCAGGACGCGATTGATGCCGTTGGGCTACCACAGTGGGCGGCGTGGGAAGACCGAAATGCTGCATCCATTTGCGACCGCGGTGGCATGGTGGGTAAAACGACCCGTGTGACCAAAAGACGGTATCTCGAAAGCCTCGAATCCCTTTTGCGGCTACGTTGTTGGTCGAGGCGGAGACCATCGAGGCGGCCGCCCGGTTGTTCCAGCACCACCCGCATATTACCGTCTTTCCAGGAGACGGAATCGATATCATGCCCTTTCTGACCTGAGCTATCCGCAGACAAAAGCTGCGTTTGACGCGAGCGGCTGTTGTGCGCCATGAGTGGACGATAATGCCATTCACCGAGACGGGAATAGTTTGCCCGAATTCAGAATCATTCAGCGATTCGACAATCTTCCGGCGCTGGATTTTCCGCCAAGCTCCGCTCACGCCTTCATAGAAGATACTTGAACGCCCCTCGTTATGGCTTCCCGGCCCTCGGTACCAGAGCACTTCGTCGCCCGGCTCCTCATCATGATTCCATCTGGTCGGGGCGCGCAGTTTCGTCGCCTCGCGAACAAAACGCCGGCGTGCCTGAAAAAAATGGTTCGCCGGGAGAAGTCAGGCGATGCCCTGCTTCAGCTTTTCGCTACGGTTTCGGACAAAGGCAATTTCTGCCGCCGACGCAGCCAGGGCCATAGGATCAGCCAGGTCACCAGAGCAAGGTTGACGCAGTTCCAAAGAAAGCCATGCAGGAAGGCAAGGCGGTAAGAACCGGTGGCGTCGAAAATGTACCCAGCAGCCAGTCCTCCGCAAGCCATGCCAAGGACTGTCGCCATCAACACGAGGCTGATCCGGATACCCGCCTCACGAGGCGGCAAGTACTTGCGGATGATCACCGCATACATCGGAACGATACCGCCCTGGAACAGCCCGAATAGGCCGGAGATCACGTAGAGCGACGACTGGCTGTTGAAAAACAAATAGAGCAGCAACGCTGCAGCCTGCATCGAAGAACCGAGGATCAACATAGGCCCGGCGCCAATCCGGTCCGCGACCGCGCCGGAAGCCAATCGGCTGACCACGCCTAGTCCGAGCATCAAGGCGATGATCTGCGTGCCGATGGCCACGCCATAGCCGAGATCGCCGCAGTAGGCGACGATATGGACCTGCGGCATCGACATTGCCATGCAGCACGCAAAGCCGGCGACGACAAGAACGGCCTGCAGAGCATTCGCGCTCAGACCCAGCTGGTTGCGTGCGGCTTCGGTCAGGGCTTCGGCTTTGGCATAGGTTACGGTCTGTAGACGCCGCCTCAACAGCAGCCCGATGGGCACCATCACCAGAGGCACAAATATGCCGATCCCGACATGGGTGGCCCGCCAACCCTGGCTCGTCAAGAAATGCTCGATGACCAGGGGCCAAACCGCGCCTGAGAGATAACTGCCCGAAGCCGCAAACGCGACCGCAAGCCCCCGGTGCTTATTAAACCAATGAGAGAGGTCGGATATCAGCGGCGAGAAGCCTGCAGCCGATCCAAAGCCGATGATCAGCGAGCAGGCAGCGAACTGCCAGATATTGCCGGTAAGGGCCGCAGTGATGTAGCCGATGCAAAGCAGGAGCGCCCCGACCAGCACTGGCACGACGATGCCCACCCGATCGGCCAGGCGACCCATCAATACCCCGCCGAAGGCAAAGCCGAGCATGGTGCAGGTATAGGGCAGCGAGGCACCGCCGCGCACCGTGTCGAACTCGACCTGCAATGTCGGCAGAAGCACCACGACGGACCAATTGCCGACGCAGGCAACGGTGCCGAGAATGAGCGTCAATACCAGCCGCCACCAGGCATAGCCGGAGTCGATCTCGTGAAAATCGGAGCCATAAGCCGCAATGGTCTTCTTTTCCAACATGGCCACTGCGGGGACTCCCTGCGCTCCGATGATGAACTGAACGCTTTCGAACGTCCGTCTGGTGTACGCGCAATATAACGTGCTTCGGTACTTTGGATACCCGTGACAAGCATGGGCTTGCTCAAGATCGGCGGCGTGTCGGACTCGGTTCCATCAAGATGGCACCGATTCTATCGCCAAGTTTTCCATTCGGCCACCTGCAGTCGCTCCCAACTGCCGGAGGACTTGGACCGGACCAAGCTCTCTGTCAGCTCCGTTGAGGACCGATATGGCATCAGCTCTTCCACCGAAGGGGATGGCATTACTCGATATCCTTCAGCGCATCGAGGGGGCCGGTCAGGGCTGTGCGTGGCGGGACGAGCGATGGTTGCACAAGATGCGTCAGTACCGGAGGTCGGTTGGCATCGAGGATGGCAAACCCCTTGGTGATCATGGCCTCGCCATCCTGCCGGATCATGAAGACCGGGAACGGTAGGAAGGAGCCGAAGGGATCATAGTCGTAGCAGCCGACGATGATATCGGCGAAGGTCTCGTGCGGATGAAGCGCGAGGAAGCGCATCAGCCCTTCGAGGTTGATCGAGGAATTGACGAAAAATGTGCGCGGCAGCTTTCCATGACCTTCGTAGAAGACTTCGAAGGCGCGGGCGGTCATGGCGGGGGAATAACCGGTCGGCTGGATGCAGATGTCCGGATCTGCGCCCAGCATTGCGCGCTTTACGTCGCGAAAGCCGCGAATGCGTTCGTGGCTGGCATGGTCGTTGCGGCCGCCGAACAGATACACATCGTCAGGCGAAAGCGGCCCATCCTCTCGCGCGCGCTCGATGATCGCCTGTGTCAGCATGCGCGCGCCTTCGTAATTGTCGCTGATGATCGACGGCGCCAGCGTGCCCGGCAGATCGATGTTGACGTGCTTCAGCCCGGCCTTTTCGCACACCGCATGCACACCATCCGGATCGGTTGCGCCGGCGATGAAGAGTTCATCGATAGAATAGGAAATCAGCGTCTCGACAACCTGACGCTCCTCCTCCGGATCGCGACAGGCGCTGACGACGAGCGGGCACTGGCCGCGGTTCCTGGCCTGGGCCTCGAAGGACTGCGCCATGGAGGAAAAATAGCGATTGTCGTGCACAGGCAGCAGAAGGCCGACGAGGCCGGAGCGGGACGAACGCAGGCCACGGGCTTGCAGGTTCGCCGTATAGCCGTGCTCATTCGCCAGCTTCTGAATAAGCTCGGCCGTCGTCTCCTTGATACGCCGCTTCCGCCAGCTTCCATTCAGCACGGCGCTCACGGTGGAAGCCGATGCGCCCGATAGCACCGAGAGATCGTAGATGGTCGCCTTCTTTTTGCTGATGCCTGTCATGCCCTGCCCTTCCTCTGCCGTTCCCTTAGAAACAAACCCCTCTTGACGAAAGCCCTGCCTTGTTCGATAGTCATTGCACCATCGATTGTGCAAAAAAGAAAGATCGATTGTGCATGGATGGTTCGCCGGAGGAGGCGAGACGGGAGGCAAGGGTATCCCTCGCCAAGAAACAACCAGGAGCAACCTGCCGCAAAAGCGGCAGGTGGTCGTCGTTCGCATGAGCGACCTTTGAGGAGGAGTGAGGATGAGGAAACTTATCATAGCGGCATTGGCTGCATCGCTGTCGCTTCCCGGGGCGGTCGCCGCCTTTGCGCAGGACGCGCCGAAGGTCGGCATTGTCGTCAAGATCGCCGGCATTCCGTGGTTCAACGCAATGGAAGCCGGCATCAAGGAACAGGGTCAGAAACTGGGTGTCGATGCCTTCATGATCGGACCGACCAGTGCCGACCCGGCCCTGCAGGTGCGTGCCATCGAGGACTTGATTGCTCAGGGCGTCAAGGTGATCGGTGTGGTTCCGAACGATGCCAAGGTGCTCGAGCCAGTACTGACCAAGGCGCAGGCGGCCGGCATCAAGGTCATTACCCATGAGTCACCTTCGCAGAAGGGCGCCGACTGGAATTTCGAGCTCGCATCGTCCACCGGATTCGGCGAAGCGCATGGCAAGCTGCTCGCCGAAAAGATGGGCGGCAAGGGCGAATATGCCGTCTTTGTCGGTTCGTTGACCGTCCCCTTGCACAATGCCTGGGCCGATGCCGCAATCGCCTATATCAAGGCGAATTATCCGGACATGAAGCTCGTCGGCGATCGCTATGGCGTTGCCGAAGACGTTGACAAAAGCCGCTCGACGGCGCTCGACCTGATTGCCGCCCATCCGGATCTGAAAGGCTTCCTCGCTTTCGGCAGCCAGGGTCCGATCGGCGCGGGGCGTGCCGTCGAAGAACGCCGCAAGACAGGCAAAATCTTCGTCCTCGGACCGTTTTCACCCGGCCAGGGCCAGAAGCTGATCAAGGCGGACGCGATATCGGGCGGCTTCATGTGGAACCCGAAACAGGCCGGCGAAGTGTTCGTCACGCTCGCCGATCGGCTGATCAAGGGCGAGAGCATCAAGGAAGGCGACGACATTCCAGGTCTCGGGGTGATCAAGCCAGCCGGCAACGACATCATCGTCGACCAGCTGCTGCCGATCAACAAGGACACGGTCGACGACCTGGCCGCAATGGGTCTCTGAAAGAGATCCCCTCCCCCGGTGTCGGGCCGGTCCATGCCGACCGGCCCGACATTCGGTAAAGAAAGCGGTATCCGGCCAAGGCCGGGGCCATCGACCCTTCATGGCATTCGATCGGACAGGCAACCGCATGAGCACGGCAACGGATGAGGGCGTGAAGGCCCAGCCTCTTCTTTCGCTCCGCGGCATCAACATGACATTCGGCGGCGTGAAGGCGTTGAAAAACGTCTCCTTCGAGGTTTTGCCCGGCGAAGTGCATTGCCTGGCCGGCGAGAATGGTTCCGGCAAGAGCACGCTCATCAAGGTTATCTCCGGCGTATATCGGCCTGCCGAGGGGGCCGAGATCGTCTTCGACGGCGAGGCGATATCCCACATGACGCCAGGCATGACCCAGGCCCGCGGCATCCAGATCATCTGGCAGGATCTTGCGCTTTTTCCCGAAATGAGCGTGGCGGAAAACATTGCCTTCCAGACGCTTTCCGGTTCGCGCCCGCGCTTCGTCAACTATGGCGCGATCCGGACGATCGCGGAGGGCGCGCTCGCCCGGCTCGGCGTCAGCCTCGAGGTCGACAGACCGCTGAAGGACTTCGCCATCGCGCAGCGCCAAATCGTGGCGATTGCCCGCGCGCTGGTCGGGCAGCCCCGGATCGTCTTCATGGACGAGCCGACCGCCTCGCTCACCCAATCGGAGACCGTTCATCTGCTGGCGATCGTGCGCACCCTATCGGCTTCGGGCGTTGCCGTGGTCTTCGTCAGCCATCGTCTTGCGGAGGTGCTGGAAATCTCCTCGCGCATTACGGTGCTGCGCGATGGCGCACTCGTCGGGGTCTTTCCGGTGGAGGGCATGACGCAGTCGAAGATCACCGAGCTGATGACTGGGCGCACCTTCGATCAGAACGTTCGCCCCCGCGACCTGTCGCAGAACCCGATCATGCTCTCCGTCAGCAAGCTTTCCCGGCCTGGCGAGTTTGAGGAGATTTCCTTCGATCTGCGCCGTGGCGAGACGCTCGGGATCACGGGACTACTCGGCTCGGGCCGCACCGAACTTGCGCTTACGCTATTCGGCATGCGCCGGCCGGCCACCGGCACGATCAAATTGGAGGGAAGAGCGGTGCATTTTGCCTCCAACCGCGAGGCGATTGCGGCCGGCGTCGCCTATCTATCGGAGGACCGTCTTTCACTCGGTCTCAACCAGCCGCAATCCATCGCCGATAACTTGGTTATGGCCTCTCTCAACCGCATCCTCAGCGGCCGGCTGATTTCGCCCGATAAGAAGCACGCGCTCGTTGCCGGCTGGATTGCCGATCTCGGCGTCAGGATCGGCAAACAGGACGATGCGATCTCGACGCTTTCGGGCGGCAACCAGCAGCGCGTGGCGATCGCCAAATGGCTCGCCACCGATCCCAAAGTGCTCATCCTTGACGCTCCCACCGTCGGCGTTGATGTCGGCGCGCGCGCCGGCATCTTCGAAATCGTTGCGCGTCTCGCCGAAGCTGGGCTGGCGATCATCCTCATCTCGGACGAGGTGCCGGAGGTCTATTTCAATGCCGACCGGATCATTCACATGGAAAAGGGCCGCGTCGCCGGCTGGCACGATCCGCGCACGACCACTTTGAAGGACCTGGAGGCGGCCGTCTATGCGTAAGCTGTTCCTGTCCCATACGACCGAATGCGTGCTCATCGCCGTCATCATCGCGATGAGCATCTTCCTGGCCTTTGTGACCGATCGTTTCTTCACACTCGGCAATGCCTTCGACCTGCTGAATATCAGCGCCGTCAACATCATATTCGCCGTCGGCCTGCTCGTGGTGCTGATTGCCGGCGGGATCGACATCTCCTTCGCCGTCGCCGCCTCGATCGTGCAGTATCTCACCGTACTTGCGCTCGAGCGGATCGGCGGGGGTGGCTGGACATCCGGCTTCCTGATCGCGGCAGGCATCGGCATCGCGCTCGGGCTGATCAACGCCTTCCTGATCCACCGCTTCCGCATCATCTCGATCGTCGCGACAATCGCGACCTTCAACGTCTATTTCGGCCTGCTGATGTTCTTCACCAAGGGTGTATCGCTGTACAATCTGCCTGACTGGCTGACCAGTCGCGTGGTCATTTACGAGCGGGAAATGGCCGACGGCAGCTGGGCGGAAATCACGCTGCCGGTTGTCGTCATGGCCGTCTGCACGCTCGCCACCTGGCTCTTCATTACCCGCACGACGACCGGCCGGCAGCTCTATGCCTTCGGCGACAATCCCGACGGCGCGCGCCGCTTCGGCATCAATATCGGCGCCATGCAGTTCATCGCCTTCGGCTGGCTTGGACTGATGGCAGGCATCGCCGGCCTCATGCAGGCGCATTACGCGCAGGAGGTGGTGCCGAACGCACTCTATGGCCGCGAGCTCGATGTTCTCGCTGCCGTGGTGCTCGGCGGCGCGCGTCTGGGCGGCGGCAAGGGCTCCGTGCTCGGTTGCGTGCTGGGCGTGCTGCTCGTCTCGATCACCCAGAACGGCCTCAACCTGATGGGCGTCTCGCCCTTCGCCTTCAAGATGATCGTCGGTGCGATCATCCTCGTTGCGATCACGCTGTCGAGCGCCCGCATCGGCGCGCTGGCGCCTGTCTTTGGGAGCTCCATATCGGGCGATGGCCAACCTGCGGCAAGCGGAGAAAAGAGATGAACACCCTCGCCGCCCGCTTCAACGCGATCTTCGGGGCTGATATGGCCGGTCCGCTGGCCGCGCTGGCGATCGTGCTGATCGTCTTCGGTTTCGCCTCGCCACATTTCCTGACGGGCGCGACCTTCGGATCTGTCGCCTTTCAGCTTCCCGAGCTCGGCATCCTAACGCTTGCCATGCTGATGCCGATCCTCACCGGCGGCCTGAATCTGGCGATCACCTTCACCGCCAACATCGCGGGCCTGACGCTTGCCTGGACGCTGCAAGCCAATGGCGGGATCGATGCCGGCCCGGCCGCCTTCCTGCTCGGCTCGCTGCTGGCGCTTGTCGTCGGCGCCGCAAGCGGCCTGGTCATGGGCCTCGTCATCGCCTTTACCCGCGCCCATCCGATCCTGGTTTCGCTATCGATGATGATCTTCCTGCGTGGCCTCGGCGAGTTCCTGACGCGGGGCGGCGATATTTCGGGTTTCCCCACCTTCATCGCTCCCATCGGCCACGGCAGCGTTCTCGGCATTCCTATACCGTTGTTGATCCTGATCGCCTGTGTGATCGCCAGCCACGTCCTGCTCGCGCGATCCAAGCTCGGTTTTTCCACCTATATGATCGGCTCCAATATCGAGTCCGCCCGCTATTCCGGCATCAATACCCGCAAGGTTTTGGTGCTTGTCTACATGCTCTCCGGCGTGATGGCTGCCGTGGCCGGCATCATCATGCTTGCGCGCTTCAATTCGGTACGCGTCGGCCATGGAGAGTCCTATCTGCTGATCACCGTGCTCGCCTGCTTCCTCGGCGGCATCAATCCGTTCGGCGGCTTCGGCCGCGTCCTGCCCGTCTTCGTGGCGCTCGTCGTGCTGCAGCTTCTCTCTTCGGGGCTCAATCTGCTCGGCGCCAACCAGCATCTCACCACTGCCGTCTGGGGCATCCTGCTCATCGTCGTGATGGTGCTGCGATGGTTCTCGGCCAAGTTCATCACAATCGGGAAATAGGAGATACGACCATGCAAGGTTTCGGCGTCCACACCAGCATGTGGACCATGAACTGGGATCGCGCAGGCGCCGAGAAGGCAATTGCCGGAGCGGTGCAGTATGAAATGGACTTCATCGAGATCGCGCTGCTCAACGCGCCGGCCGTCGATGCCAGGCACACCCGAGAGCTGCTTGAGAAGAACAAGCTGCGCGCGGTCTGCTCGCTCGGCCTGCCGGAGCATGCCTGGGCATCCGTCCGCCCGGATGCGGCGATTGAGCACCTGAAGATTGCGATCGAAAAGACCGCTGAGATGAGCGCCGAGGCGCTGTCCGGTGTCATCTTCGGCGGCATTGGCGAGCGGACAGGCGTACCGCCGACGCAAGGCGAATACGACAATATTGCCAAGGTGCTCGACGCTGCCGCAAAGCACGCGAAGAAGCACGGCATCCAACTCGGCGTCGAGGCCGTGAACCGTTATGAGAACCACCTGATCAACTCGGCCCAGCAGGCCGTCGACATGGTGGAGCGTGTCGGCGCCGACAACATCTTCGTTCACCTCGACACCTACCACATGAACATCGAGGAGAAGGGCGCGGCAAACGGCATCCTGATTGCCCGCGATCACCTGAAATACATCCATCTTTCCGAAAGCGACCGCGGCACGCCGGGCTACGGCAACATTCCCTGGGACGCGATCTATGTCGCGCTCGCCGCAATCGGCTTCAAGGGCGGACTTGCCATGGAAAGCTTCATCAACATGCCGGCGGAAGTGGCCTATGGCCTGGCCGTCTGGCGCCCCGTGGCACGCGATATGGAAGAGGTAATGGGAAGGGGTCTGCCGTTCCTGCGCAACAAGGCGGAACAATACGGCCTGATCTGACCTGGTTGCCGCTATGGCTCATCGTTGCGGCCGGGTCGAGCCCAGCTTCTCGGCCGCATCTTTTCCGTGCGTCGGCGTTGTTCCTGCAACGCCATTGCCTTTCGGCCAACCTGCGGCTTAGGGCTGTTTTTCAATTTCGCAGTAGACAACGCTACGATTCGAGCCCGACCAGACAGACACTTTCAGATCCGCCCCAGCCGCGCTTTCACTGGCGATCAAGCCCATCTCATGTTCCGAGCGCAACAGCAGCGCCCAGTTCATAAATGTCTCCATATAGCCGTCGACATCCGTCGCCGGGGAGAAGTTGGCGAACAGGAATGTGCCGCCAGGCTTAAGCATGCTGACGCACTTCTTGGTCAGCTTTACGGCGACAGCGTCCGGCAGATAGTCATAAAGACCGGCCGCATACACAAAATCGAACATTCCCAGCGCATGCCTTCCCCCGAGCAGGGATTTGACCGACCCGTTGAGCGCCTCGACCGACGTGCCGGCGAAATCGCGGGCGACTGTTCCAACACTCATCGGGTCCTGATCCAAAGCGACCCAGCGTTTGATTGCGCCGGTGCCGAGCGCGTGCGACAAAGGCCCCTCACGAAGATGGCCCGACGCGATGGCCAGGACTTCGGTGGAACCGGACCGAGCCGAAGCGATTTCGTCGACGCGCCGCGCCAGAATGTCTCGACGCTCTCGTACCGCGACGGATGACGAAGCATTTCGAGTGTAGGCGTAGATCGAACGTCCCAAGGTGCTCGATGATGCGACGGCGTCCTCGATCTCAGGCCTGCCGTAGATAAAGTCGAGAAGCCGTGCGTCGCCGGAATAGCCGCGCGGCTTTTCAAACGACCAGCGGGTCAACGGATCCTGGTGCAGATAGTGAGCAACCGGATGAGATTGCGCGATCGGAACGATGACGTCCCACACCTCCGGATGAAAGCGGCGCCGTAACTGATGCAAGGCTTCGCTAAGCCGCTCGATGATCGCAGGAGGCTCGACGCCGGATCTGAACTGACGGATCGACAGATCGAGGCTGACGGCAAGCTCGGCTTTCGCGACGATAAGGTCGCTGGGATTTGTCGCAGCAAACCTCCTTGCTGCCCGCCGAATTTCACCCGGCGCAACAAGACTTTCACCGTCCAAGACAAGACTTCGTGCCATTTCGAGACTCCCTTGACATAGCGTTAAGCATAATCAACCTCGAAATGGGATGCGACTAGAATCTGCACGGGATAAGGGTAATTCTACTATTGCGGGTCGGAACCTGCGCCTCTACGAATGTTAAGCAATAAGACAAACCGGTTGCAGGTTGCCGAACGTAATTTTGGAGGGCGCCCGAAGCATGGCTTACTTTTTAACTTCTTTAGATTGTAGTCAGGCTGGTATCGTTGCATGAGCGCGGCTGACGCTCCTGTGCAGCGGGATGAATCAACCGACAGCTTTTCATTCGCCGAGGCCCGCAAGTCTCTGGAAACTGAAAATGATGCTGTCCGCAGGCGAAGCTCACGGCACGGTCTTTGGATCGCGGTCGCCGTCTATGTGGCCTTCGCACTTCCCGACCGATGGCTTATCCCAGATGTTGCGCATGCGACGATCGCCGCGCGATTCGTCGTTGCAACGATCGCGCTGCTGGCTTTCGAGGCCTTGCGACTGGCCAAAGCAAAAACCGTCTGGCTGGACATCACCTGCGCCTCTGCACTGCTTGCCGGCTATTTAAGCTGGCTTTACCCGGCGATTGGCACCAGCGACGTCACTGCCATGTCGTACTACATGATATTTGGCGCCATCTTCATGATGGGCGCCAACCTGTTTTTCAGTTTCCCGTTTCGGCTTTCGGTAATCACCTCCAGCTTCGTGCTCTGCGCATTTTTCGTTACGATCGAGGCGTTTTTCCCTTCAAGCCAAACCTACAAGCTTGCCTTCGGGATGTTCTACATTTCGTGCTTCGTCTTCACGTCTTTCGTTAATTGGCGATTGAACGTGGAGCGTCGAAACGTGTTGCTGAATGCGGCGGAGGCCCGATATCAGCACTGGGAAGCGTCCGAGCGTGGACGATCACTGCTCGAGCTTTCAAATACCGATTACCTGACAGGCATAAGCAACCGGCGCGCCCTGGATCGGCGGCTCGACGAATGCTGGGCCGCCTGGAAAGACGAGCGTCGCGACTTCGTCGTGTTGCTCATCGACGTCGATTTTTTCAAACGCTTCAATGATCGCTACGGGCATCAAGAAGGAGACCGATGCCTGACTGTCATCGCCAAAGTGCTGAAGGCCGTCGTCGAGTCGTCCGGTGGCATGATCGGCAGGTATGGTGGTGAAGAGTTCATCGTGGTCTTGCCGGTCGAAACTCCCAAGATCGCGATGAGCCTGGCCGAAAAGATCAGAATGGAAGTCGAGTTTCTTGCGATCGAGCACGACGGGCGACCGGATGACAGCCCGATCGTAACCGTCAGCATCGGCGTCGCCTTCACCCGCGACAAAGTTGGAGAGAAGGTTGAACGAATAGTGCGTGAGGCCGATCTTGCTCTCTACCATGCCAAAGCAAGCGGCCGAAACTGCATTCGCAGGTTTGATCCGCTGTTGCCTCGCCCTGACGACAATGCCGGTAAACTCGTCCCGCTGCTGACGGCGGCCATCGATCGAAAGCTGGTCTCGCTCGTTTACCAACCGATCTTCGAGTTGACGAACGAGAAAGCCAGAGCTGTCGAGGCTTTGATGCGGCTTCGGATGCCGGACGGCACCGCGGTTTCGCCGAAGACATTCATTCCGGTTGCAGAGCGAACGGGCGCTATCCTCGAATTGGGCAAATGGGCGATCGAGACGGCATGCCGTGACATACTGATGACCGATCGCATGGCGACCGTCAGCGTCAACGTGTCGCCCATACAGCTGCGCTCCCAAGGCTTTGCTGCGAATGTCGCTGACATTCTTATTCGCTGCGGGGTCAGCGGATCGCGACTGGCCTTGGAAGTCACCGAGGGCCTGGACATGGATATGCAGTCGGAGGTGCTTAAGTGCATTGCAGATCTGCGGGCTCTCGGCGTCGAAATCTGGCTTGACGACTTCGGCTCGGGCTTTGCGGGCCTCTCCTGGCTGAGGGCGATCGAGTTTCAGACGGTCAAGGTCGATCGGACCTTTCTGCACGACTGCTCCAACCCGCGCGGGTTGATGATGCTTCAGGACATGGTCGCTCTTATCCGCAATCGTGGGAATACGATCCTGGTGGAAGGCGTCGAAACGGCAGCACAATTGTCCCTGCTCAAGGATCTTCGCATCGACCGCGTCCAGGGCTATCATATGGGAATGCCGGTGAGCGCTGAACTTTTGAACGCGGCATAACGCAGCTGTCCCCTGCCTCCCCGAACATTGTACTTTGAATGGCTTGCGCTCCAGATCCGGCAAACGCCGCGGCGATGCGTAGCTTTTCAAGCGCACAACGAAGCGATCTGGTCCCACCCGGCTAGGCAGGCGCGCCCAGCCGGATGGAGCCTTGAACTTTACTTGCCCATCATCTGCTTGGCGTTTTCGGGCGTGATGGCTGTGGTATCGACTGTTACCGTTGGCTCAACAGACGATGCGCAGTCCAGCAATATCGACTTTGCCATGTCGATCGCCTCCTTCGCTCCGGTAGGATAGGTAAAGGTCGCGGACCAATCGCCCTTTGCGACCGCTTCAATTCCCCCGGCAGGCCCAGGCAAGCCATCGGTGCCGATGATCTTCACGCTTTTACCGGCACCTTTGGCAGCAAGCAGAGCACCCGCCGCCATCATGTCATTGCTGGCATAGACCATCTTGATATCCGGATGAGCCTGCAGCATGGCGGCGAACGCCGTTTGTGCTTTATCCGGCAGCCAGTCGGCCGCCTGTTCTGCGACGATCTGGATTTTCGAATTGGCCTTCACGCCATCTTTGAAGCCATTAAGCCGCTCGACTGCGGGTGTCGAACTCGGCAACCCCTCCAGCACGGCAGCCTCGCCGCCATCCGGAAGAAGTGTCTTGCTGGTATATTCGCCGGCTGCCAGAGCAATCTTGTAGTTATCACCTCCGATGAAAGCTGTGTAATCCTTGCCTGCTTCACCGTTCGTCTTGCGATCGAGTTCGATGACCGGGATACCTGCGTCCATTGCCCGCTTGACGGCGGGTGTAAGCGGAGCCGCCTCGAAAGGCGAGATCAACAGAAGGTCGACCTTTTGGGTAATGAAATTGTCGACCTGTGACGTCTGAGTGTTGACGTTGCCTGCCCCGTCGGCAATCTGCAGTGTGAATTGCGGGACTGCCTTGGCGGCTGCTTCCAGTTCATCGTTGACGTGCTGGCGGTAGGGCTCCGCGTTGTTTGCCTGCGAGAAGCCGACAACGAATTCGCCATCTTTGGCACAAGCCTTCACAAGCGGATCGGCAGCCTGGGCCACGCCGGCAATACAAAGGCATGAACCGGCGAGAAGTGCCATGCGCCCGGCATTCGAAAATCGAAGTGCATTCTGTGTCATTACTTTCTCCTCCACATTGGTTCCGGATCCACCTTCCGGGAGATGCCGCCACACTACCTGCCCAATCCTTCGCGGCGACGAACGAGGGATTGAAGGACTGCCGCCAGAACGATGATTGCCGCTGTGGCAAGCAACTGCATGGCTGGAGTGATGTTGTTGAGCTGAAGAATATTGGCGAGGGCGCCAAGCATGATCGTGCCGGCGATGGTTCCGACCATGGAACCCGACCCGCCAAACAGGCTGGTCCCGCCGATGACGACAGCCGCGATGGCCGTCAATTCATATCCGGTCCCATCATTGGCACTTCCGAAATTGAATTGCCCGGCATGGACGATGCCGGCCAGCGCCGATGCAAAGCCGGTAATGGCGTAAACGGCGATCTTGATTGCCGAGACCGGAACACCGGAGATGCGAGCGGCGCGCTCGTTGCCGCCGACGGCATAGACGTAACGGCCGAACCTCGTCGTGTTCAGCACCAGCGTTGCGATGCAGGCAAAGATCAGGAAGACGATCGTAGCCACGGGAACGACGTTGCCGAACAATCGACCGCCGAGAACCGCAAAGATGGGGGGCGCTAGCCCGGGGCCATCGCCATAGGAGATATTGATATACTGATTGCCCGACACCACCAGCGCCAGCCCGCGCGCTGCCTGTAAACCGGCAAGGGTGACGATAAATGCTTCAAGCCGAAACTTGCTTGAGATCGCTCCCTGTATCAAGCCGAAACAGGTGCCCATCAGCAGCACCGCCAGCACCGTTGTAATCAGCCCAAAGCCGCCCGAGACCATCAATGTTGCGGTGACGACGCTCGCAAGACCAAGAGTCGCCCCAACCGAGAGATCGATCCCGGCGGTTATGATCACGAAGGTCATCCCGATCGCGATGATGCCGGTCTCGGACACCGCACGGACGATGTTGGCGATATTGTCGGGTTGAATGAACAGGATGACCCCATGCCGACGCGGCGAGAAGATGATGCCGCCGGCAAAGACCAGCACCAGGCCGATCAGGCTTTGGAAGCGGACGATGACCGCAAGCGGATCAATGCGCTTTGCGGGTTGAATCGGAGAACTCGACGTAATTTGCTGTTCGGACATCATCCCTCCCTCCCGTTGGCGGCGGCCAGAACGTCGTGTTCGCTCACCCCGCCGGAAAATTCGGCAACGCTGCAGCCATTGCGCAGAACCACTATTCGATCGCATAGGCCGATCAGCTCAGGCATTTCGCTTGAGGCGACAAGGATGCCCAATCCATGCGAGGCAAATTTGCGCAGCCGAGCGTAAATTTCCCCCTTGGCTCCGACGTCCACACCGCGGGTCGGCTCGTCGAGAAGCAACAGGCTCGGATTGCCCAGCACTTCCTTGGCAAGCACGACCTTCTGCTGGTTGCCGCCGGACAGAGCACCCACCGCGATCTCCGGGTTCTTGGGACGGATGTCGAAATTCCCGAACGAGCTCTTGATGGCATCGTCCTGTCGACGTGCAGACAACAAGCCGTTTGGCGAAATTCGGCGAATGATTGACATGACCAGATTGAGGCCAACGGACATACGCAGCATCAGCCCGGCGCCACGCCGGTCGTCGGTGACGAATGCAAGACCAGCCCTGCGCGCGGCGGCGATGGATCGAAGCCTTGCCGGTTTGCCGCCAATGGTCACCTCACCCTGCCATCTGCCCGGCACGCCGGTCCCGTAAAGAGCGCTCAGAAGCTCGGTTCGGCCTGCACCCATCACGCCGGCCAAGCCGACAATTTCACCGCGGTGAACATCCAGGTCGATCTTTGATGGCGCCTGCCAGCCGGGGGACGCACGGTGCGGGCGGAAGGAGGCCTGCCGCATCCTCAGGAGCACGTCACCGACGCGATCCGATCGAGGCGGGTAAAGTTCGTTCAACGGACGACCGACAAGAAGTTGCACCAGCTGGGCTTGTGGCGCGTTCGGCTCGGTAACGCCGGCGACCTTGCCGTCGCGCATCACTGTCACGCGATGAGCAATCTGCGGCACTTCCTCAAGGCGATGCGAAATATAGACGATACCGACGCCTGACGATGCGAGCCCGCGCATGATATCGAACAATCGATCGACTTCGCCGACCGTCAATGCCGCTGTCGGCTCATCCATGATCAGAGCGCGGGATGCATAGGACAGCGCCTTGACAATGGCGACGACCTGGCGCTGGCCGATCGAAAGCTCGCCGACAAGCTGGGCGGGATCGATCGACCGGTCGATTGCCTCCAGTCTTTTGCGCGCCTCGCGCAGCATCGCCTTTCCGTCGAGCATGCCATGTGGATAGACAAGCTCACGCCCAAGAAAGAGATTGGCCGCGACGCTCAAACTCGAAACGAGATCCAATTCCTGGAAAATCGTTGCAATTCCTGCCGCTTGTGCATCCCGGGGGCTGTGAAATCGGGCGGGTTTGCCATCGATGAAGATCTCGCCCAGGTCCGGCGTGTGGACGCCGGACATCAGGTTCATCAACGTCGATTTGCCCGCACCATTCTCTCCAAGCAGGGCATGGATTTCACCCACTTTGAGATCGAAGTCCACGCCGCGTAGCGCTTGAACGCCGCCGAAATGCTTGGTGACTCCTTTCGCCGAAAGAACAACCTGGTTCATGCTGCTTCTCCACACGATTCACGCACCCGCAAAACCGGCGACAGTCGAACGGTCTCGCGCGGGCGGTGCTTGTTGCCGATCCGCGTAATCAGCAAGTCCGCCGCCCTTCTGCCGATCTCATCGCAAGGCTGGGCCATCAGCGTCAGGCGCGGCTCGAAGTAGTCTGCCCATTCGAAATCATCGATTCCGAGCACCGAAATATCCGCTGGAACGCGCAGCCCCCGTTCCCGAATGGCTCTCATCGCGCCGATCATCGCAAGATTGTTTGAGGCAAGGATTGCTGTCGGCGGCTCCTTCAGCTCCAGCAATCGGTGCGTCGACGCGGTGGCGTCAGCCGTGCTGCGGTTGCCATTGCTGATGAACGCATGTGGAACCTCTATTCCCTTCTCCGCCATAGCCGCCTGGAAAGCCTCAGTGCGCTCGACGGTCGTCGCAAATCCGGGCTGGCCGAGGATGATCCCAACCCGTTGGTGATGGAGCGTGACGAGATGATCGACCAGCATGCGGATTGCCGCCGTGTTATCGGTTCCGACCTGATCGAAACGATCATCGGAGAGCCTGTCGACGAGCACACAGGGAACATCGCATTCAAATAGATAGTTCAGCGACTTTCTGGGAGCGCCTGAAGCGGCAAGGATGATCCCGTCGACACGACGCTGATGCAGATGCCGGATGAGCTCCAATTCCCGATCTGGATCGTCCTGCGTATCACATAGAAATACGATCAAGCCTCGTTTGGAACACTCGGCTTCAATCGCGCAGATGATGTCGCTGAAGTAAGGGTTCGAAATCGCGGAAATGACCAGGCCGACCGTGCCCGTCGACGACAATTTGAGAGAGCGCGCAACCGCGTTCGGGATGTATCCGATCTCGTCCACCGCCTCCATGACGAGCTTCGCCTTCTCGGGCGACACGTAGCGCGTCTTGTTGAGAACATGGGAAACCGTGGAGACCGAAACCCCCGCCGCCTTTGCAACTTCGGAAATCGTCGTCATGAGCGCGCTCCGGCGTTTGCCGGCAGCACAACAACAACAAAGCGTCTCAAATTTTCCTCCCAGGCGGAATTCCAACCTTAAACAGGCTCTCCAAGGATCCGCGATTATGATCACGCTAGCGCCATCGAAACGTTTGCGCAATCGTTTTTTTACAGCTACGATCCAAGTTGTGATCATCTCTTGGGAGGGAAATGACATGCTGAAAGGCGTCCCGCCGTTCGTCACGGCCGACTTGTTGTGGGTACTGGCATCCATGGGGCATGGCGACGAACTGGCCATCGTCGATCGAAATTTCTCGGGCTTTCGGGTGGCGACCCAAACCACGAGCGGAAAGCTTCTCATTTTGGAGGGGGTCGACGCACCGACTGCAGTTGGCGGGATCCTTGAAATGCTACCCCTGGACACATTCGGCGACACGCCGCTGATGCATATGGAGGCCGTCGACGCGCCGGGCGAGTTGCTCGAAGTGCACAGAGAGGTCATCGCCGTTTGCAGTGAGGCAGAAGGGCGCTCGATCGCCAGCCAACCGGTGGAGCGGTTTGCCTACTATCCGATCGCGATGCGATCGTTTGCGATCATTCAGACTGCTGAATCGCGCCCCTATGGGAACTTCATTTTGAGGAAAGGCGTGCTCTGAGGGCCAGATGGTGAGGCGTTCCTCGAGCAAAGGAATATCTACTCTGTCAGCCTCCTGACCATGCCATTCGTCGCTCGCGAACATCCCTTTGGTTGACCCGGCCCCGCGTGAAAGAAAGTTGCATTCATGACTGAGATTCCGATCCGCTGTTCTGCGGTTTCTGTGGTCCTGCTCCGCAAGGCTGACATTGGAAATGAGGTCCTGCTTCTCCGCCGCAACCACACGCTGATCGGTGAATGGTGCCAGATTGCCGGCAGTATCGAGAACGGGGAGAAAGCCTGGGAAGCTGCGTTACGCGAGGTACGCGAAGAAACCGGCCTGATTTGCAAGCGGCTCTACTCCGCCGACATATGCGAGCAGTTCTATGAGGCCGATCGGGACGCCATCGCCATGTTGCCGGTCTTCGTTGGCTTCGTGGATTCCCATGCGACGGTTGTCATCAATCACGAACATAGCGAATTTCGATGGGTTTCTTTCGCAGCTGCCTTGGAGATGGTGCCGTTTGCAGGCCAGCGACACGTGCTGAAACATGTGGAGACCGAATTCGTGCGGCGGGAACCCGTCCGGCACCTTCTCATAGATAGAGCTTCGCCGGCTTCCTGATGTTAGTGTCGAAGGACTTGGCGTCGTCACATCCCAATAGCAAATACAGACCAGATTGATCGGGCCTCTAAAGGGCATTCCTGATTGGAAACATGTCTTCGCCGTAATGGTGAAGCCTCGTGTGGTGCCGTCGGCATAACCACCGTACCCTTAAAGGCTCGTCGTATTGGTCATGATGGGCATCGACTGCTTCGATCCCGCAGACCTCACAGGTTTGCTTTTCCAGCTCGCCTGTCTTGACTGCTCGCTGCACGGCGAGGTGAGCATCATATTTGCCTGGATTGGCACGGCGCCAATTCGCTTGGCGGGTATCGGTTTTCAGCATCGCTGCCTCCTTACCTGTATCACGACCTCGCGTGCCTGGCTTCCGGGCGAAAATCCCGACGCCTGCGAATCGACCTTGGCTGGCGCAAGACTATCACAATGATGATCTGTTCGGGCTGTAGCCGGCCGGACGAGTTGAAACATGGCCTGCGACTAGCGCAGTTTCGCCAAAGACATAAGCGCAGCCTTCACCGTCGCAACGCCGGCTCAGCTCCCCACCACATGGGCGAGCTTTTCCGGATTGCGCACGAGATAGACCGCAGCAACCCGCCCCTCGGTATCGAGGTCGATGGCCATCACCGTGTCAAGGCCGACCTCGGAACTGATCAGCATGCCGGCGCCGCCATTCACTTGGGCCGGTCCGAAACGCCATCCGCCATCCGGCTGCTTGCGGGCGATGTGCATGAGGAAATTTGCAACTTCCATCGGGCCATGAAGAACCCTGAGCGCCGCGATCACCTTGCCACCGCCGTCCGAGATCAACTCGATATGCTCGGCCAGTGTGGCGGCAAGAGCGTCGACGGAATCGCTCTGCACAGCAGCGCCGATCGCCATCAGCAGCCGCTCAACGTCGGCAGGCCGCGCCGCAAAGCGTGGCCGCCCCTCCTTCACCGCCTGCCGGGCCCGCGAGGCGAGCTTGCGGACGGGGGCGGGCGAGCGGTCGAGCGTCTCGCCAACCGTTTCGAAATCCATGCCGAACAGGTCATGCAGGTAGAAGGCCGCGCGTTCGAGCGGCGACAATGTCTCGAGCGTGCGCATGACGGCGAAGGAGATGTCGAGCTCGCGGTCGTTCGGGCTCTCCGCCTCGACCATCGGCTCCGGCAGCCAGGGCCCGACATAGGTCTCCCGCCGCGCCTTCAGCTGCCTCAGCCGATCGAGCGCGGCATTGGTGACGAGGCGGGCGAGCCACGCCTCGCGGTCGCGGACACCTTCGCTGGCGAGGAGCTTGATGGAGGCTTCCTGTACGACGTCCTCAGCGTCGGTCACCGAACCGAGATAGCGATAGGCGAGCCGCACCAGCCGGCGGCGCAATGCCTCCGGCATCGGCCCGACATCCCTCTCGTTATACGCTTTCATGCGACCTCCCGAAACTCAGCCGGCAGCAAGTCGCAGCTCAGTGCCGCGCCGATGCCCCGCTTCAAGCTGGGGTAGAATTGGCCAGCAGCGACGGCGGAAGCAAGGCCCCAGAGGCCCTTTTCCCCGAAGCGATACCGCGCCGCCTCAATCATGTCAGCAAGGTCGAACGAGTTGGTGAGAACGGCTGCCGCATAGTCCGCGACAAGCCGCATGTCGGCATCCGCCGAACCCGGCCGGGCGATCGAGGCGAGCTGGCGTGCGCTGACGCCGGCTTCCTCCGCCATGCGAACCACCAGCATGGCGCAGGGCCCACATCCGGCCGTGCGCGCTGCGACGAATTTCGCAGCATAATAAGGTGCGGCCGGCAGGCCGAAACGCTCCTGCGTGAAGGGTGTGAGCAAGGCGAGCTTGGCAAATCCGCCCGGGCTCAACTCGGCCAGATCCTCCATATAGCCGACATCATAGTCATAACGCGCGCCGAATTTGCGCGCGGCATTCCGAAGGAGCCGCCTAAGCATGGGAGGGCCTCCGCACAAACACGGCAAGCGGCATCAAGGCCGGCACGACGATCAGGGCGATATCCCGCACGGCATGGGCCGGACCGGTTCCATGCAGCCCATTTCGGCGAGATGCAGCAGCGCATGGCCGAGCAGGAGGACGCTGGCAACCGCGACCAGAGGCCGTGCAATCGCCGCATACCGGCTCGCCATGCCGAGCGCGCAGCCGGCGGTCAGAAAGCCAAGGCCGATATCGCGAATGAAATGGGAATTGAACGGGCCTGTCTCGGTGACACCCGGTATGACGCTATACCAGAGCTGCGGTGCAGCCAGCATCAGCACCCCGTTGAAAAGCTGGAGGACGGAAAGGGCAAGAAGTAGCGGTCGCATGAAAATCTCCTTCGCTCATATGACGAAGGGAGAGGGAAAATGTGACATGTCCGTGCCGGAAATTAGACTTGCGCTCCTGCGGCAAGAGCGAGTTCACCACCAATTGCTGTCTGATTATTGCCGACGGCTTTTGCGGGTCACTCCACCTCCAAGTGCCGACTTATAAACCACGTCAAACATTGCGCGCGTTGCGGTTCTCGGCTTGCTGCAACCGGCTCTTGTCTTGATCGAGGATAGTTCATATTGACTAGTGTGCCGGCCACTCAAAAAACGAGTTATCCATGGCTTTCGTCTCTCGCCTGCGTTTGCTCGTTGCCCTCAGTGGCTGTCTTTTCTCAGCGGCCTCCCATGCGCAATCCTTTGATTGCGGCAAGGCGCAGTCCGCCATTGAAAAGGCGATTTGTGCCTCCCCTGCCTTGATTGCTCAGGACACTGCCTTGGCAGCCTCCTATCGGCAGGCATTGGCGGATCTCAACGGCGACCCGACAAGGGTGAACGATCTACGCCAGCAACAGCGCCGCTGGTTGGCGGACCGCAATAAATCCTGCGTAGACGCCGATCCGGTCCGGCTGTCGGCATGCCTGGCTACAAGCTATCAAAAGCGTCTTGCGGCGCTTGCGGCGGCGGGCGCTTCTCCCATCCAGAAGCCGGCAGAATCCGCCGTCGACCCCGCGCCATCAATAGCACCGACGACACAGCCTGCAGCGGCACAAGAGACATCGGCACCGGCGGCCGTCGCAGCGCCTCAACCCGCGCCCGTAAAAGCGCCGCCCCGGCTCGTGTCGCAGCCGCATTTGGCCTCGGATCAACTGCCTGCGGATCAGGATGGCAGCACCTTGCTGACCGTCGACACACCAGGCCATATCACCATCCGCACGCAGAGCGCCTCCGGTGTGGCGCTGCAGCTTGTCGACATGATCGCGGGCCCCGGGGACCGCATGGGCGCCGCCGGGGTCAGTGACGGGCGGATCGATGCCCTGCTCGACAAAGGCACCTACAAGGTCCGTGTATTCGGCGCCAAGGGAGCCGCCGGCGACGTCAAGCTCACCGCGCAAGCCTATCAGGAGCTTGAACAGCCCGACGCCGCTTTGACCTCGCCCACCCCGATCCATGCCGATCTCAGCGACCTGCAGCAAAGATCCTATTGGATCGACATCCCCGATTCCGGGCGCGTCGATATCGAGGCGGTCGGACGCTCGCTGCAGGATCTGCGCTTGTGGCGAAACGGCACCGATATTGCCGATCTCTCGCCGAAAATGTCGATCTTCGAACTGAAGCCTGGCCTCCCCATGACCCGGGCGACGCTGACGGGAACGGTCGAGGCCGGCCGCTATCTCGTGACGGCCTATGGCGGCCAGAAGCTTGTCTGGACCAATTCGGACGCCGCAGAGCCATTCCATATTCGCACCGGCACGCAGCTATCGCTGGCTGGGGGGATTGCCGAAAATGTCATCGGACCTTTCGGCTCGATCCGTTTCGAGGCGCCGGCAGATCTCGATACCTTCCGTCTGGAGTTGCCGCAATCGGCGCCGGCGGTGCTCCGGGCCGGTCGGACTTCCGACACGGCGACGGCTTTTCAGAGTGCCGTGATCGATAAAGCCAGCCGCGAACCGACAGCCACGCTTTCGCTTTCGACGGACAGCCAGCCGAGCATTGTCGAAATCTCAGGCTATGAAGGCCAATCTTTCCAGCTTCGGGGGCTTCGGTTCGGCACCGAGACCCAATTTAAAGGCTCGGTGGCCAATCTCATCAGTCTCGACATTGCCGGCGAAGGCGGCGATGAAATCCCGGCGACGGCCCTGCTGTTGCGCCAGGACCGTGGTGGCAAAGCCACGATCGTCGCGTCCGACCTGCCTCATCTCGGCCCGGGCCAGGCTTGGCGGCGGCGTTTCAATTTGCGCGGGCCGACGTCGCTGCTGTTCGAGATGACGCAGGCTGGCCAGATCGCGGTCCGCACCGCAGGCGTTGCCCTGCATGCCGACATCAGCCCGGTTCTGGTCGGCAATGCTCCGCGCGCCGATGGCCGCAATGCCGATCGTTTCGACCTGGACGCCGGCTATTACCTGCTGCGCCTGCTGCCCGACAACAATGCCGCCGGCATCGTCGACCTCACCTTCGGCACGCCGGGCCTAGTTCCACCGGTCCAACCCGCCGCTCCGGCGCGCACCACCATTTCCTTCGGCATCCGGGAAGCCGAAAAGGCCACGCGCTACCAGATCATCACCAATGCCGCCCCCGGTCTGCTGACGGGACCTCGTGCCGTGGCCTTGCCCGCCGATCTGCAGCTGCGGCCACTGGCGCTCTGGCAGCCCGCCGATGCCTCGGCACAGCCGCAACCCCTGCCGGATCAGCCGATATCCAATATGCCGGCGCCCGTGCCGCAGGCCAAAGGTGCTGCGAATGACGATGCGAACGCCCTGTCGCGGCCGGCATCACCCGCGGATCTGCAGATCGACGTCCACGTGCCTCCAGGCGGGACGATCGCCGCCGTCGACATGCACAATACATCGGTCGCTTTTGCCACGAGCAACCAGCGCGTCGACGCAAAGGGCCGGACCTTGACCTTGCGCTTCCCGGCTCCCGCCGCTGCCCGCTCGATCGTCGTCAGCTGGCAGCCGGATGCTGCTGCGGCGCAAAAGATCGCATCGCCGACCCCCGCATCCCCATTGATTGCCGGCCAACCCCAGTTTCTCGATCTTGCCGAGAACGCGGAGAAATCCTACCGGCTCGAGGTTGCGGAAGGGGGGCTTTACCGCATCGAAACCCTTGGCCGTTTGCAGACATCGCTGCGCCTTGGCACGTCATTCCTGCCGGAACTGGGGGAAGCGTCGAACAATGGCGATGGCCACAATGCGCTGCTGCAAACCTATCTGCGCGCGGGAACCTATCAGATCGACCTTTCCGTACAGAATTCCTCCGGCCATCTTGGCGTTGCCGTTACGCCGGCCTCGCTTCCGACCGCGGCAACCCTGGTCGCCGACGGCACCAGCCGAGGCATTCTCTCCGGCGGGCGCGGCGCCATCGTGCCGATCGAGATAACACATGCGGGATCTTATCAGCTTGATCTCTACTCCCTCGGCGAAGACCTTACCGCTCGCCTCGAAGATGCCGAGGGATGGCCGCTCACCGCGCCGGGCCCCCTTTCCAGTCTTAGTCAGGATTTCACGCCGGGGCATTACCGCCTCGTGATCCTGCCGCGCGACGTCGACACGCGGTTTGTCGCACGGCTAAGACCCGTCATCGACCCGCCGCAGCTGCAGGGCCACGGACCGCATCCGCTGGCCTTCAATCAGAGCCAGGCATTTCAGTGGCGCGAGCCTCAGGGCAAGGGCGAGACACGCGTTCCCGACAGCTGGACTTTCGATCTTTCGGCTGATGCGGACATTAGCATAGACCTGACCGAAGGCATGATCGGCACTCTGTTTCGCGACGACAAGGAGCAGATCGCCCGATTTGTCGCCGCGCCCCAATTCACCGGTAAATTGAAGGCCGGGCATTATCGCATCGACCTCACGAGCCTCGCCCATGATGACCGGCTGGATTATCAGATTTCCCTGAACACCAGCGATTTGCAGCCCGGCGAGGCGCGCTTCGTCAACCTGCCGGCCGAGCTTTCCTTCAATGTCGAGACGGACCGTGTCGTCAGCCTCGGCACGTTCGGCCGCAGCGAGATCAAGGGCGTGCTGAAGGACGAACATGGCGCCGTCCTCGAACGCCTGACGGGGCGCAGCGATGATTGGAACATTGCGCTGTCCACCCGTCTGCCGGCCGGATCCTATACGCTGGCTCTTGATCAGGCGGCAGCATCCGGCACGGCCGGCAGCCAATCGGACGATAATTCCGACGATCAGGAAGCCGACGGCGATGACCAGCAGGCAGGCGACGATCAGCCCGATCTCGGGCATATCGAGGTTCAGTTCGCCCTGCCGCAGGAGCAACCGCAGCCGGCGCTCGCCGAGAACGGCACCGCCTCCGTCAACGGCGCCTCCGTCTTTACTTTCCCTCTGCCAGGCCCCTTGCCGGCCAATGCGAAGGATCGGCTCGCGCTGGTCGCGGCGCAGTCCACCAGCGATCTGGTGCTCTCCGTCGAAAAACGAGACGCCGACGGCGGCTGGAAGCCGCAAGCCTTTGCCCATGGCCGCACGCCCTTTATCGCCTGGCCCGCTTCCGAGGGGGATGCACAATGGCGCGCATCGGTCTGGACCCTCGATGGTGGGGCGGCACCCATCAAGATCGCCGCGCGCAGCATCGCCGGCGATATGCGGGAGCCCGGCGATATCGCCTTGGAACCCGTGGCCATCGACGGCCTCGATCTCTCCCTGAACGTTGCTCTCGCGCATGCGCCGTCGGCCGGCCTCGTCGACCTCGGCCTTAGTGCCGATCTGCTTGCGGGCGCAAGTGCCGATCGCCCGCTTACGGCCGCTGCATCGGGGCTTTTTGCTCCGCAATCGGATCGTTTATGGCTGGTCTCCCGTGCCGCCGGCCATGTGCGGGTGAACCCTGCACAGCCCGATGCAGAGATCGCGCTGACGCTTTCGCCGGGAGATCAGGCGGTGATTCCAGCCATCCCTGCCTTGCCGGGTAAGGTTCGATTGTGGCGTGCGGATTCGGCCTTCGGCCAGCCGGGCCTCACGGCCGGACGCGGCATGGGCGTCGGCCTCAACAGCGCGGTCGCCCTCTCCGATAACCAGGATCTGCATATCTGGAACGCCGCAAGCGATGAAAGCCTGCAGATGCGGCTCAAGCCGATCGATGCGGCCAAACTCGAACCTGTGCAGCTGAACGGCACCTTGACGACGACGGTTCCAGCCTTCAGCGCGCAGCCGGTAAAGCTGGCGACAGGGGTGAAACGGCTGACCCTCGACCTGGCGCCCGGGATCGCCGTCGTCTCCGCCCCCTCAGCCTCCCAACTGTTGAACGTCTGGTCGGGTGCCGCTCCCCTGTCGCGCAGCATCGCGACGTCGACTGAGGAGATCTGGCTCGTCAATCTGACGGGTGATGCCGGCTCGGCGCGGGTCAGCCTGTCACCCGGGCAAGCCGTTACGCTCGGCAACGATCAGATCAAGCGCCGGTTTTTCGGGACGGCCGGATCGGAAGAAATCGCGGTTGATGCCATGAAAGGAGATGTCCTGAACGTCTCCGGCGGCGCGGCGACCTTTATCGGAGCCGACGGTCGGGTCTTGCGCGGTGAGACTCTTTCCGTCTCCGGACCCGGTCAGCTGATCGTCGATCACGGCGCCGGCCTCGTGGCGCTGTGGCTGGAACGTGGCGGCAAGTCGCCCTGGCCGAAGCCCGAGCCAAAATCCTTGGCCCTGCCGCAGAGCGTGACGCTTGAGGGTGAGGCCATGGCCTTCCGTCTTAACCCGGCCCAGCCGATGGTGCTCGACGTCAGCACCGACGCACCCGTCATCGTCGGTCTGGAGCAGGATGGTCACCGCGACATGCAGCTCTTTCCGACGGGAGCGGAGTTCCACCGCTATCTTGCGGCGAGTGAGGCGGTCCTGACGCTCTATTCCACGCATGAGGGCCCCTTGTCGGGCAGCCTGGACATGACGGTGACACCAGTCGTCCCGGTCAATGACGGCATCGGAGCCCCGGTCGTGCTGGCACCGGGCGCCACGGCCCTGTTCGGCTTCGAAGTCAAAAATAGCGGCGCTATCGGTGTCGGCCTGCGTTCCGATCCTGACCTTGCCATCGGCCGGCTGCTGGATGCCAAGGGACAGGCGCTCGGCGAAGGCGTCAATCAGCTCAAGCAGCTTGCCCCAGGCTCTTACCTCCTGGAAGCACGCGCACCGGCCGACGCGCCGACACTCATCGTCAGGCCTTCGGTGGTTGGATTGTCGCCACCGCCCGCGGGCCCGCCGCCCGAAATTATCAATGATTATCTGCAGCGTGCCGGTTTGAAGCCCACGGGATCGAAGTGAAACCAATGAAAAAGATCGCATTTCTCATTGCCCTCGCCCTTGCGTCTTCAACGCTGATCTCAAGCGGTCACGCACAGCAAGGCGCTTCCTCGCCGGCACTGGATGTCCTGCAGCGCGCCGACGGCGTCAAAATCGTGCCGGAGAGGTTTTTGCGCGCCTATGATCCCGTGACGATTTTCTTCGCCACGGATACCGGCCCGGCAACCGGCGGCCCGGAAGATTCGCCCGAGCGTTTCGTGACGATGGAACCGGCTGCTCCAGGTGCCTGGCAGTGGGTCGGCCCGCGCGCGCTGCAGTTCAGGCCCGCCGACAAGTGGCAGCCGCTTGCCCGCGTCAAGGTCAAGATGCTGGAACATGACAAGGGTGCCGGCGGCGAGACGGAACTGATACCGCTGCTGCCGGTACCTGTAGCGACGGTCCCGGCTGCAGCCGATGATCCCGTCAACGAGCTTGACCAGATCACCTTGACCTTTGCCGAACCCGTCGATGTCGCGGCGCTGAGCCGCCTGCTGTCGATCGAGCTGCGGCCGGCGCCCGGCATTGGCGACGAAGGCGGTCTGATGTTGGGGGCGCAGGATTTCGATATCCAGCCGCTTGAACGCAACAGCCGCGGCGACCAGCAATCCTACGTGGTGAAGCTGCATCAGAGCGTACCCGATGGCCGCGTCGCCATCCTGCGGCTGAAGCTTGCCGACACGCCTGATTTCAGCGATCAGACCTTTGAATTGCGCGTGCGCACCGCCGTGCCCTTCACCATGACCAGTTCCGATTGCGGGCGGGGCTTCGACGCCAGCACGAGCGATGGCATTATGCGCTGCACCTCCAACGCCACAGTCAGCGATGACAGCGCCGCGGTCGATGATGATGGCAACGCCGTCGACAATGCCGATGCAGCGCCGGCCGCTCGCCAGGGTCGCGGCCTGATCTTCCGGTTTTCGAGCAATCCGGTGGCCGGGGAACAGTTCTCGGTCCGGGACGCCTTGCGCATTTCTCCGCCGGTGGACGATCTGACGGCGGAAGCAAGCGATGGGCGTCTTTATATCAATGGCCGCTTTCTCACCGACAAGGTCTACACGCTCGATGTCTCTGCCGGCGCCTTGACGGATGACCGCGGCAGACCGCTGGCTGACGGCTTCGGCCGGAAATTCGCCTTCGCGCCGGAACAGTCCTCGCTTATCTGGGATGCGTCGCAGGGTGTGGTCGAGCGTTTTGGCCCGCAGCTCGTGCCGTTGCGCGGGCGCGGTTATGACAGGGCCGATGTGCGCATCCACGCGATCGATCCGCTGTCGCGCGATTTTTGGCCTTTCCCGCAATCCGGCCTCGATACGGATGACGACGAAGCACCGCCGCTGCCCGGCAAGGAGCCGCAGAAATGGGCCGACGGCGATGAGATTTCAGCCGATGCGATCCAGGCACGCGTCAAGGCGCTCGGATCACCTGCTATATCCGAGTTCGTCGACCTGCCGATTCACAAGGGCGGCGTCGACACCAAATTCGGCCTGGATTTGAAATCGCTTTTTGCCCGGATTGCCGGCGCCGACCAGCCCGGCACCTATCTCGTCGGCCTGCGCGCCGTAGACAATCAAACCCGCCATTGGCTTCGTGTGCAGGTCACCGACCTGACCTTGAGCGCGGTGGAGGAACCGGACCGGGTCCGCTTTGCCGTCACCTCGCTTGCCAGCGGCAAGCCGATGGATGGCGCGCAAATTCGCCTCGACGGTTTGCGCGACGGCAAATTCGTCACGCTCGCGACAGGCACGACAGACGCGCAGGGCTTCTATTCCTGGGAGCTGCAGAAGCGCGCCGACGCGAAGATCCGGCGCGTCATCGTAACTAAGGGGCTGGATACTCTGGTCGTCGACCCCGATCATGCCCCGGCCCAATATGCTGAGGACAACTGGACCAAACCCTCGGCGGCCTGGCTGGATTGGACGACCAATCCCACGGAAAGCCGCACCGAGCAGAGCCGCACCCTCTGCCACGTCTTCACCGAGCGGCCGATCTATCGACCGGAGGAGCCGGTGCATATCAAGGGATATGTCCGAAGCTACCTCGGCGGGCACCTGACGCTGCCTGCGCAAGGCGGCCAGATCGTCATCACCGGCCCTGACAAACAGGAGTGGCGCGTACCGGTGCGGCTGGACGCATTCGGCGGCTTTTACCACAAATTCGACGCTGAGACGCCGGCAACCGGCGATTACGAAGTTCATTTCGAGCCGGGCGACACGGCGGGGGCTACGGACCAGTCTCAACCGGCGCAGACATCCGGTGAGGACGGGAATGCCGACGGCCAGGCGAATGACAACACGACCGATGAGGCGCAGCCAGGCGACAGCCAGGCCGACACTGCGGAGACCGCCGAGAGCGACAGCAGCGCCGCGAGCCCGGCCGACAATACGGTCCAATGCGGCAGCATCTCCTTCAAGAAGGAGGCCTATCGCCTGCCGACTTTCGAAGTCGTGCTCAACAATCCGCAGACCGTGCCGCTCGATTCCTCCTTCAACGTTGACCTGATCGCGCGCTATTTCGCCGGCGGGCTGCTGGCGGATCGTCCCATCCGCTGGCGCGCCGTGCAGTATCCCTATAATTGGACGCCGCCTGGCCACGAAGGCTTCCTTTTTTCGACGGATTCCCGTTACTCCGGCGGCAACGAGTTCAAATCCTCGCCCGCGCTGGAACGAGACGGCAGTACCGATGCCGGAGGCGCCTCGCGCATCAGCTTCGACACGACGATCGAGCCGACGGCGCAACCCCGCCGCTATATGGTCGAGGCGACCGTGACCGGCGACGACGATCTGCAGGTGCGCAGCATCACCACCGTCAACGCCGTTCCGCCCTTCGTGCTTGGCTTGAAGGTGCCGCGCTACGTGCCGACGCCCGGCGCCATCGAGCCTGAGATCCTGGCTGTCGACGGCAATGGCGATCCCGTCGCCGGGCTGGAGATGACGGCGCGCCTGATCCATCGCAACTGGACGTCGACGCTGCAGGCGAGCGACTTCAGCCAGGGTTCGGCGAAATACGTCACGCAGGTCATGGACGAGACCGTTCTGGAGCGCAAGATTACCAGCACCAGCGAAATCCAGACCCTGGCGCTCGAGGCAAAGGACGCGGGCGTCTACGTCGTTCAACTCGAGGCCAGCGACCGGATCGGCCGCCGGCAGCAGGTGAGCGTCGACTTCTTCGTCGGCGGCACTACACCGGTCACCTGGGCGCAGCCGCCCGCCCGCACCGCGGTCGTGACCACTGATAAGGACAGCTACATCCCCGGAGAAACCGCCAATCTGCTGATCCAATCGCCCTTCCAGACGGCCCGTGCGCTGGCCGTCGTCGAAGAGCCCGAGGGAACGTTCCACTATGATTGGGTCGATATCACAGATGGATACGGCCACTATGCGGTGCCGGTCCGCAAGGAATATACGCCCGATATTCCCGTGCACTTCCTCATCATGCGCGGCCGGCTGGAGACCCGCATCCCCTCGCCGAACGCGCCCTTCGACCAGGGAAAGCCTGTCACGATCGCCGCGACGAAGACGGTGACGGTCAAACCGGTGAAGAACACCGTCGCGGTTACCTTGGATTACCCGAAGAAGGCCCGCCCCGGCGATGAAGTGGAGGTCACGCTGCATCTCGCCGACGATACCGGGCAGCCGATCGCCGGCGAGGCCACCTTCTGGATGATCGACCAGGCCGTGCTGTCGCTCGCAACAGAACAGCCGCTGGATCCGCTGCCGAATTTTATCGTCAAGCGCCGATCCACCATGGCGCTGCGCGACACCCGCAATATGGCCTTCGGCATCATTCCTCTGGACGAGGTGCCGGGCGGCGACGAGCGGGAGGAATGGGGCACGGACAACAATATCTCCGTCCGCAAGAATTTCACGCCGGTGCCGATCTATCTTCCGGACGTGAAGGTCGGCCCGGACGGCATTGCCAAGATCAAGGTGAAGCTACCGGACTCGCTGACCGTCTTCAAGCTGCGCGCCAAGGCCGTCAGCGGTCCCGACCGCTTCGGATACGGCACCGGCGAAATGCTGATCCGGCAGGAAATCGTCGCTCAACCCGCCCTGCCCCGCTTCCTGCGTTATGGCGACCAATTCGAGGCCGGCGTCATTGCCCGTGTCGTCGAGGGCGGTGGTGGCGCCGGTGCTGCATCCATTGCTTCCGACGGATTGACGCTGGAGGGCAGCAAGGATCTTTCCTTCGCCTGGGAAGAGAACAAGCCGGCTCACATCGGCATTCTCGCCGAGGTGCCCGAGCCAAAACCCGGCAAGGAGGACGTGCGGCTGCGTTTCGGGGTCGAGCGCCTGGCCGACCACGCCAGCGACGCCGTGGAAATCACGCTGCCGTTGAAACCAGACCGCATCCCGACCAAGCATTACGAGATCGTCGAAATCCCGGCGGGCGGCTCGAAAACGCTGCCGGCGACGGAGGAAGACGTGCGTCCCGGATCGTTTCAGCGTGCGATGACGCTGACCTCCGATCCGGCATTGGTGAAGCTTGTCGCCGGCCTCAACACTTTGGTGGAATCTCCCTACGGTTCCACTGAGCAGCGGATATCGCTGGCCTCCTCCGGCGTCGCCTTCAAGAGTTTCGCTCCCATCCTGGCAGCGGTGAAGCTTGAGAAGCGCATAGACGGCGATGTGCACAACACCGTGCTGGCAATCGGCCAAGCGGTCGATGCCGATGGCCTTGTCGGCTTCTGGCCGCACAGCAAGGGCAATGTCTCGCTGACGGCCTGGGCCTATTCTTTCCTGGTCGCGGCCGATAAAGCGGGAGAACCCACCGACAAGGCTTTGACGGATCGCCTTGCGAGCGTGCTGAAACTGTCGCTGCGCTCGGATTATCCGCATCTCATCAGCGGTGACGAGGTTCGCGAACGGGTCGAGGCTCTGACGGCTCTCGCCGAAGGCGGCGGGCTCGACCCTGCCTATACGGCCGAACTTGCCCGCTCGGCCGCCTTGATGCCGAATGTCAGCGTGGCCAGAATGACGGCGGCGGCAGCTGGTGCACCCGATGCCGACCAACGCCTTGTCGGTGGTCTCGCCGACACGATGTGGTCGCGCGTGCGCATCCTCTCTCGCAACGGTCAGCTGGTTTATGACGGCCAAGCCGAGGACGGAGGCAGCCCGATCATCCTGCCTTCGGAAACCCGCAGCCTTGCCGAAATGGTGCGCGCGGCGGCTTTGACCTCGCAAACGGATCCGCGTTATCCCGCCTTGAAAAACGCCTTGCTGCAGCTCGGTAAAGGCGATGGCTGGGGCTCGACCAATGCGACGTCGGCTGCGATCCGCGCGCTTGCGGCCGCCTGGCAGAGGCCGACGACGCCCTTGCCGTTGACGCTGGCTCAGAGCGGCAATGTTCAGAATCTGACGCTCGACGCCAATGCCCCCGTCTTGCGACAGGTCACCCTGGATCCGAGCGCAGTTACCATCCAGAATACCGGAACGACGCCTGCTCTCGCGCTGGTGGAGACCACCTATCTCTCCGCCGAAGCCGGCTACACCGCGCAAGCAGAGAGCCAGGGTTTTGCTCTTACCCGCACGCTCTACCGCGTCCCCGCCGGCAATGCGCCGCTGGAGAAGCTGATCCCCGATGCCAAAGGTGCGATCCAGCTCAAGGTCGGCGATGTGCTGGAGGAACGGGTCGAACTGGTCGTGTCCGAGGATCGGACCCATGTGGCGCTTACCCTGCCGCTGGCCGCGGGGCTGGATCCGCTCAATCCCAATATCGCCACTGCTCCGGCCGAGGCTACACCGGCAATCGCGCCGAGCCTGCCGACCGATTGGGTCTCCTACGGTGATGATCAGGTGTTTTGCGCGTCCGACAGGCTTCCGAAAGGCAACTACACCTTCGCCTATCGGACGCGCGCCTTGATCCCAGGTTCGTATACGCAGCCGCAGGCCTTTGCCGAAACCATGTACCAGAAGGGCGTGCAGGGAATGAGCGCTGCCGTGCAGATCGTCGTGGCCAAGTAGGCCACGCAGTCAGGGAAGATTTCAGGCAAGGAGCCAGCCGGCCGGGCAATGACATTCTTGGGACGCCGCCGATCGAAGCTCGTTCTTTTCTCCTCGCTGGTTCTTGCCGCGGGCGCCCTGGTCTATGCCTATCTCATCCATCAGCGCGCGCAGCTGATCGCGCCTGCGCCGACGCCGATCCTTTATGATCGCAGCGGCGCGTTCCTCGCGCAGATCGGCCATGCCGACGGCGCCGGCGGGCGCATCGATTACGGCTATTGGCCGCTGGAGCAATTGCCGGATCGCGTCGTGAAGGCAACGCTTGCCCTCGAAGACAGGCGGTTCTACGACCATATCGGCGTCGATCCCTATGCCGTCGGCCGCGCGGCCTGGCAAAATCTCAGGTCCGTCAAGCGCCGCTCGGGCGCCTCGACCATTGCGATGCAAGTGGCGCGCATGCAGCAGCCGGAATCGCGCACTTTCATGCACAAGATGCTCGAGGCCGGCACCGGCGTCTTGCTGACCGTGCGTTACGGGCGCGACGCCACACTGGCGCAATATTTGCGGCTGGCGCCTTACGGCAATGGCAGCCACGGCATCGCCCATGCGGCGCGGCTTTATTTCGACAAGCCGGTGGCAGATTTGTCCTGGGCCGAGATCGCGCTGCTGTCAGCCATCCCGCAATCGCCGACGCGGATGAACCCGCTGCGGCCGGAGGGTTTGCGCCGGGCCGTTCAGCGCGGTCATCACATCCTCGACGCGCTGGCGAAACAGAAGATCATTCCGGCTGACGAGGCGGAGATCGCCCACCGGCAGATCGATGACATGCGGATGCCCGCCCTGCCCCGCCGCCCCGACGCCCTGCACCTGATATTGCGTTATCACGACCTCATCGAGAACGGCCGGATAACGCCTGTTTCCGCGGCTGCGCCGCTGATCCACACGACGATCGATCTTGGCCTGCAGGCCGACGTGACCGCTCTCGCGCGAGACTATCTTGATGGCTGGCGCTCCGCTGGCGCGCAGCAAGTCGGGGTCATGGTGGTGTCGCGGCAAACCGGCGAGGTCCTCGCGCAGGTGGGTTCGAGCAATTATTACGGCAGGCATGCCGGCGCCTTCGACTATACGCGGACACAGCGCTCGCCCGGCTCGACGCTCAAACCCTTCATTTACGCGCTGGGATTCGAGCGCGGCGTGCTGAAGCCGACCGACATGCTGCTCGATCTGCCGGAAGGCGCATCGGGCATCGGCGACGCGGACCGCGAATTCCGCGGGCCCATGCTGCCCCGCCAGGCTTTGGCCAATTCGCGCAATGTGCCTGCGACCAATCTGCTGCGCAGCATCGGTCTCGAGACGACGTTCCGCTTCTTGCGTGATCTCGGTCTGCATGACCTCGAAACTCCCGCCGATTATTTCGGCCTGTCGATGGCGATCGGCTCACTGCCGACACGCCTGGACAGGCTGATGCGGGCCTATGGCGCGCTCGCCAACGACGGCCAATTGCAGGATCTGCGCTGGGCGCGCGAACAGCCGCAGCAGCAATCCGTGCGGGTCATTTCCCTCGATACGGCCCGGTTGATTACATCATTCCTCTCCGATCCGCAGGCGCGGCTTCCGAGCTTCCACCGCTACGGCACGCTCGAATATCCATTCCCCGTCGCCATCAAGACCGGCACCTCCCAAGGTTACCGGGATGCCTGGGCCGTGGCCTATTCGGAGAAGGTCATCGTCGGCGTCTGGATCGGGCGGGGCGATGACGGCACCATGAGCCGGATGACCGGCGCCGGCACCGCCGCCCGCCTTGTGCACGCCGTTATCGACCGGGTACACGGCAACAAGCCTGGAGATATCGCCGATGCGCGTTTTCCGACGCCGCCGGACCGCAAACCGATGGAGGTGTGCGTCGTCAACGGGCAGACGAATGACAATAGCTGCAGCCAGACGCTGGTGGAATGGCTGAAGCCCGATGAGATGCCGAAGGCGGCTGCGCTATCGCCTCATTCGGACGCCAGCCCGAACTCTTTGCCGATCAGTGCAGCAACGGGGCGGAGTGAGAGCTATTCGCTCGCCGGTGCCGACGCGTCCAATCCCAAGATCCATCTCGCCATATCGACGCCGGCGCGCAACAGTCAGATCTGGCGCAATCCGGAACAGCCGGCCGCATTGGACCGGCTGCCTCTGAAGGCCGATGTCCACCCGCATGTGCCGCAAATCGTCTGGTATGTCGACGGCCAGCCCTTCGCCGTCACCGACCCCGACCGACCCGTCTTTTGGCCGATCCAGAGCGGAGAGCACCGCTTCCAAATCCGCCTTCCCTACCGCGACGAAACCTCCGCGACGGTACCGGTCTATGTGCAATGACAACGTTCGACTGTGGAAAGTTTAGCCCACCGCATCAACGTGCGAGCGCTAGCCAATCGCCGATCGTTGTCCCAAAACGCCGCATGGAACGTGTTGCGGGGATGGCTGGGTGCTCGGTTGTGGTCTTTCTGACCTCACGTGGGCTGAGACCGAATTCATGGCTGAACGCGCGCGTAAAATTGGCTGCAACGTCGAAGCCGGCCGCCTCGGCAATCTCCGAGATCGGCCTGTTGTCGGTCGGGTTGGTAAGATCCGCATATGCCTGCAGCAATCGACGTTTGCGAATGTAGTTGAAGACGCCCCCGCTCGTTTCGAACAATTGGTAGAGTCGCGTCCGCGAAATACCAAGCGCACGGCACATGACGTCAGGCGTCAAGCTATCGGAATGAAGATTGAGGTGAATATAGCGATGCGCCCGCTCCATCAGCCCCATATTGGTCTGTTCCTGACCGCGATCCAAACTTGCGGACGATGCAGCGCATGCAACGACCATATCGCCGATCGTCCGTATGATCCGCGGGGCCTCCTCCACCGTCAAATTGCTGAGGTTCGCTTCCAGGCCGTCGATATAGCTGACGAGCAATTCGGCGAGGCTACCGGAGAGGGCGATGTTGTGGGCGTTCTGTAGAAGAGGCGCATCACGGGTCAACATTTCATAGGGCAGGAAGACGAGCACCGCGGCTGAATCGGTCATCCGCCCACGGTAGGGATAACCGAGAGACCTGAAAAATATCTCACCCGGGCCGGTCTCCGTGACATGGCGATTGGCCTCGGTCCAGGCCCGGCCGCTGCGAAGTACGCCGACGTTCCAGTGGTCGATCGGGCTCGACCGCAGCATGGCCTGATCGCGAATATAGCTGCATGCCTGCACGCGCTGCTGGACGATGAGGATATCGCCGAGATGCCAGCCGGTCTGTTCCGCGAGAAAACCGTCGTCCTCAGATTGTCCGTTCGGCAGATGAACATCCACAAGCGGCGCCATATGTGATCGCCAGGACTGGAATTGTTCTTTCGGCGGCAGGTCTCGCGTCGAAAATCGCAAGGGCACCAATGCAGGCGGAGCGTCCGCCCGATGTTCTTTCTCCGGGGACGGTTCGCGCGGCCAGCGCCGCCGCTCCAGGTGGGCCGGCCATTCCTTCCCGGCAGCGGGGTCATCCCCAGACTCCGTAACCATCAAATTTCTCCAGCGCATAAGCCGGCTGAAACGTCCCCGCAGCCCATCCGATAGACCGAATCGACCGAAGTCCTACGTGCATAAGCTACTTATCATATTCCTATGCGAGCAGAAATGGACGGACCGATAATTTTCGGGATGCGGCGATAACGACAATTGCGTCCTGTTCCGGTATTTAAATGAGCACGGGTTAGTTCCGAAGGACGGTTGGAAAGCCCAAATACTCACTTGCCAGTGCAATGCAGTTTCAAAGCACTCTCAACGTGAACGACACTAAATCACAAAAAAATATGCAAGCAGAGGAGGATAGGTCGTGAACTATCGGGGCAATATTCGTGCGCGCGTTGCGCGAACATCGGCTTACGACAGGCATTCCTATCCGCATAACCCTCAGGCGCCAGGAGAAATTCCTATCGCCATTCGTGCGGGTTTCCTCTGCTCACCTTCTTGCAAGACGCTCCTGAGGCCGGACATCGGCAAATAGGGACGCGAAGGGGTTGCGCGCAGGCCGAGGCTGTCTGTGTCGATGCGTAATAAGGCCGAGGCTTGCACGCAACCCTTACCATATCCACCCATTGGCGAATTTTGTGACGCTGCCCATCGGCAGAACGGAGGCTAAGATGACGACCGCATGTGATGAGAAACAAATCGAATTGAAGCCGATTTCGAGCTGCAGACGAGAGGTCGAAGTCGCAATGGTGGAAATGCTCGTCAGTTTGCAGAAACATGGATGGTCGGCTGCGGAATTGGCATTGGAGCTCGCCGATGCCTCCGAAGATCTCGTCATGCTGATCGCGACCAAAAAGCTTCGACCGAATTAGAAAAACGATCGCATGGAATTATTCTGTTTTTGTATCGATGAGATGGCAGCACTGTCAGGCGCGGCGCGGTGATTTCCAATCACGTCAGTCGCCGCGCCTGAGACGGTTTGACGATACGCATCGATACCATGCCAAGCGCTCCCGCGCCGGCAGGAGATGCTGCGGTACAACGGGATCTCTCGATCCCGATGCGTGGCCAGTTCTTCTTGATCCATTTCCCAACTCTGAGAAGTCTGCATCCACAAACTTAGCCGCGGCTGGCGGCGATCAGGGCGTGTGCTGCGTCGCGAAGCAAAGCGGTGGCCTCGCCGGGTTCGAAGACCTGCATGCTGACAAAGGCGCCGTTGATCAGCACGGCGAGTTGCCCGGCAAGCCGATCGGGCGCCGCGACCGCCAGTCTCCCGGCGATGGTCTCCAGGCGCCGCCGCATTTCCCGCATGTGGGCTTCGGCGACTTTGCGGGCGGGGTGACCGGCTTCCGGAAACTCGGCCGCCGTGTTGATCTGCGGGCAGCCGCGGTAATTGTCCCGGCCGACCCGTTCGCCGATCCACTCGAAATGGGCATCGAGTTCAGCCCCGGCGTCATCCGCATGCTGTTCGGTTACCCTGTCCCAGGTGCTCCAGAAGTCCAGATCCTCGCGCTTCAGGAAGGCCGCGATCAAATCGTCCTTCGTGCCGAAATGGCGGTAAAGGCTGGTTTTGGCGACACCGGATTTTTCAACCACCAGATCGACGCCGACGGCACGCACGCCGCGGCGGTAGAAGAGTTCCGATGCCGTTTCGAGAATTCTGTCCCGCACGTCGTTCACGGCTGGGGCAGGTGCAATCACTGGGCTTTTCGTCATTCGCGTATCTCCAATTCAGTCACCCTAGCAGAAAGTTGATTGACACGCTACAGACCTGTATGTTTTATTGAGTACAGACAGGTCTGTAGCGATGGAGAGAGCAATGACCGCGACCCAACAAGCCGACATCACCAGAACACCATCCGAGGCCGTGGCGGTCCTTGGCGCGAATGGCCATACCGGCCGTTTTGTCGTCGCCGAACTGTTGCGGCGCGGGCTCAAGCCGATCGCGATCGGACGGAGTGCCGAACGATTGGCGGGCGCGCGCTTTGCGGAGCGCGGCATCGAATGCCGCGAAGCAGCGATAGAGGATGATGCAGCGCTGGACCGGGCGCTTCCCGGCGCGGCGGCGGTCATCAACTGCGCCGGCCCGTTCATGGACACAGCCGACGCCGTCGTGCGCGCCGCGTTGCGGGCCGGCATCCACTATCTCGACGTCACGGCTGAACAGCCGAGCGTACAGGCGACGTTCGACCGGCATGAGGCTGCGGCCCGGAAAGCCGGCGTAGTCGTCATCCCGGCGATGGGATTTTACGGTGGACTGGCCGACCTGCTGGTGGCAGCCCTGATGGACGAATGGCAGCATGCCGACGGTGTCGAAATCCGGGTTGCGCTCGATAGCTGGCTGCCCACCAAAGGCACGCGCGTGACCGGGGAAAAGAACACCGCAAAGCGCCTGGCGGTCAGCGGTGGCGAGCTTAGGCCCGTGCACCAGCCGCCGGCCGAGAAGGTATCGGTTTTGCCGGCCCCATTCGGCCAACAGACATTCATCGAGCTTCCATTTTCGGAAGTGCCGCTGATCGCCCGCCACGTCCGGACCAACGAGCTGCATACCTTTCTCAGCACGATTGCCCTGCGCGATGTTCGGGATACATCGACGCCCCCGCCCCAGGCCATCGATGAAACCGGACGTTCGGCGCAGCGCTTCGCCGTTGAGGTGATCGTCACGCAAGGCGAGCTGCGCCGTCGGAGTCTCGCCCAGGGCCAGGACATCTATGCCGTCACGGCGCCGATCATCTGCGAAGCGGTCCAGCGGATCCTGTCCGGTGACATCCGCGAAACCGGGGCCAAGCCGCCGGCTGCCATTTTCCATGCCGCGAGTTTCCTGAGCGCGCTTGGCCCCGATCTGTCGGTTGAGACATCGGAAACGTCGGATTTTCAGAAGGTCCATCCATAAATGGCGTGACCGAAGCAGCCCCTCGCAAAGGTTGGGCATTTTGCGAGGGATCTCTGCGACACTCACGATCGGCGTGCCGCCCAAAACGCCCCATCTTAATTCAGGCGATTGCCGCCTGTTCCAAACAAATGCACCTTCGACAGGTCAGGGGCGATCGAGATTTGTTGTCCCGGCTGAAAGTCGACCCGCTCGCGCAGAAGCAGCGTGATATCGGCATTTCCGAGCCTGGCGTTGATGAGGGTTTCCGATCCGGTCGGCTCGACGACGACGATGGTGGCCGGCACCCCGTCCTCGCGGATCGACAGATGCTCGGGGCGGATGCCATAGGTGACGGCGTCCGCCGCTTGCCGGCCGGGCGGCAGAGGCAGGCTGGTTCCGTCCAAAACGAAGCTGCCGCCGCTGACCTTGCCTTCGAACAGGTTCATGGCGGGCGAGCCGATGAAGGAGGCGACGAAAGTATTTGCCGGCCGATCGAAGAGTTCGAGCGGCTTGCCGATCTGCTCCACGCGGCCGCTGCGCATCACGACGATTTTGTCGGCCATGGTCATGGCTTCGACCTGATCATGGGTGACATAGACGGTGGTGGTCTTCAGCCGCTGGTGAAGCTCCTTGATTTCCGCCCGCATCGTCACACGCAACCTGGCGTCGAGGTTCGAGAGCGGCTCGTCGAAGAGAAAGACCTGCGGGTGGCGGACGATCGCCCGGCCCATGGCGACGCGCTGGCGCTGGCCGCCCGACAGCTGTTTGGGCAATCTGTCGAGGAGAGGTCCAAGCGCCAGAATGTCGGCCGCCTCCTTCACCTGCTTTTCGATGGTCGATTTGTTCCGCCCCTGAAGCTTCAGAGCGAAGCCCATATTCTCCGCGACGGTCATGTGCGGATAGAGCGCGTAACTCTGAAACACCATGGCGATATCCCGCTCTTTCGGCGCCACGTCGTTCACGACCCGGCCGCCGATGCGGATTTCGCCGTCGCTGATCTGCTCCAGCCCTGCGAGCATTCTGAGCAGCGTAGACTTGCCGCAGCCCGAGGGGCCGACGAGCGTGACGAATTCGCCGTCCTCAATATCTACGGAGACGCCGTGGATCACCGGAACGGCACCATAGTGCTTGCGGGCTTGGTCTATTGTAACCGATGCCATGTCGTTTCATCCTCCAGCGATTAAAGACCGAGCTGCCAGATTTCGGCAGCGAGCACATTGCCCTCGGGCGCGGTCAGACGCACCGAGCTTACGCCCTTGAATCCGGGCAACCGCTTGGTTCCCGTCCAGCGGCCATCGTCGGCAAAGACCTCGAGCGAGCCTGCATCAAGGAATATCCGGATGGTCGACGGGCGTGCGCGGGCGGCGATATAGCGGGGTGATGCCTTGGCGTTCGCCACCGAAAAGGGAATGCTCAGCCCATCATCATTCAACTGAACAGCGACAGTTGCTTCGGAATGTTCGAATTCCAAACGGAAGGTGTTGCCGGCTTCCTTCAAGGTGAGCAGGATTTCGACGGAGCCGTTGGCGAGAGCGACGGCCTGGCCTTCCAGAAGGCCTCCGGCATCCAGCCGGTGCTGCCGCAGGCTTTCCACAGCGGCGACCGGCGGCGTGATCAGCGCCCCGCTTTTCAATGCCAGCCGGCGCGGCAGGGTCATCGCCGTCGGCATGTCGATCTCTCTGGAAATATCCGTCCAGTTCGCAAGCCACGCGATGCCGATCGGGCCGGCATCGTCGACGAAGGCCTGGAACGCGTAGGCGTCGGTGCCGAAGTCCAGGTCCTGTTCGAATTCCATCGAGAAGCTTTGGCCATCGAAATGGCCGACGCTCGCAAGCGTCATGTTGCGCCGGCCCGTTGCCGGGTCGCGGCTAGTCAGCAGACCGAAGATCAGGGCCCAGCGTGTCATCGGGTCGTTAGCTGGACCGTCGAGGGGCACCATGCAGGGGCACTCCGCCGCGGTCATGCCGAAGCGGTTCTCGCGGTGAAGCATGCCGAGGAAGGTCCATCCCGCCACCGCGGCCGGATCATCGGTTTCGTAGAGCAGGATGACGCCGCCCTCGCGGTCGCGGGTGCCGAGCAGCATCTTCCATCTTCCGTCAGGCCCGAGGAAGACATAGGGATCGCGGAAGTCGGTCGTCAGGCCGAGCCCGGCGGGACGCGCCGGCAGGATCAGCTTCGCCGGCTCGACATTGACAAGATCGCGGCTGGTGGCGGTGAACTGGACCTGCTCCTCCGGTTCCCGATCCTTCATGTGCTCGGTGAAGAAAATGCGAAGGCCAGCTTCATCGCCGGGAAGAGCGATCGCGGAGCCGGAAAATGCCCCGCCCCGCCCGTCGGCCCGCTGCGCGAGTTCATCGGAAGGGAAAAGAAAGATCGGCAGATGCTTCCAGTGAAGATAGTCCTCCGAAACCGCATGACCCCAATGCATGTTGTTCCACCGGGGGCTATGGGGATAATGCTGGTAGAAGAGGTGCAGCTTGCCGCCGAACCTTCCGAATCCGTTGGGGTCGTTCATCCAACCAAATAGCGGGCGGAAATGATAGCTGCCCGGGACCTCAGTTGTGGCGGTGCATTGTCGGACATGCAGCAGCCGGATGCCGTCTTCCAGAACGACGGGTGGGAGAAAAGCATAGAGCACCGATATTTCGGTCGTCACGGGATCGTAGGAGAAGGCCGCCTCTCCGCCTCTTTCCAGGGCCAGCCGCCGAAACTCGAACTCATGCGGATTGGATGTTTCGACAGCACCGGCCGGGTTCCCGTCGACATGTGCCGTCAGCTTGCCCGGGGTGCCGGCATGCGATGCCCTGATCCAGGCATGGATCGTGGCCCCCTCGGGCAGGACGGCGCTGATCGTCTCCAGCCCCACTTGATCGGACGGAGAAATCGCTTGGCTTGTCATCAATTCAACCTTTCACGGCGGAGCCGATAAAGGAGCTCACGAACCAGCGCTGGAATGCGAGGTAGAGCCCAAGGATCGGGATCATCATCAAAACGGAGGCGGCCATCGCACGATCCCAGTAGATGCTGTCCTGTCCGAAGAAGGTGGCGATGGCCACCGCGATCGGCCGGGCATAGTCGGTCTGTGTCACCAGGATCGGCCAGAGATACTGGTTCCAGGTTTCGATCCCCATGAGGATCGACACGGTGGCGAGTGCGGGCAGGCTGAGCGGCAGGAAGATGGAGCGATACGCCCGGAAAAAGGACGCGCCGTCGATCTCGGCGGCCTCCAGCAATTCCTTCGGCAGTTGCGCGAAGAACTGGTAGAGCAGGAAGATATAAAGGGGGCTGGCGACCCAGGGCACGATCTGCACCGCGAAGGTGTCGGTCATTCCCGCCCTGGAAACCATGATCACGAGCGGCATGATGATGCTTTCCTGCGGGATCACATAGAGCGCGATCACGATCGACAGGATGACGGCACGGCCCTTGAACGATCCCCAGGCCAGCACAAACGCGGCCATCGAATTCACAATCAGGCCGGAACAGACCGTCGTGACCAGGATGATCAGCGAGTTGATGAGGTAGCGTCCGAAGGCGAGTTCACCTGAGAGGTGGCCGACCTCGGCATAGTTGGACAGCGTCGGGTTCGAAACCCAGTAGGCGCGGAAGCTGCCCATGTCGGCCAGAATCTGGAACCGGTCATCCTTGAGGCTTGCCACGACCAGAAGCAGTAACGGAGACACGATCACCAGTGCGATGATGAAAATGCATATCGTCTGGATGATGCGAAGAACCGTTGCGGGGGAACGGAGCCGCGCCGTGCGGGCCTGCGGGATCGAGAGTGCGAGATCAGACATCGAAGCGCCTCAGGAGCTGGCGCTGGATCAGCGCGATGATGAGAACGATCACGAACAAGATGACCGAAACGGCAGAGGCGTAGCCCATCTTCTGCTCTTCGAAGCCGGAACGGACCATGTAGTGCACCACCGTTTCGGTGCTGCTCTTCGGCCCGCCCTGCGTGAGGATCGCCACCTGGGTATAGAGCTTGAACGCCTGGATGGTGGTGATCACCAGCACGAAGACATGGGTCGGCCTGAGGCCCGGCATGGTCACATGCCAGAAGCGGCGCAAAGCGTTCGCACCGTCGATCTTGGCGGCATCGTAGAGTTCGTCCGGAATGCCCTGAAGGCCGGCGAGATAGACGATCATCTGGAAGCCGTAAGCCTGCCAGGCCGAAAGCAGGACGAGCGAGAACATCGCCCATTGCGGATCGCCGAGCCAATCGATCGGCTGGATCGCCCCGCCGGAGAGAAAGCCGAGGATCTGGTTGAACGGTCCCGTGGGATACTGGAACAGGGTGCCCCAGATGACGCAGACAACGACCATCGAGGTGATCGCCGGCAGGAAGAACATGCCGCGCAGCAGATTGCGGAACGGCAGCTTCTGATTCAAGAGCAGCGCCGTCACAAAAGCGAGGCCGCACTGCGCCGGAATGATCCAGAAGGTGAAGCGCGAGACGTTCCAAAGGGCAGTCCAGAAAAGATCGTCCTGGAAGATACGGATGAAATTGTTGAACCAGACGAAACGGACGGGCGTCGGCCGCGGCACCAGAGGCTGGTTGGTCATTGCCGTCCAGAAGGACAAGAGGAACGGCAGGATGAGAAAGAGGGTCAGCAGGATCATCGCGGGCGCGAGCATGGCCGCTTCCTGCATCAGCCGTCCCCTGTCATGCCGGCGCGCCGGAGCCTTTCGGACGGATGCCGAAGATATCGATTGTTGCATGACCATCTGGTTCCTCCTCTCCGAGCCTGGGTCCGGTCCCGCCCTGCGATGTCTGCCGGAGACATCGCAGGGCTTCGACCTGTCGGCGGCGATGCTGCTTATTGCCCGTCGCCGAACGGCGGATATCCGTCATTGTCCTCGATATCCTCATCGATCTTCTTGGCGGCCGATGTCAGCGCCTCCTTGGGATCGCCGCCATTGAACGCCTCATCGACGGCCTGCATGAAGGCCGAGGTGATTGTGGGATAAGCAGGATGCGGCGGGCGCGAGACGGCTGTCTTCGACGCCTGTTCGAAGGCGATCGCCATCGGGCCGCCGTTTGCATAGAGCGGAGATTCGGCCGCAAAGCTCTTCAGGCCGGGATAACCCGACTGGCTTGCGACGTAGGCCCGATACTCCTTGTCCTTCAGCAGGAAGCTGATGAACTTGGCGGCGATATCGGGATGTTTCGACGTCTTGGTGATCGCCCAGATCCAGGTGCCATTGGGGCTCGCACCCTTGGCGCCGAACTTCGGAAGCGGCAGGACGACGATGTTGTCCTTCATGGTCGCGACGGCCTCGGCATAGACCCAGTGTCCGCCGAGCGCCAGCGCTGCCGGATTGCCTTCGGCGAAGAACTGGTTGGTTCCGGCCGATTGCGGCACGACCCAGCCGTTCTTGACCCACTTCTGCATCATGGCGAGAGCATCGACGCAGGCATCGCTGTCCAGCGTTCCCTCGGATTTCCAGGCCTCGCGGTCGATGAGATCGCAGCCGGCCGATTGCAGGATCGGGCCATAGGCATAGGTGATCCATTCGGTCTTGATGCCGTAGCCGCGGAAGGTGTCGATCGGCCACTTCACCCCGTCGAGCTTGGACAGCTTCTCGAGGTAACCTTCGAACTCCTCCCGGGTCCAGGCATCGTCGACGGATTTCGGGATGCGGGCGCCGATTGCTTCGAGATATTTCTTGTTGCCATAAAGCACCACCGACGAGTCGGTCAGCCCGATTGCATAGAGATCCTTGTCGATCGGGTATGTGCCCTGGGCGATATTGGACTCCGTCATGTCGTCGAGGAGGTCCTTGTCGATCAGCGGCTTGATCGGCTGAAGATAACCCGACCAGACGTAGTTGGCGAGGAACGGCGCGTCCAGTTCCATGACGTCGGGCAGTTGCTTGGCCATGACGGCGGCGCTGAACTTCTCGTTATAGGCATCGTGCGGCGCATAGATGAACTGTATGTCGACATCGGGATTGGCGGCCTCGAACCGTTCGGCGACTTTGCCGTAGGCGGCGACAAAACCGGGATCGCCCTGATGCATGACCTGGATTGCGGTTTTCTCGGCTGCTTGCGCCCATGATGCTGATAGCACCGAGGACAGGACCAGAGACCAAAGTAATCGTTTACCCATCAGAATTCCTCCTCAATTGAATGGGACTCTCTCAATTTATACGGATGCCCGCTCCACCAGTTGGAACGGCAGTTTCTGCACTCCGACCGGAGCCCGGTCTTCGGCAAGCAGGATTTGCGCAGCCTGGCGGCCCATGGCGCGATGGGGCAGCGCCATGGTGGTCAGCGGCGGGTCGAGACGCGAGGCGATCTCGACCTGGTTGTCGAAACTCGCAACGGCGACGTCATCGGGAATGGCGGCACCTGTCCGGCGCAGCGCCGCATAGACTTCCATCGCCACGCGGTCATTGCCGCACAGGATGGCATCGGGGCGCCGGTGGCCGTTCATCAGCGCATGGACATGCATGCCCACGAGGCTGTGCGCCCGGTCGTTGTAGATCGCCTTGCTGACGGCAGGCAGGACGATGGCGCCGGCTCCGTCGATGCCGGCATGATCGAGCGCCTGCCGGAAACCGAGTTCGCGTAGGTCGCCAGCAAGCAGCCCAGGCAGATTGATGAAGGCAATGTTGCGCCGGCCGGCGTCGATGAGGTAGTTCGTAATCTCCAGCGCCGCCCCGGTTTCATCGGGCACCAGCGAGGTCACGCGGTCGTTGGCATCGCGGCAGTTGATCATGACGCCGACCGCATCGGCAAATTCGGGCGGCAGGTCGACGCTCTTGTGATACATGGCGGCATAGGCAATCGCCCGCGGGCGAAACCGCCGCATCTCGTCGAGGATCGACGCCACGCTCCGGTGGCCGCCCAACGTCATCGCGAAGACGGCCATGTCGGCGGCGCGCACGGCGCCGTCGAGCCCCCTGATGATCTCCGTCGCAAAAGGCGAGGTGATCAGATCATCCGCGACCAGGCCAACGAGCGGCATCCAGCCCTGCCGCATGCTGCGGGCGGCGAAGTTGGTGACATAGCCCAGCTCCTCGGCGATCTCCTTGATCCGCTGCCGGGTATCCTCCGACATGCGCGCCGAGCCGCCATGCAAGGCGCCTGAGACGGTCTTGACGGAAACGCCTGCACGGGCGGCTATGTCGTTGAGTGAAGTGGTCACGGGCGGCGCTTTGGGTTATCGATTACCCAAATTGATACCAATCGCCTTTCGATGAGTCAAGGCTGTCTCGGGAATGCCGCCGATAAGGGCTGTGAGGTGCAGCAAAAACCCCGCCGAAGCGGGGGTTTTGTCTGGGGAAGCCGATCAGTTGTTATGGGCTGCGCAAGCTTCGTCCATTGGCGTCGCGTTGCTGGTGCCGCCCTGGGTCTGGAGTTTGGCGGAGTTGTCGACCGGGTTCGGGCACTTGGTCTTGTCCATTTTCATCGTGCCGCCGGTCGTGGAATTGGTCGTGGTGGAATCGGTCGCCATCGGCTTTTTGGTCTTCATGTCGCTGGCCGCGCCGCCACCCTGATCGGCCTGGTTCTTGTCGATCGTGGCGCCGGCCGGCGCCGGGTTGGACTGGGCGAAGGCCGATGTGGCCATGCCGATGGCGAAAAGCGAAGCTGCTACGAGTTTCATACGCATTCTCATATCCTCCTTGGGATTTTTGCCTGACGGGGCCTATCCACAACCTCGCCGGCACATCATTGTTCCCAAGCAGTCGCTAAACAAAAGCGCCCTACTTCGCGTAAAGCGCTCGCGAGCGTTCGAGGTGTTTGAGCAGCGCGGTTTCCGAGCCGTCGATGTCGTTGGCTTCGAGGCGGTCGACGATCTCGTCGTGTTCGGCGAGCGTGAACTTTTCCTTGCCGGTCCAGATCAGCATCTCGGTATGATATTCCTTCAGCCAGGCGAGCATGGCTTCGCTGACGGCGACGTAGATCGGATTGCCGGAGATCTGGGCGATGCGGGTGTGAAATTCCATATCGGCGTCGATGAACGCTTCGGCCCGGCCGAGCGACATGCGCTGGCGCTCGATGATATCCCTGAGGTCGGCGATGTCGTTTGCCGAGGCGCGCTGTGCGGCCTCGCGGGCCATGCCGCGCTCGAAGAAGATGCGGGCGCTTTTCAGGTGCTCCAGCGAATCCGCCGATTGCGACAGCATGATCTTGGCGGTGAGGTCGACCTGGCGGAAGATCGACTTTGCCGTCAGCCTCAGCACCTTCGCCCGTTCGCCGTGCGAAATGCTGACGAGACCCTTGTTGGCGAGCGACTGCATGGCCTCGCGGATCGCCGGCCGGCCGACGCCGAAGCGCTCCATCAGCACCCGCTCGGAGGGCATTTCGTCGCCGGGCTGAAGCTCGCCGGAGGTGATCAATCGCTCAAGTCGATCAAACACTTCGTCGGAGAGTTTCCGGCGGACGATCTGTTCGAGGGGCTGGGTCATGAGATCTCGCTGGCTCAAAATGTCTCCTCCTAACAGTTTTCCGGACCAAGGACAAAGCGTGCGGCCGAAAATTTGCGCGCCCGAAGATTCTGCTTTTCAACAGTTGGAATACTCATTATACCAGATCACAAGTTGACGCCATGACAATATGCGTGGGCCAAGAGGAGCAGCCGTCGGTTTATGATGATTACCCTGACCTACCGCATCGAAACGCCCGGCAGCGTCGAGGCGATGGCGGAGAAGATCGCCAGCGACCAGTCGACCGGGACCTTCGTGCCGGTTCCGGGCGAGACCGAGGAGCTGAAATCGCGCGTCGCCGCCCGGGTGCTGGCGATCCGCCCGCTCGAGGATGGGCGTCATCCGACCTGGCCGGAGGCGGCTCCGGGCACGCTGCTGCACCGCGCCGATGTCGAGATCGGCTTTCCGCTGGAGGCGATCGGCACCGATCTCTCCGCCCTGATGACCATCGCGATCGGCGGCGTCTATTCGATCAAGGGCATGACCGGCATCCGCATCGTCGACATGAAGCTGCCGGAGGCCTTCAAAAGCGCCCATCCCGGGCCGCAATTCGGCATTCCGGGCAGCCGCCGCCTCACCGGCGTCGAGGGGCGGCCGATCATCGGCACGATCGTTAAGCCGGCGCTCGGGCTCAGACCGCCTGAGACGGCCGAGCTCGTCGGCGAGTTGATCGCATCGGGCGTCGACTTCATCAAGGACGACGAGAAGCTGATGAGCCCGGCCTATTCGCCGCTCAAGGACCGCGTCGCGGCGATCATGCCACGCATTCTGGATCACCAGCAGAAGACCGGCAAGAAGGTCATGTATGCCTTCGGCATCTCGCATGCCGACCCGGACGAGATGATGCGCAACCACGACATCGTCGCTGCGGCCGGCGGCAACTGCGCCGTCGTCAATATCAACTCGATCGGCTTCGGCGGCATGAGCTTCCTGCGCAAGCGCTCCAGCTTGGTGCTGCACGCGCATCGAAACGGCTGGGACGTGCTGACGCGCGATCCGGGCGCCGGCATGGACTTCAAGGTCTACCAGCAGTTCTGGCGGCTCTTGGGCGTCGACCAGTTCCAGATCAACGGCATCAGGGTGAAATATTGGGAGCCGGATGACAGCTTCGTCTCGTCCTTCAAGGCCGTCAGCGCGCCGCTGTTCGACGCCGCCGACCGGCCGCTTCCGGTCGCAGGTTCCGGCCAGTGGGGCGGACAGGCGCCGGAGACCTATCAGCGCACCGCCCGCACCGTCGACCTCCTCTATCTCTGCGGCGGCGGCATCGTCAGTCATCCCGGCGGTCCGGCGGCCGGCGTTCGCGCCGTGCAGCAGGCATGGCAGGCTGCGGTCGCCGACATTCCGCTGGAGGTCTACGCCAAGGATCATCCTGAATTGGCCGCCTCGATCGCAAAATTCAGCGATGGCAAGGGCGCATGATCGTCATGAACGACCTTCTCGTTAGCTATTACGGGGATGATTTTACCGGCTCGACCGACGTCATGGAGGCGCTCGCTTCGCGCGGCGTCGAGACCGCCCTCTTCCTCGGCCTTCCCAAGCTGGAATTGCTCGCTCGCTTCAAACACTGCCGCGCGATCGGTATTGCCGGAACGAGCCGCAGCGAGACGCCGGCATGGATGAAACTCCATCTCGTGCCTGCCTTCGACTGGCTGCGCTCGCTCGGTGCGGCCATCTGCCATTACAAGGTTTGCTCGACCTTCGATTCCAGCCCTGGCATCGGCAATATCGGCAAGGCTATCGAAATCGGCGGCAAGATCTTCGGGCAGGCGATCGTCCCCGTCATCGTAGGCGCGCCGCAGCTGAAGCGCTACACGGCTTTCGGCAATCTCTTCGCAGCCTATCAGGGCCGCGTCTTCCGCATCGACCACCATCCTGTCATGAGCCGCCATCCGGTCACCCCGATGGACGAGGCGGATCTTGGCGTTCATCTGTCGAAGCAGACCGCCCTTCCTGTGCTGCTTGCCGATCTCGTTGCGATCACGGCCGAGGATGCCGATCAGCGCATCGACGCGCTGGCGTCGAGCCCGGAAGGCATCCTGCTCCTCGACGTCGATTCCGAAGCGACGCAGGCGGCCGCTGGCCGGCAGCTGCTGCGGGTCGCCGGCCAGTCCGGCAGCTTCGTCGCCGGTTCGTCCGGGGTCGAATACGCCCTGCTCGATGCATGGCGGCGGGCCGGCGTGATTGGCGAAAGCGGCGCCGAATTTCCCGATATCGGCCCGGTCGACCGTCTCGCCGTCGTCTCCGGCAGCGTCTCGCCGACGACCGAGCGGCAGATCCGCACCGCCGTCGAGAACGGTTTCGAGGCCATCGCGCTCGATCCGCTGGCGCTAGTTTCGGAGAATGGCGAAGGCGCAGTGGAGGCGGCGGTGCAGGCCGGCATCCGGAAGCTGAAAGAAGGCAAGAGCGTCATCCTCTATACGGCGCTCGGCCCATCGGCGGACCGCGGCGCCGATATCGACCGGCTGCCGGGTGCCCGTCACCGGCTCGGCAGTAGCCTCGGCACGATCCTGCGGCGGCTGATCGAGGCGGAAGGGCTGTCGCGCGCGGTCGTTGCCGGCGGCGACACGTCGAGCCATGCGCTCCGGCAATTGAAGATCGACGCGCTGACGATGCTTCTGCCGCTGCCCCAGACGCCGGGTTCGCCGCTATGCCTTGCCCATGGCGATTACCCGCCGACCAACGGCCTGCAGATCGCGCTGAAAGGCGGCCAGGTCGGAACGGACGGCTATTTCGCGCAGATCCGTGACGGAAGGAAGAACTGATGGTTGTCTGGGTCGGCACCAGTTTCAAGATGAACAAGAGGCTGGAGGAGGCGCTGGCTTTCGCGCACCGCCTCGCAGCGACGGAGGCGGAACGCGATACCCGCGTGCAGCGCTTCGTCATTCCCGCCTTTACCGCGGTGCGCGAGGTCAAGCACCTGCTGGCCGAGACCTCGGTGAAGGTCGGCGCCCAGAACATGCACTGGGAGGATGCCGGCGCCTGGACCGGCGAGATTTCTCCTCTGATGCTGAAGGACTGCCAGCTCGACATCGTCGAACTCGGCCATTCCGAGCGGCGCGAGCATTTCGGCGAGACCGACGAAACCGTCGGCCTCAAGGTTTCCGCCGCGATCCGCCATGGCCTGACGCCGCTGATCTGCATCGGCGAGACCTTGCTGGAGCGCCAGGAGGGCAGGGCCGACGCCGTTTTGCGGCGGCAAGTCGAGGCGGCGCTGCGCGGCGTCGACACCGAGGCCGACGAGGCTCCGATCCTGCTTGCCTATGAGCCTGTCTGGGCGATCGGCGCCAAGGGCATACCGGCGACCGCCGACTACGCGTCGGAGCGACACGAAAAGATCGCCGAGGTGGCGAAGTCCATTCTTGGTCGTGCGGTGCCGGTTCTCTACGGCGGCAGCGTCAATCCGGAAAATTGTGAGGAACTGGTCACCGAGGCGCATATCGACGGCCTGTTCATCGGCCGCTCCGCCTGGGGCGTCGACAGTTACCTCGACATTCTTCGCCGCGTGAGCGCGGCGATCGAAAGGTGATTTCCATGCCTGAGGGCGATGAAAGGAAACTGCTATGAAGATTGCAATTGGCGCCGACAGCGCCGGCAAACCGCTCCTCGATGTCATTGCCGCCCATCTCGCCGGCAAGGCGGATCTCGAAGTTCACGATCTCAGCCAGTCCGGCTTCTATGCCGATCTCTCCCAGCGCCTGGCGCAGACGATCGTCGACGGCGAACATCAGCGCGGCATCCTGTTCTGCGGCACCGGCATCGGTGTGTGCATTTCCGCCAACAAGGTGCCTGGTATTCGCGCAGCACTCACCCACGACACCTATTCGGCGGAACGCGCCGCGAAATCGAACAATGCTCAGATCATCACAATGGGCGCGCGCGTCATCGGGCCGGAACTGGCGAAGTCGATCGTCGATGTCTGGCTCGCATCCGAATTCGATCCGGATGGCCCGTCGGCCGGCAACGTCGAGGCGATCGACCGGCTCGACGCGGAAAAACATGGGTCTTAAACGACTACAGTAATGATATGGTGATTGACTCATCATACCAGTATATGATCCTATCCAGAACTGAAAAGGTGAGGAAAACATGACCAAGATTGCTCTCTTCGGCGCCGGCGGCAAAATGGGATACCGGCTTGCCAAAAATCTCAAGGGCTCGCGCTTTGACGTGCGGCATGTCGAGGTGAGCGACGCTGGCAAGGCGCGCTTGAAGAACGATCTCGGCCTCGATTGCGTGCCGGTCGATGCCGCCCTCGACGGCGCTGACGTGGTCATCCTTGCCGTGCCGGATACGGCGATCGGCAAGGTCGCGGCCGGCATCGTCGACAAGCTCGCATCAGGCACGATGGTGGTGGCGCTCGATGCCGCTGCCCCCTTCGCCGGCCATCTGCCGAAGCGCGATGATCTCACCTATTTCGTCACCCATCCCTGCCATCCGCCGATCTTCAACGACGAGACGGATATGCAGGCCAAGAAGGACCATTTCGGCGGCCTGTTCGCCAAGCAGCATATTGTTTCGGCGCTGATGCAGGGGCCAGACAGCGCCTATGCGCTCGGCGAGGAAATCGCCAAGCTCATCTGGGCGCCGGTCATGCGCTCGCACCGGGTGACCGTCGATCAGCTCGCCATGCTCGAACCCGGCCTTTCCGAAACCGTCTGCGCATCGCTGCTCGTCGTCATGCGCCAGGCCATGGACGAATGCGTGGCGCGCGGCGTGCCGGCAGAGGCCGCTCGCGACTTTCTGCTCGGCCATATGAATGTGCTCGGCGCCGTCATCTTCAAGGAGGTCGACGGCGTGTTCTCGGATGCCTGCAACAAGGCGATCGAGTTCGGCATTCCGGCGCTGATGCGCGACGACTGGAAGAAAGTCTTCGAACCGCAGGAGATCGCCGAAAGCATCCGGCGCATCACCTGAGCCGGCCCGGGGAGGCAAGTCCTCCCCCTTAACCGCTCCGGGGAGACGGAGTAACCGCTCCGGAGACGGGGCTTCATTCACAACGGGAGGAAAAAATGAAACTGACGCGCAGACTAACACTTGCAGCCTTTGCCAGCGCGCTGGCGCTCGGAACGGCCATGCCGGCCTTTGCGGCCGATCTCATCGCCATCATCACGCCGGCGCATGACAACCCCTTCTTCAAGGCCGAAGCCGTCGGCGCTGAAGCCAAGGCGAAGGAACTCGGCTACGAGACCCTCGTCATGACCCATGACGACGACGCCAACAAACAGTCGGAAATGATCGATACGGCGATCGGGCGCGGCGCCAAGGCGATCATCCTCGACAATGCCGGCGCTGACGCTTCCGTCGCCGCCGTCAAGAAGGCGAAGGATGCCGGCATCCCCTCCTTCCTGATCGACCGCGAAATCAATGCGACCGGCGTTGCCGTCGCCCAGATCGTTTCGAACAACTATCAGGGCGCGCAGCTCGGGGCGCAGGAATTTGTCAAGCTGATGGGCGAAAAGGGCAATTACGTCGAGCTGGTGGGCAAGGAGTCCGACACCAATGCCGGCATCCGCTCGCAGGGTTATCACGATGTCATCGACGATTATCCGGAGTTGAAGTCGGTCGCCAAGCAGTCGGCCAACTGGAGCCAGACGGAAGCCTATTCGAAGATGGAAACCATCCTCCAGGCCAATCCCGATATCAAGGGCGTCATCTCAGGCAACGACACCATGGCCATGGGTGCGATCGCAGCCCTTCAGGCCGCCGGCCGCAAGGACGTGATCGTCGTCGGCTTTGACGGCTCCAATGACGTGCGCGACTCGATCAAGTCGGGCGGTATCAAAGCGACCGTGCTGCAGCCGGCCTATGCGCAGGCCCAGTTGGCGGTGGAACAGGCCGACGCCTATATCAAAAACAAGACGACGCCGAAGGAAGAGAAGCAGTTGATGGATTGCGTTCTCATCAACGCCGACAATTCGGGCAAGCTCGAGACCTTCGCCCTGACGAATTGATCAGCACCAATTGCGGAGGGTGCAGCGTTGCGCCCTCCGCAATGCATTTTGCAAGACGTCGAGGTTTACCCGCATGTTGAGAATGAAGGGCGCCCTGCTTGCCGCCGTCGTGGCGGCGGCCTTGCCCGGTTGCAAGATCATCAAGACGCCGACCGCGGAGGAGAAGGCGGCGGCAGCGGCCAAGACCGCTTTCGACCCGAATGCCAAGGTCGATGCGATCTGGCAGCCGGAGGTCGTGCCCTATTTCGAAAAGCGCGCGGGCGAGCTGAAGGACGTCATGCAACTTGCCACCTCCAATCCGGATGCTGCCGGCGAGAAATACGGCAATCCACGCAAGCAGAGCAGTTCGCCCTGGACCTATGCGGTGAAGATCACCGGCAAGGTCGTTGCGGCCGACACGGCCTCGCGCGCGGCAACGCTCGATGTCGACGCCGATGGCGACGGCAAGGCCGATGCGAAGGTGCAGATCGGACCCGCGCTGCGCGGCACCGCACTGCGCGACACGCTGGAGTTCGTCAATTTCAACGAATTCAAGAACCAGATCGAATGGGCGCAGTTCGGCAAGGCGTTCAACGAGAAGGCCAATACCGCTTTTCTCTCCGCCGTTCCGCGCGACGGCCTCACCGGCAAGACGGTGACGGTGATCGGCGCCTTTCCGCTGCCAAAAAGCGGCGAGCTGCCGCTCGTGACCCCTTCTGAACTGAAGGTGGGCTCATGACGGCGGCGGAGGCACAAGAGGACGACATCATCCTGCGCCTCGACGATGTGTCGAAGGTCTATTCGGGCATCGTCGCCGTCAAGCGCGCCAATCTGGAGCTGCGCCGCGGCGCGGTGAACGTTCTGGTCGGCGAAAACGGCGCCGGCAAATCGACGCTGATGAAGATCATCGCCGGCGTCGAGCGCCCAACGCTCGGCCGCATCATCCTCGACGGCAAGCCTGTTACCTTCGACAGCCCGGCCGACGCGCAGGCGAATGGCATCGGCATGATCTTCCAGGAACTCAATCTCTTCGCCAACATGTCGGTCGCCGAAAACATTTTTGCCCGGCGCGAGATCACCCGCGGCCTGCTCGGCATCGATCACAAGGCGCAGGTCGAGAAAGCCAATGAATTTCTGCGGCGTCTCGATGCCGGCATCGAAGCGGATACGATGGTCGAAGATCTGCCGATCGGCCAGCAGCAGTTGGTCGAGATCGCCAAGGCGATGTCGCTGAATGCTCGCATCCTGATCATGGACGAGCCGACCTCCGCCCTTTCGGCGGCCGAAGTCGAGATCCTGTTCAAGGTGATTGCCGAGCTGAAGGCGCAGGGTGTGGCGATCGTCTATATCTCGCACCGGCTGGAAGAGCTGATGCGGATCGGCGACTACATCACGGTGCTGCGCGACGGCCAGATCACCGGCCATGCCATGGTCCGCGACATCGATACGCGCTGGATCGTGCGCTCGATGATCGGCTCGGATGCCAAGGATTTTGCGAAATCCGTTACCCATTCCATCGGCGGCGAGGTGTTCCGCGCCGAAAATATCAGCCTTCCCAGGCCGACCGGCGGGCTTGCGGTCAACGATGTCTCCCTGTCGGTCAAGGCAGGCGAAATCCTCGGCATTTACGGCCTGATGGGTGCCGGCCGCAGCGAATTCTTCGAATGCGTGATCGGGCGTCATATGCATTCGAGCGGCAAGATCTTCATCGACGGCAAGGAAGTGCGCGCCCGCGACACCACGCGACGCATCCGCCGCGGTCTTGCGCTCATCCCGGAAGACCGGCAGCGCGAGGGGCTGGTGCAGGTGCTTTCCATCGCCTCCAACCTGACGCTCGCAAGCCTTTCGCGTTTCACCCGGCTTTTCCATATCGACAGCGGCGCGGAGAAAAGCGCCATTCAGGAGGCGATCCGCGATCTCTCGATCAAGGCGCCCAACCCGGATTTTGAGGTCACCTCGATGTCCGGCGGCAACCAGCAGAAGGTCGTCATCGGTAAGGCGCTGATGACCAATCCGAAGGTGCTGCTGATGGACGAGCCGAGCCGCGGCATCGATGTCGGCGCCAAGGCCGACGTCTTCCGCACCATGCGGCGGCTGGCGGCAAACGGGCTCGCCATCCTGTTTTCGACCTCCGACCTCGAAGAGGTCATGGCGTTATCCGATCGCATCGCGGTCCTGAGCAACGGCCAGCTGGTCGCCGTCTTCGACAGGGATGAGGCGACTGAGGAAGCCATTATCGCGGCTTCGGCCAAGGGACACGGACATCAAGGGAAACTCGCGTCATGATGGCGGCTACCTCAACCACTCTTGCGCCGAAAGGCGCCAACGGCTCCGCGCTTCTGACGCTGATGAAGCTCAGGACTTTCATCGCGCTTTTCGCCGTCATCATCTTCTTTGCGATCTTCGCGCCGAACTTCACCTCGACCGCGAACATGATCCTGATGTCGAAACATGTGGCGCTGAACGCTTTCCTGGCCATGGGCATGACCTTCGTCATCATCACCGGCGGCATCGACCTCTCGGTCGGTTCGATCGTCGGCCTGTGCGGCATGGTTGCCGGCGGCCTGATCCTCTACGGCATCGAACTGCCGATCGGCTACACCATCTATTTCAACCTCTTCGAGATCGTGCTGATCACGCTGTCGATCGGCCTTATCATCGGTCTGATCAACGGCCTGTTGATCACCAAGCTCAACGTCGCGCCGTTCATCGCCACCCTCGGCACGCTCTATGTCGCCCGGGGCCTGGCGCTGCTGTCGTCGGATGGCCAGACCTTTCCGAACCTCGTCGGCCGGCCGGAATATGCTACGACCGGCTTCGATTTCTTCGGCGCTGGCCGCATTCTCGGCCTGCCGGTCTCGATCTGGATCCTGATCGTGCTGGCGCTCGCGGCCGCCTATGTCGCCCGCTCGACGCCGATCGGCCGTCACATCTTCGCCGTCGGCGGCAATGAGCGGGCAGCGCGCATGTCCGGTATCCGCGTCGATGTCGTGAAAATCTTCGTCTACATGTTCTCCGGGCTTTGCGCGGCGATCGTCGGGGTCGTCATCTCCTCGGAACTGATGGCCGCCCATCCGGCCACCGGCGAAAGCTTCGAGCTCAATGCGATCGCCGCAGCCGTTCTCGGCGGCACCTCGATGTCGGGCGGCCGCGGCACGATCGGCGGCACGATCATCGGCGCCTTCGTCATCGGCATCCTCTCCGACGGGCTTGTCATGATGGGCGTCTCCTCCTTCTGGCAGATGGTCATCAAGGGCCTCGTCATCATCATCGCCGTGGTCGTCGACCAGGCGCAGCGCCGCCTGCAGCAGCGTGTCACCCTCATGCAGATGGCAAAGGCAGGTTGACATGACCGAATTGAAAGGCGCGTTGATCGGCTGCGGCTTCTTTGCGATCAACCAGATGCATGCCTGGAACGACGTCGAAGGTGCTGAGATCGTCGCGATCTGCGACCGCGACCCGGAGAGGCTTGACATCGTCGGCGACCAGTTCGGCATCGCGCGCCGCTACAGCGATGCCGAGGCCTTGTTTGCCGATGGCGGCTTCGATTTCGTCGATATCGCCACCACCGTGCAGAGCCACCGTGCGCTCGTGGAAATGGCGGCTCGGAATAAGGTGCCGGCCATCTGCCAGAAGCCCTTCGCCAAGACGCTGTCGGATGCGACGGCGATGGTCGCGGCCTGTCGCAATGCCGGTGTCGCCCTGATGGTGCACGAGAATTTCCGCTGGCAGACGCCGATCCAGGCGGTCCGCACGGCGCTCGATGCCGGCGCGATCGGCACGCCCTTCTGGGGCCGCTTCTCCTTCCGCTCTGGCTACGACGTCTTCTCCGGCCAACCCTATCTCGCCGAAGGCGAGCGCTTCATCATCGAAGATCTCGGCATCCATACGCTCGATATCGCCCGCTATATCCTCGGCGACGTCAGCTCGCTCACGGCCCGCACCAGGCGGGTCAATCCAAAGATCAAAGGCGAGGATGTCGCGACCATTCTGCTCGATCACGAGAGCGGCGCCACCTCAGTCGTTGACGTCAGCTACGCCACCAAGCTTTCCAAAGAGCCGTTCCCGGAGACGCTGATCGAGCTCGACGGCGCCGAAGGCACGATCCGCCTGAGCCAGGGTTATGGCCTCGAAATTACCAACGCCAAGGGCACCACCAGAACGGATGTCTCGCCGAAGCTGCTGTCCTGGGCCTCTCGGCCCTGGCACAATATCCAGGAGAGCGTCTATGCGATCCAGCAGCATTGGGTCGACCAGCTCAAGCGCGGCGCCGAGCACTCGACGTCAGGGGCCGACAATCTCAAGACCTTCGCCCTCGTTGAAGCCGCCTATGATAGTGCTTCCAGGGGGCAGACGATCGATGTCGGGGCCATGCTGCGATGACGGCTGATGCCTTCCAGCTTTACGGCACCCATGCTGTGGAAACGCCGCCGGTTCGTCTGACGGCCCGACAGCTGACCGCCGATCTCGCCGATGGCAACCTGCGTACGATCCGCTACCGAGGGATCGAGGTGCTGCGGGCGATTTCCTACCTCGTTCGCGACCGGGACTGGGGCACCTGCAGCCCCGAGATCGCCGATCTCAGGATCGAGCAGGGTGACGACCGTTTCAACATCGCTTATCGGGCGCGTTGCGAGGGACCGGAGGGAGCAAGCCTAATCATCGACGTCCGCATCACGGGATATCCGGACCGGCTCGATTTCGAGGCCGAAGCCACGAGCGACACCGGCTTCGAAACCAATCGCTGCGGCTTCTGCATCCTGCATTCGATCGTCGGCGTGGCCGGCTCATCGGCAACGGTTGAACATGTCGACGGCCGGATCGTCCAGACACGATTTCCCGATGTCATCGAGCCCTGGCAGCCGTTCAAGGATATGCGCGCCATCACCCATCAGGTCATGCCTGATGTGACGGCGGAATGCCGGATGGAAGGCGACACCTTCGAAATGGAGGATCAGAGGAACTGGTCCGATGCCTCCTATAAGACCTATGTCAGGCCGCTTGCCCTGCCCTGGCCCTACAAAATTCCCGCCAACCAACCGGTTCGGCAGAAGACGTCGCTCGTGATCAGGGACACCAGCCGTTCCGCAGCGCTTTCAGCCGCGACGTCGAGCGGTGTCATAAGGCTCGAACTCGGAACACGGGCCGGCACCATGCCCGATATCGGCGTGGTCGTTACGCCGGAGCAGGCCGATGCAACGCTCTCGGCCCTTCCTCTCCTGTCGGAGATCGCGCCTCGCGAGCTTCTCTTCCATTTCGATCCGAACGCCGGACATGCCGCCGAAGCGCTGCAGAAATTTGCCGCGATCACTGCCGCTCATCGCGGCCGCACGACGCTGGAGATCGCGCTTGCCTGCAAGGTGTCACCAGCAAGCGAGGCGGCCGAGATTGCCCGCCAGATGCAGCGTGCGGACTTCCGACCGGATGCGATCCTGATCTCGCCTTCCGTCGATCGGCAGTCGACGCCGCCCGGCAGCAAATGGCCGGACTGCCCTCCCCTCGAAGAGATCTATGCCGCTGCCCGCGCCGCCTTCCCCAGGATTCGCATCGGCGGCGGCATGCTGAGCTATTTCACCGAGCTCAACCGCAAACGCGTGCCGGCTGGCGAGATCGACTTCGTCAGCCATTGCACCAACCCGATCGTGCATGCGGCCGACGATCTCAGCGTCATGCAGACATTGGAAGCGCTGCCCTTCATCACGCGATCCGTCCGCGCAATTTACGGCGACAAGCCCTATCGCATCGGCCCGTCGACGATCCCGATGCGACAGAACCCTTATGGCAGCCGCACCATGGACAATCCGTCCGGTGGGCGCATTCCGATGGCCAATCGTGACCCGCGCCACAACGGCCGTTTCGCCGAGGCCTTTGCGCTAGGCTACGCGATCCGGGTGCTGGATGCCGATCTCGAATGCCTGGCGCTTTCGGCACTGACCGGCCCGTTCGGCCTGATTGCCGGCCCTGATGAACCGACCGAACGCGGCGGGCGGCGGCCGCTCTTCAATACGGTGCAGACTTTGTCGGCACTCGCCGGCGCGTCCTGGCAGGAAGGCGTTTCGTCTTCGCCCTCCCAGGTGCTGTCTTTCGTGGCGCGGGATGCCGGCGGCGCCAAGATCTACGTGGTCAATCTGACCGGCGAAGAGCGACGGGTCGACGGCGACGCCTTGGCCAAAGAGGTGCGGCTCGCACCATTCGCCACCGCGGTCTTGCCGCTCGCGGATTGACGTCCTGCGCGCCAGCCGCATCTATGCAGTCGGAGCTCGTTCTGGGAGGATCGGCGTGAAGACGAAAAAGCTTATCAATGCAGGCGCAGATGCCGTCGATGAAATGCTGCAAGGCGTCCTCGTGGCGCATCCCCGGCATCTCTATGCGGTGGAGGATGTGCCGCGTGCGATCATTGCCAGAAACGGGCCACGCAAGGGCAAGGTCGGGCTGGTGATCGGCGGCGGATCCGGGCATGAACCGACATTTCTCGGTTATGTCGGCAAGGGGCTGGCGGATGCCGCCGCGATCGGCAATGTCTTCGCCTCGCCGCCGCCCGATCCGATCATCGCCTGCGCCAAGGCCGTCGACGGCGGCGCTGGCGTGCTTTTCATGTACGGCAATTATGCCGGCGACGTGATGAATTTCGATATGGCGGCGGAAATGCTGGCGCTCGACGAGATCGAGGTGCGCACCGTCTTGACCACCGACGATGTCGCCTCCGCCCCTGCCGATCAGAGGGAAGAGCGGCGCGGCGTTGCCGGCAATGTCTTCATCTTCAAGGCGGCTGGTGCTGCCTGCGATCTTCTCTATTCCTTCGACGAGGTCGAACGCGCCGCGCGCCATGCCAATGCGCGCACCTATACAATGGGCGTGGCGCTCGCGCCCTGCTCGCTGCCGCAGACTTTGAAGCCGAACTTCCTGATCGGCGAGGAGGAGATGGAGATCGGCATGGGCATTCACGGCGAACCCGGTGTTGCCCGCGAGTCGTTGAAGACGGCCGACGCGGTGACCGACGAACTGATGGACAGCATCCTCCGGGAGATGAAGGCAGAGCGGGGCGATCGCGTCGCCGTGCTCGTCAACTCGCTGGGCTCCACGCCGATGATGGAACTCTACATCATGATGCGGCGCGTCAAGGCGCGGCTCGATGAAGCCGGGCTTGTCATTCATACGTCGCTCGTCGGCAATTATTGCACTTCGCTGGAAATGGCAGGCGCGTCGATCACCGTCATGCATCTCGACGACGAGCTGCAGCGGCTGATCGATCATCCCTGCGATTGCGCCATGTTTGCGAGGTGACCATGGCAATCACGACGAAAGACCTGCAGCACCTCTTTGCCCTGATCGCCGGGGATATCGCGGCGCAGCGTGATCATCTCTGCGAGCTGGACGGCGCCATCGGCGACGGAGATCATGGCCTTGCCATGGACGCCGGCTGTGAGGCCGCGGCCAAGGCCGTCGGCGGGCTCGACCCCGCGCAGGCTGCGCCGACGGCCGTCTTCAACGCGGCGGCAAAGGCATTTTTGAATGCGGTCGGCGCGTCATCGGGCCCGCTCTATGCGACGGCTTTCATGCGCGCCGGAGCCGCCGTCAAGGACAAGCCTGAACTAAGTGATGACGACTTCGTGCGGGCTTTTGCGGTGATGGCGCAAGGGATTCAAGAACGCGGCAAGGCCGAGCCCGGCGAAAAGACCATGGTCGATACCTGGAAGCCAGCGGCAGATGCGGCGCTCAAGGTCAGGGCGTCGGGATCTGCCCTTGCTGAATGCTTCGACATGGCGGACCGGGCAGCGCGCCAAGGCTGCGAAGCGACCCGGGATTTACTGGCGGCGAAGGGACGGGCATCTCGGCTTGGAGATCGGGTAATCGGCCATATCGACCCCGGTGCGGCATCGGCAGCCATCATCATCGCCTCCATCGCAAAATTCGCACGGCATCGTGATGGTTAGCTCATCATACCAGTTGACATGTAAATGAGCATCTGCGACAAGGGGCCGGCTTATCAAGAGGAGGACGGTAATGCTGACCCTATCCGCGAAATTGAAGACTGCGAGCATCGTCGCGATTGCCATGGCGTCTTTCGCCGCGACGCCGGTTCTTGCCGAAGACATCACGCTCTGGACGCTCAACTTCGACAACAATGCCGCCAACGGCGCGCTGAAGAAGGTCGCGACGGATTTCGAAGCGGCGAATCCGGGAACGCATGTCGAGATCGTTCAGCGCGCCGTCGACGAGCACAAGACGGCGCTGCGCGTCGCGGCCGGCTCCGACAAGGGGCCTGACATCTATTTCAGTTGGGCGGGCCTTGGCCTCGGCGGCGAATATGTGAAGGCCGGCCTCTCTCTGCCGCTCGACAAATATTACACCGAATATAAATGGAACGACGAATTGCTGCCCTCGGCTGCGGCTTTCGCCGACCTTTATCCCGGCGGCAAACACGGCGTTCCCTTCACCTTCAAGGGCGAGGCCGTCTATTACAACAAGAAGCTTTTCGAACAGGCCGGCATCAAGGAAGAGCCGAAGACCTATGAGGAACTTCTGGCCGCCGCCGACAAGCTGAAAGCTGCCGGCATCCCCGCCTTCACCTTCGGTGGCACGGTCAACTGGCACGTCATGCGCCTGATGGACGTCATCCTCGAGACCAAGTGCGGCGCCGAGAAGCACGACGCGCTGAAGGCGATGACGCTGGACTGGACCAAGGAACCCTGCGCAACGGACGCCTTTGCGGAGTTTGCCAAGTGGACGAAGGACTATACGCTGCAGCCCTTCATGGGCATCGACAACAAGCAGTCCTACAGCCTCTTCACGGCCGGCCGCGCGGCGATGATGCTCGAAGGCGACTGGCTGGTTAGCCAGCTCGACGGCTCGGGCGCCAATCTCGACGATTACGGCATCTTCCCCTTCCCGACCAATACCGAGCGTCTCTATGGTTTCGCCGAGTACAATTACATCAGCACCAAGAGCAAGAATCCCGACACCGCCGCGAAATTCCTCGACTATTTCCTGTCGACGAAGGTGCAGCAGGATCTGCTCGGCCAGCTGAGCTCGACCTCGGTCAACAAGAATGTCCAATACGCCAACCAGAAGCCGCTCGAGGCGGAATGGCTGGGGATTTTCCAGAAATACGGCAAGGTCTACATGAACGGCGACCAGGCCTTCCCGCTCGATGTGACGACGGAATATTTCCGCGTCATCAATGACGTCGCCTCCGGCAACACCGAGCCGGCCGAGGCGGCCAAGCAGCTGCAGACCTTCATCGCAAGCAGAACCTGATTCCTCCCAAGCGCCGGCCGATCGACCTTCGAGTCGATCGGCTGGCACATTCTTTCATGAGCTGGCAGCGGCTTTCACTGCCAGGAGGAAAGCATGTCACTTCGACAATCGACACATGATCCGCGTATGCAAGCGGCAATCCTGCTGGTACCGGCGCTGGCGATCTATGCGGTCTTTGCGCTCTACCCGATGCTCAATGTCGTCATCCTGAGCTTCCAGAAGTGGAACGGGCTGGACGCCAACCGGCAATTCGTGGGCATGGCCAATTATTCGGCGATCTTTTCCCGGGACCCGGTCTTCTGGGTTGCCTTCCGCAACACGGTGATCTGGACGCTGATGAGCCTGATCTTCCCGCCGATGGTCGGGCTGCTGCTGGCGCTCAGCCTTAATCAGAAAATCTTCGGCCGCAATGGCCTGAGGGCCGTCTTCTATCTACCCGTCATCATCGCGCCGATCGCCGTCGCCACCATGTGGAAGTGGATGTACGATCCCTTCTTCGGCCTGTTCGCTCAGCTGCTGACCTCCTGGGGTATGCAGGGCTGGATCAAGGACTGGCTGGGGAACAAGGATATCGCCCTCTATTCCGTTTTCGTCGCCTATCTCTGGCAGACGGTCGGCTTCTCCATGGTGCTGTTCCTGGCCGGCCTGCAGAATGTCTCGCAGACGCTGGTGGAGGCCGCGCGCATCGATGGCGCCGGCCGCTGGGCGGTGTTCAAGCATGTGACGCTGCCGGCTTTGCGCCCGACGATCACCATCGTTCTCGTTCTTTCGATCATCTCCTCGCTGAAGGCCTTCGATATCGTCTACGGCCTGACCGGCGGCGGCCCGGCCCAGTCCACCCAGATGCTGGCGCTCTGGGCCTTCACCCAGGCCATGCAGATCTTCGATTTCGGCCGGGGTGCGGCGATCTCCGTCGTGCTGCTGTTGATCACCATGGCTGTCGTCATCCCCTATCTGAGATGGACCCAGAAGCATGAGGAGGTCGAATCGTGACAGCAGTGCCGAGCGATACCGCCGCCGTGCATCTGGACGTCCAGCCATCGTCGATGAAGCGTGATCCCATCCTGATCGGCCTCTGGATCACGCTTGTCATCGTCGCCCTCGTCTGGGTCGCGCCTTTCGTGTTCATCGTCTTCACCTCGCTGAAGACACCGGCGGCGGTGACGAGCACCGGCGCCTTCATGCCGCCGACCGAGCTCGCCTATGACAATTACAGCGCTGCCTGGAGCCGCGGCAATTTCGCCAACTCCTTCCTCAACAGCGTCATCATCACCGTCATCAAGGTGCCGCTCGGCTTGTTTCTGTCGGCGATGGCCGCCTATGCGCTTGCCAAGATCAAGCTGAAGATCAGCAAGGCGCTGCTGCTCATCGTCGTCTTCGGCACGATGATCCCCTTCCAGGTGATGCTGGCGCCGCTCTTCACGCTCGTCAATTCCTTCGGTCTGATCGACACCTATCCCGGCGTCATCCTTCCCTATATCGCCTTCGGCGTTCCCTATCAGGTCTTCATCCTGCACGGCTTCTTCAAGGGCATTCCGAAGGAGTTGTCGGAAGCGGCGCTGATCGACGGCGCAACCCACTTCACGATCTTCCGGCGGATATTCCTGCCGGTCTGCCTGCCTGTGCTTGCCGCGCTGCTCATCCTCGATTTCGTTTCCACCTGGAACGAATTCGCCATGGCGCTGGTGCTGCTGCAGGACCAGCACATGTGGACGCTGCCGCTCGGCCTGATGTCGTTCCAGGGGCAGTTCTCCAGCAATTACGGCCAGCTCAACGCCGCGATCGTCATGACCGTCCTGCCGGCGACGATCGTCTATCTCATGTTCCAGCGCTACTTCGTCTCCGGCCTCACCTCCGGCGCCGTCAAGGGCTGATCGCGAAATCTTTTCTACGAGGAGAGACAGAATGTCTGATGCAACAGTCGAAAAATGGGGTGTGTTCGAGGCCGCCTTCGAGGGGCCCGCGGCCGGAAATCCCTATCTCGACGTGGCATTCGATGCCGTGTTCACCCAGAAGAGCCGCGACGTGCGCGTGCCGGGCTTCTATGACGGCAACGGCACCTACCGCATCCGTTTCATGCCCGACAGCGAGGGCGAGTGGTCGTTCAAGACGCGCTCCAAGACCGCGGCGCTCGACGGCAGGACCGGCCTTTTGACCGCGGTGGCACCTTCGGCCGGCAATCACGGCCCGGTGCGCGTGCGCAACAAATTCCACTTCGCTTATGCCGACGGCACGCCGTTCCTCTCCTTCGGAACGACCTGCTACGCCTGGACGCACCAGCCGCTCGAGATGCAGAAGCAGACGCTGGAGACGCTGAAGAAGGCGCGTTTCAACAAGATGCGCATGGGCGTGTTTCCGAAGGACTATCCCTATAACGTCAACGAGCCACTGCACGCCTGCTTTGAAAGCGGCGCGGACGGCAGGCAGGATTTCGATCGGCCCAACCCCGCGGCCTTCCAGCATTTCGAAAAACAGGTCGCGGCCCTTTGCGACCTCGGCATCGAAGCCGATATCATCATCTTCCATCCCTATGACCGCTGGGGTTATGCCGACATGTCGGCGGCGCAGGATTTCCGCTATGTCGAATATCTCGCCGCCCGTCTTTCCGCCTATCGGAACGTCTGGTGGTCGCTCGCCAATGAATATGACTTCCTGATCGACACCAAGCCGATGGCGCAGTGGGACCGCTACTTCCACATCCTCGAGGAAAACGATCCCTACCAGCACCTGCGCTCCATCCATAATGGTGACGTGACCGCGAATTTCGATCACCGCAAGCCGTGGGTCACCCACACCTGCATTCAGAACCCCGACGTCAAGCGCACCCAGGAATGGCGCGATGCCTATGGCAAGCCTGTCGTCAATGACGAGCCGGAATACGAGGGCGACATCCTGCAGTCATGGGGCAATCTTCATGCGGGGGAACTCGTGCATCGCTTCTGGATCACCATGGCGCGCGGCGGCTATGCCGGCCATGGCGAGACCTATTCCCATCCCGAGGACCTGATCTGGTGGGCCAAGGGCGGGGAACTGCGCGGCGAGGCCTGGAAGCGGATCGGCTTCCTTCGCGACCTGCTGGAAGCAGACGTCAAGCATGGACTCGAGCCGCTCGGCATCATCGGCGAATGGCCCTGGTCGCGCGTTTCGGGCGCGCGTGACGGCGATGGCGATTTCCGGCTGATCTATTTCGGCGAGCATCAGCCGGTCGTCTGGTCCACCGGACTGCCCGTCGATGGCGCCGATTACGATGTCGATATCATCGACACCTGGGAGATGACGATCACGCCGGCCGAGAAGGTGGCGGCACCCGTTCCGCATCCGACGCGCCACGGCTCGGTCGTGCGCGGCGGCAAGCCGGATGCCGCCTTCGGCGTGAAAATCCCGCGCAAGCCGTATCAGGCGCTGCGCGTGCGCAGAAAACGCTAAAGCGCGTCGCGATCTTTCAGATCGCTGCTTGCGCTTTAGCTCTTTGTTTTTGCGCATGTCGGTGCCGCAAAACCGCTGCACACTTTTGCGCGACATGCTTGAAAGGGATAAGTCCATGTCTGGCTTGAGCATCAGAAACGTCAAGAAATCCTTCGGCACGGTCGACATCATTCATGGCGTCGACGTCGAGATCGCCGATGGCGAATTCACCATTCTGGTCGGCCCCTCCGGCTGCGGCAAGTCAACCTTGCTGCGCATGATCGCCGGGCTGGAGGATATCACCGGCGGCCAGATCAGCATCGACGGCCGGGTGGTGAACAATCTGCAGCCGAAGGATCGCGATATCGCGATGGTCTTCCAGAACTACGCGCTGTATCCGCAGATGACCGTCTCCCAGAACATGGGCTTTGCGCTGGAACTTGCCGGCGCCAAGCGGCCGGAGATCGAAAAGAAAGTCGGCGAGGCTGCCGCCATTCTCGGCCTGCAGCCGCTTCTCCGCCGCAAGCCGGCCCAGCTTTCCGGCGGGCAGCGCCAGCGCGTCGCCATGGGCCGTGCCATCGTTCGCGATCCCAAAGTCTTCCTCTTCGACGAGCCGCTTTCCAATCTCGATGCGAAACTGCGGGTGAAGATGCGGGCGGAGATCAAGGCCCTGCATCAGCGGCTGAAGACCACCATCGTCTACGTCACCCATGACCAGATCGAAGCCATGACCATGGCCGACAAGATCGTCGTGCTGCATGGCGGCCGTGTCGAGCAGATCGGCAGTCCGCTCGAACTCTACGACAGGCCGCGCAACATTTTCGTCGCCGGTTTCCTCGGCTCCCCCGCCATGAACTTTCTCGAGGGGACGATCGACCAGGCGGGAAAGCCGGCATTGGCGCTCTCCAGCGGGTCGCGCGTGGCGCTCTCGCGGGCGCCGGCCAATTCCGCCAACCGGCCGCTGACGCTCGGCATCCGCCCCGAAGACATCGCCTTCGGCGGCGAGAACGGGGTCGATGCCGTAGTCAAGGTGGTCGAGCCGACGGGATCGGAAACCCATGTCGCCGTGGAGGTGGATGGACGGGAGCTGACATGGGTGGTGCGCGAACGTGTCGAACTCGTTCCGGAACAGCCGGTGAAACTTTCCTTCGAGACCTCCAAGGTTCATTTTTTCGACCGGCAGACGCAGCAGCGTTTGAACGCCTGAAGACAGTTTGCGCAATCGGGGAGCGCGAAATCGCTGTCGGGTGCGCTGGATGATGCCTCATCCCGGCAGACGAAATGGTGACTTGTCATCTCAAAATCTCGCCGATAGGTTGTCGGGGATAACGAGGTAGCCAAGACATGCACATCCGAAAGGCCGTCGCTTCCGACGCCGAGGAACTGAGCGCTCTGCTGAACGAGATCATCCGGGCCGGCGGAACGACAGCGCTCGAGACGCCGCTTTCGGCTGCCGAATTCGCCGACTGGTTCATCGATGGCGAATTTCCGCTGGCCTGCCATGTGGCCGAGCACAATCAGGCGCTGGTCGGCTTTCAATCGTTGAGCTTATACGGCGATCCGCCGAAAGGCGTCGCCGACATCGCGACCTTTGCTCGCATGAACCCAAAGACCGCGGGCGTCGGCCGCGCGCTTTTTCCGGCGACCCGCGCGGCGGCGGAAGAATTCGGGCTCGACTTCATCAATGCGACCATCCGCGCCGACAATGTCAGCGGACTTGGCTACTACGCGAAGATGGGCTTTGAGACCTATGACAGGGTGGTCCAAGTTCCGCTTCAGGACGGGACGCCCGTCGACAGGATCAAGAAGCGTTTCAGCGTAAACGCCATGGGTGGCACGACGCCGCGCGCCTGATTGCATCGTTGGCGCTCTGGCAGGCTGTTGATGCCCGAGGCTAGGCGGACTCCGGCGATGCTGCCTGCTTTGCAGGTCAGATTCGCCGGGCGGTGGCGGCTTCGTTTTCGTCCCGACGATATTAAGCATATGACGTAACAACGAAGTTTTCCGCAAGGGAAGCAAAATAGCATTTAACTTCCGTCACGAATGCCGCCTGCTGAAGATGTCATCCTCTATCGAAATCGATCATGTATCGACAGATGCGGATCCGCGGACGCTAAGGGGTCGGCAAACGGAACGGATCGAAGTCCGGAGATGTGCCATGCCGACTGCGACGTTCACGGCCGACGAACTTGCGGTGGTCCGCCGCGCCTACGCCCATCAGGTGGCGGCAACCGCCGGAACGGCGATCCCGCGGATCGAGGCCGCCTTTGCCGTCGTGCCGCGCGAAAAATTCCTTGGTACGCCGCCATGGCAGGTCGCCAATCTGGGTGGCGGATATCGCCCGTTGCTTTCCTCCGATCTGGTCCTGGCCTATCAGGATGCGTTGTTCGCCTTGCAACCCGACAAGGGCGTCAACAATGGCAGCCCTTCGCTGCATGCGCGGCTGCTGGATGAGCTGGACGTCCAAATCGGCGATCGCATCGCCCATATCGGGGCCGGCACCGGCTATTATAGCGCCATTCTCGCGGAGTTGGTGGGTGCTGCGGGTCATGTCTATGCCGTCGAGATGGATCCCGATCTAGCGGGTCACGCTCAAACAGCGCTTGCTGATCGGGCCAACGTCAGCGTCATCGCCGCCGACGGCAATCAATGGCCGCAGCAAGAGGTGGATGCGATCTATGTGAACTTCGCCGTCGGGCGTCCGGCGGCGCCCTGGATCGAAAGGCTGCGAACCGGAGGGCGCCTGGTGTTGCCGCTTGGTGTACCGCGCCAGGGCCGGCCGTCGAGTGGCGGCCGTCATGCATCCCATGGCGCAGCACTTCGGATTGAGCGCGGCGCCAGTGGATTTGCGGCGCGCTGGATCAGTGCAGCCTATTTCGTCTGCGCCGATGGTGGATTGACGATCGACGAGAATGAGATCGAGGCGCTGACGGCTGCCTTCAAGCGCGGCGGCATCGAGTTCATCAAGAGCCTGCTCTGGAAGACCGACCCGCGGATAGGGCGCTGCTGGTATATCGGTGATCATTGGGCGCTCTGCTACGACGATCCCTGAAGCATCCATTCCGGTGGTGGGCTAATGAGGAGACGTCCTCGCCGGCGACGACAGCGGTTTGCCGAGATAGCCAAAGCCCGGCGCGGGAGAGGGCGCCGGGCTTCGATAGTGACCGACAGCCTGGGAGGAGGGATGCTGTCCGTCGAACCGAAGCGGCTCGGAGGGGGAGCGCTTCGGTCCACCACGAGGTAGTGCTGCAGAGCGGCAAATTCAAGCTTGACGGTTGGGTGGCGTGAAGGGTGACGCCGGACGCGTCGGAAATGATTGGCAGCTTCCGATGGGTGCTCCCGGGTTCTGCATGGTTGTCCGCGGACAACTTGCGCTGCCGCTCTGGAATGACCCTGTTGTCCGCGGACAACGGCAATCAATTCCGGGTTCTCGCTGGCCGTTTTCATGTCTGATCCTCGCTTGCTTCTAGCGCGCGGTATCCTGCAAGCTCCCTCGTGCGGAGGCCGGAGGCTCCAAGCATGCTCCAGCGCTGCCTCTTAATCGCTCGGGCGTCGGCGCACTCACTTGTCTTCCGAGCCCCTTGCGGGGCGCCTCGGGATGAGACTTCTCGGGGGGTGGTCCGACATACTCCAAGGGGCCTCATCCTGAGGTGCGCAGGCCGGAGGCCGGAGCCTCGAAGGACACGCTCCAGCGCTGCTTCTTGCATTGCTCAATGTCCAGCGCGCCCGCATCGTCCTTCGAGGCCCTGCGGGGCACCTCAGGATGAGGCTCTCTTGGATATCGGCGCTTGCCGCTCGGAAGATCATCGGAGGACCAACGACGACAGCCGAGGCGAAAGCCGCGCGGCGCCCTCCGACGGTCCTCGTCCTTGAGATGCGGAAGGCGAAGGCTTTATCGTCGAAGGACTCGCTCCGACGTTGCGTCCGGCATTCATCCGAGCGCCGCGGACAACGGATGTTGCTGGCAGCCGTTCAGGTATGCGATTTCGCGTGTCGCGTTGCGCCAACGATCCCGTTGGCCCCAAGACGAGCCCATGCCTTGATGGCGAAGTGTTTGACGGTTACCATATGAGTCTGGAAGCCTATCCAAACCTCCTGCCGGGTTGAAGGGTGTGTAAGACTTCTCGACGACCGTGTTCCTCAAGGTCGAAGTGTCATCGGCAGACTTCGACCAGAGCACAGGATCGTCCTATGTTGAACCCATCCATCAGGTTCTCGCCTTCGAATGTCGTCGCCTTAAAGCAAGCTCTGCGTGGCCAATATCCTCACATCAAATCGTCGCACTTCGATGAGGCGATCGCAGCATCATTCGGCCTCAACTCCTATGCTGCCATGCGCCCTGCGTTGCATCAGCTTGGCGCTTACGCCCGGCTGATAGTCGTTACCGACCATTTGCTGCTTCTGCTCCGTCTGGAGGAACTTGGTTACCGAAGTATCGCACCGGAGTCGTTGCGTCGTCTCATCTGGACTATAAACTTCCCCGATGATCGATATGACGACGATGTCGGCCAGATTGTCCGGGCGCGCAGGAGGCCCGCGGCCGCCAATGCCGAGTAGCTCATTGGCTGCATGTCTAAAGCTCGAGCGGACCTGCCGAAGCGCCGGCGCCGTTCTTTGTAGAGATCTGGAGAAGCCCCTCGCGTGGGCTGGACGGCGCGCACCCGCCTCGTCCCTCGAGGCCCCTGCGGGGCGCCTTAGGATGAGGCTTTTCGAGGTGTTGGCGCGGCATCCTCCAACGAACCTTATTCTGAGGTGCGGAAGCTGAAGGCTGGAGCCTCCAAGGACATGCTCCAACGCTGCTCCCTGCGTTCGTCCGGACGTTGGCGCACCCGCCTCGTCCTTCGAGGCCCCTTCGGGGCACCTCAGCAACCGTGTTGTTGCGGCTCGCTCCAGGGCGTGTGTCTTTTGAGGATAGTGTTGATCATGATGATGAGTTTTCGCATAGCGGCGACGAGGGCGACCTTGGGCGGTTTACCGGCGTCGCGCAGCCTTTTGTAGAAGGCCTTGATGGCCGGGCTGCAGCGGATGGCCGAGAGGGTTGCCATGTAGAGGGCGCATCGGACGGTGGCGCGGCCGCCGGCGATGTGGCGCTGGCCACGCCAGGCGCCGCTGTCGTGGGCCATCGGTGCGACGCCGACGAGGGCGGCGAGTTTCTTGTCGTCGATGCCGCCGAGTTCGGGCAGTTCGGCGATGAGCACGGCGGCGCCGACCTCGCCGATGCCGGGCACGGTCAGCAGCAGGTCGCGGCGTGCGGCCATGTTGGGCTCGGCCTCGATGGCGAGCGCGATGGCGGCATCGACGCGGGCGAGCTGGGCCTTGAGGGCGGCGAGGGTCTCGCCGATCAGCACGGCGACGGCTTGCGGGGCATGTTCGAGGCGGTTCTTCTCGGCGACCGCCATGTCGATGAGCTGGCGGCGACGGGTGACGAGGGCAGCAAGCGCGATGCGGCCGTCGTCGATATGGGGGATCTGTGCCGGCCGCATCGCTCTGGCGAAGTGGAGAATGACGCGGGCATCGACCTGATCGGTCTTGGCCAGCCGGCCGCTGGCCCTGGCGAAATCGCGGATCTGGCGGGGATTGACGACGGCGACAGGACTATCGGCGGCCATCAGCACCCTGACGGTCGCCATCTCGTAACCGCCGGTGGCCTCGACGACAACAAGCTCTGCGCCGGCCACCGCCGCCGCGAGTGCGGCTCAGCCTGCTGCATCGTTGTCGAAGCGGACAACGGTGCGTTTGCCTTCGACGGCCACGTCGAGATGGGCCTTCGAGACATCGATACCGACCATGAAAGTTCTGGGGGCATGCATGGGGTGCTCCTCCTTGCAACGCGGGCTCAAGGCCCAACCAACCGTTCGAGCGAAGACATGGCGACGGAGATGCTCGCTGAGGCGCGAGTTCAAAACCCTAGGATGACACGCATCCCGCCGCACAGCCGCATTATACAGCAACGGCAACGTACAAGGATGAGGCTTCTCGGGGGGCGGCGCGGCATCCTCCAGCGGCCTTATCCTGAAGTGCGCAAGCCGAAGGCTGGAGCCTCGAAGGACGCGTTCCAGCGTTGCTCCTTGCATTCGTTCGGCGTCGGTGCTCCCGCCTCGTCCTTCGAGGTCCCTGTGGGGCACCTCAGGATGAGGCTCTCTTGGATGCTGGCCCGGCATCGTCGATACCTCAAGGGGCGATGTTCGCCGTGGACGACGCGAGCGTTATTGCCGGCTATTTCCGGCGGCGCTATTAATGAGGGGAGGCGGAGCGCGCTTGATGCTCAGCGTTCGAGCTGATGGTGGCGGACGAAACTCGGGTCCAAATCGGGCTTTCCAAGATTGCGTGGTGCCGAATTTGCCGTCCCAGGGGCCCAAAATCGCGGCGACGGCGGCGGCGTGTCGATATAGCTTAACCCGCAGTGATGAAACTAAAGTCCGGTTTCGTTTCCGTATCGAAGAACTTATCCAGTGAAATCAGAATATTACGATCCCGGCTTTCTGTCCGGCGCAGCCCTTGTCGCCGCGGCCTCCCCTCCCCTGCGCTCCGAATCTCCACAAGAAAGCAACGGCTTGCATCCTTTTGCGGTACCCGGCGTTATCCACGCAGCAAATCAGAGGATAGGGTAATGGCAGATGCGCTCCCGCTCAAGAGATTGTCCATCGCCGCTGCGATGATGGCGGCGGCGATCGGGGCATTTGTGTTGGTGCAGGCAAAGCAGGGCGGTGGGCTGGTCCCGCCGGCGGAGCCGGGCCGCCCGGTTGACGATCATGGACGCAGCGCTGCCACGCCCGAGGCTATTCCGCTCAGCGGACTTCGCGATGTGTTCTGGCGGGTTTACCACGAAGTCCTGAATGACCGGGTGACACTCATCGCCGCGGGTGTGACCTTCTATCTGCTGCTGGCCCTGTTTCCCGCCATGGCGGCTTTGGTGTCTCTCTACGGGCTGGTCGCCGACCCGGTCACCATATCGGAGCATCTACGCGAACTGGCCGGTCTGTTGCCGCCGGGGGCCTTCGACCTTCTGGCTGATCAGATCAAGGAGCTCGTCAGCAAGCGCGACAGTGCCCTCGGCATCACCTTTTTCGTCGGTCTCGGCATTGCGCTGTGGAGCACGCATAGCGGCACGCTGGCGATCTTCGATGCGATGAACGTGGCCTATGAGGAGAATGAGAAGCGCGGTCTTATCCGGCTGAACCTCGTCGGCCTCTGCTTCACCTTGAGCGCGATGCTTCTGACGGTGGTCATGGTGGCGCTTGTCGGCGTCATGCCGGTCGTGCTTTCCTATCTCTGGCTCGATCAGTTCAAGGAGCACATGGCGCTTCTCCTGCGATGGCCGCTGCTTCTGCTTGTTGTGGCGGTGGCGGTGACCTCGGTCTACCGCTTCGGCCCCAGCCGGGAGCCTGCCAAGCTCCGGTGGATGACGTGGGGGGCGGCTCTGACGACGATCGCCTGGGCGGCAATGTCGCTCGGCTTCTCCTTCTATCTCGATCATTTCGCCAATTATAACGCGACCTACGGCACGCTCGGTGCGCTGATCGGCTTCCTCATCTGGATCTGGCTTTCCGTCGTCATTCTCGTCATCGGCGCAGAACTTAACGCCGAACTGGAACATCAGACCGCGAGGGACACGACGACGGGACCGCCGTTGCCGATGGGCGCGCGCGGCGCCTATGTTGCAGACACTTTGGGCGAGGCCATCAACTGATCATTGAGGAGCATCATCGATGGCTGCGCCTCAGACGCGGATTTGATGTAATTTGTTTTTGGGCAATCCCGACAGAGGAGACGATCATGACGGCCCCGCATCCTTCCAAAACCCATATCGGCAATCATGCACTGCATCCCGAAACGCAGATGCTGAACTACGGCTACGATCCCGAACTCTCGGAAGGGGCGGTCAAGCCGCCGGTATTCCTCACCTCCACCTTCGTCTTCAACTCGGCCGAGGATGGCCGCGATTTCTTCGACTACGTCTCGGGCCGCCGCGAGCCGCCGGCGGGAAAAGGCGCCGGTCTCGTCTATTCGCGGTTCAACCATCCCAATAGCGAGATCGTCGAGGACAGGCTTGCCGTCTACGAGCGGACGGAAAGCGGCGCGCTGTTTTCCTCAGGCATGTCGGCGATCGCCACGACCTTGTTCGCCTTCGTCCGGCCGGGCGATGCGATCCTGCATTCGCAGCCGCTTTATGGCGGCACGGAAACCTTGCTGGCAAAAACGTTCCTCAATTTCGGCGTCGCCGCGGTCGGCTTTGCCGACGGCGTCAGCGAAGGATCGGTGCAGAAGGCGGCTGACGAGGCGATGGCCAAGGGCCGCGTTTCCGTCATCTTGATCGAGACGCCGGCCAACCCGACCAACAGCCTGGTCGATGTCGCGATGATCCGGCGCGTGGCCGACGCGATCGGCGCAAAGCAGGGGCATACGCCGATCATCGTCTGCGATAACACCCTGCTCGGCCCGGTTTTCCAGCGGCCGATCGAGCACGGCGCCGATATCTCGCTCTATTCGCTGACCAAATATGTCGGCGGCCATTCCGACCTGATCGCCGGCGCCGTTCTCGGCCGCAAGGCTGTCATCAAGCAGGTCAAGGCGCTGCGCGGCGCGATCGGCACGCAGCTCGATCCGCATTCCTGCTGGATGCTCGGCCGGTCGCTGGAAACGCTGCAGCTGCGCATGGAGCGGGCCAACAGCAATGCGCGGGCCGTCGCCGATTTTCTGCGCGATCATCCGAAGGTCGAGAAGGTTCACTACCTGCCCTATCACGATCCGGATTCGCCGGCCGGCCGGACCTTCGCCGCGCAATGCACCGGCGCCGGCTCCACCTTCTCTTTCGACATTCGCGGCGGCCAGCCGGCCTCTTTCAAGTTTCTGAACGCGCTGCAGGTCTTCAAGCTTGCGGTCAGCCTCGGTGGCACGGAATCGCTGGCGAGCCATCCGGCCGCCATGACGCATTCCGGTGTGCCCGCAGATGTCCGCCAGCGCATCGGCGTGCTGGAATCGACGATCCGTCTGTCGATCGGCATCGAGCATCCGGACGATCTGATCGCCGACCTGGAGATGGCGCTGCAATCTGCTTGACTGAGAGCAAGGAACGATGCCCGGCGGCGCCGGGCATCGAGGGCAACTTACTTGTCGTCGGTCGTCAGCTCCGTCTCGTCCGAGTTCACCACGAAGACCGCAAGCAGTTTCGCCGGCGCGGTCTTGCTGCCGTTGGCGCTGACACTGTGGTGATCGCCGGGGAATTCGGGAAAGCTTTCCCCGGCCTTGTAAATCTTCACCGGGCCGTCATTGACCTGGCTTTTGATCGAGCCCTCCAGAACGGTGGCATAGATGAAGGCGGATTTCGGGTGGGTGTGGCCCGGCGATGTGCCGCCGGGCTTATATTCGACGAGCACGGCCTTGATGCTCTTGCCGCGAACATTGGGAAGCTCGTGGTCGTAGACGAGGGTTACCTTGGCTTTGCCGCCCGATGCGGCGAAAGCCTGCGCTCCGGCTGCGAGGGCAACGGCGAAGGCGGTCGCTGAAATAATCTTTCTGAACATATCTGGTCTCCTCAAGCGCTCTTTTTCTGCGGCGGCTGCCGGCTCAGCCAATTGTCGAATCGGATCCGGCCGAGCCGCGCGCCGGTGCCGGTTACCAGCGAGTCATCCTCGAGTTCGACGCCGAAATAACGGGCGTGGGGATCCGCCATTACCTGGCGCGGATCGTTCGTCGCTTTCAGGAGGTGTGTGACGATGTCGGTGAGACGGATTTTCTCCGGGCCGCCGATCTCGATCGTGCCGTTCACGGGTGCTGCGAGCGCCACCTCGGCCATGACGTCGGCGACATCGTCCGATGCGATCGGCTGCACATAGGCGGGCGACAGATGCACCATCTGGCCTGATGTGCCCGACTGGGCGATGCCGGCCATGAATTCGTGAAACTGTGTGGAGTGGACGATGGTGTATGGGATGCCGGAAGCCTTGATCAGCTGTTCCTGGGCCATCTTGGCGCGCATATAGCCGCTGCCCTGCAGCCGTTCCATGCCGACGATCGACAGCGCGATATGATGCTTCACGCCGGCGGCAGCTGCTGCCTTCAGCAGATTGCGGCCCGATGTCTGGAAAAATTCCAGGACGGCCTTGTCCTCGAAGGAGGGTGAGTTGGCGAGATCGAGCACAACCTCGGCGCCGGCGAGCGCTTCGGCGAGCCCCTTGCCGGTGATCGTGTCGACGCCGGAATTCGGCGACGCCGCCAGCACCTCGTACCCCTTGCTGCGCAATCTTTCCACGGTCTTCGAGCCGATAAGCCCGGTGCCGCCGATAATGACGATCTTCATGGGTAGTCTCCTTGTCCTAGCGAGGATTTCCTCTGTTGATCTCGGGTGGCTGCCGAAATCGCCGCCTCAGCGAGGCAGGCGACTTCATCGGTATGGAATTGTTACTTGGGTACGGGCGGCCGGAACCGATGGGCAGGAGAATGCGCCGGATCGCGAGCCCGAACCATTCTCCCTCGGTCGCTGTCGCCCTATGCCAAGGCAGTAGGGCGGCTCGCCCTACGATCGGGCCGTTCGGCCCGGAGACCTGCGTCGTCAGGCGTTGCAAGGGACGGAGGGGGCGGCTGGATAGGTCCAGCGGAGTTTGGAGAGAAGCCAACCCCACGCTCCGTCGTCCTCGGCCTTGAGCCGAGGACCCATGCCACGGCTGCCGGTGGATGCGGCGTGGATGCTCGGCTCAAGGCCGAGCAGGACGGAGGGTGGGGCCAAAGTCGCCGGAGATTGCTCACCTTGTCGGAGACTTGCCGTCAGGTCCGACTTACCGCTCCCACTCCTCACGCAGCGGCCTCAGGTCGTTGCCGATGTGGCTGAGCAGGTCCGACCGAGTTTGTCGAGAAGCCAACCCCGCTCTCCGTCGTCCTCGGCCTTGAGCCGAGGAGCCACGGCCGCCGGTGGATGCGGTGTGGATGCTCGGCTCAGGGCCGAGCAGGACGGAGGGTGGGGCTGACGTCGCCGATCCCTCTCTCCGTCTTTTATGGGCAGGCGATGAAGGCGGTCCTTCTCAGCAAAACCTGACCGCCTCGAACAGCGCCGTCAACCCGAGGCCGCCGGCGATGCCGATCATGGCGAGACCGGTCGCGCCGATCGCCTCCTCGCGGATCAGCTGGGTATATAGCCGGGTAACGAGAATGGCGCCCGACGCGCCGAAGGGATGGCCAAGCGCAATGGCGCCGCCGTTGCTGTTGACCGTGTCGGCGGGGATATCGAGCTGATCGAGCGATGCCAGAACCTGGGCGGCGAAAGCCTCGTTGAATTCGATGGCATCGATGCCGGAGAGCAAAAGCCCGGGCTGACGCTGCAGCAGCTTCCTGGTCGAGGCGACCGGGCCGATGCCGAGCAGATTGGGATCGACGCCGGCCGCTGCGCTGTCGATGAAGGCGAGGCCCTTGTCGATGCCGAGGCTTTTGGCCATCCCGCGGCTCATGACCAGCACCAGGCAGGCGCCGTCATTCAGCGGGCAGGCATTGCCTGCGGTTACCGAACCGTCGCGGAGAAAGACCGGCCGGAGATTTGCGAGCGCCTCGAGCGATGTGGAGGGGCGCGGGGATTCGTCGCGGTCGACCAGTCCGTTGCTGGTGGAGATGCCGACGATCTCCGGCCGGAAGAGGCCCGCCTCGGCGGCCGCGACGGCGAGGCGGTGGCTGCGGAGCGCGAATTCGTCCTGTCTCTGGCGTGTGATGGCGAATTGACGGGCGACGTTTTCGGCGGCAATGCCCATCTCGGGATCGCCGACCGCTTCGGGGGAAAACCGGGCGCGACCGTAGAAGCGCGGCAGCGCCCCGTTGGCTTTCGGTCGTTCGACCCGCCATGGCGCGGTGCTGACGCTCTCGACGCCGCCGGCGAGATAGCAGGCGCCGGCTTTCGCCTGAATCAGGCGGGCGGCCATGATGATCGCTTCCAGGCCCGAACCGCATTGCCGGTCGACGGCGACACCGGGAACCGACACCGGCAGGCCGGCGGTGAGTGCCGCCAGCCGGCCGATATTGCCGCCGCCGCCAGCGGCATTGCCGACCAGCACATCGTCTATATCGTCCGGCGCGATGCCGGTTTCGGCAACGATCCGGCGGATGATCGGTGCAAGCAGGTCTTCGGCCGCAACGGTCGCAAGCGAGCCGAAGGCGCGGCCGATCGGCGTGCGGTAAGCGGCAACCACGACCGGCTGCCAATCCTCGTCAGGCTGATAGGCGTAGGACAAGACCGTCTCCCGAAATGGCCGCGGCTTCCACCTGCCCCCTGGAAATCTTGCCGCTGCTCGTCATCGGCCAGGAGGCGATATGGTAGAATTCCCGGGGGATCTTGAACCTGGCGAGCTGTCTTGCGCAATGGTCGGCGAGCATTTTCACGTCTGTCGCCTCTCCCGAGACGACCGCCACGATCCGCTGGCCATAATAGGCATCCGGCAGGCCGAAGACGACGGCATCTTCGATGCCGGGGCAGGTTTTCAAGGCGCTCTCGACTTCGGCCGGATAGACGTTGTTGCCGCCCGATATCATCATGCCGCCTGCCCGGCCGATCACCCGCAGCATGCCGTTTCCATCGAGTTCGCCGAGATCGCCGACCGTCGCTCCGGCCTCGGTGACCCGGAACGCCTGGCCGTCGTCACCCCAGAGATAGCCATCGGCGATCAGGTCGCTCCTGACGAAGATGGTGCCCGGCGCATCGGTCCCGACATCGTTTTCATGGGGGTCCCGAATGGAAATCTCGACGCCGGGATAGGCCTGGCCCACCCGGTCGATCGGAAAATCGATAGCGCCGCCGGCGAGGGTCGAGACGGTCATGAAGCCGATCTCGGATGCGCCGTAATATTCGCGGATGCGGGCTTTCGGAAAAAGGCGGCGCATGGCTTCGACCCCGTTCACGTCCAATTTCGCGCCGGCGGTCAGGACGTCGCGCAGGGAGGTCAGCGCCGGCTCGAATGCCCAGGCTCTGGCAATGCCTGCTATATGGGTGGGCACGGCGACCAGCCGTTCGATCGCTTCGGCGGAGAGGATGCGTGCGACGGCAGCGGCATCCCATTTTCTGACCGAATGGAAGGTGCTGCCGGCATCGAGGGCTTCGACCATGGCGTAAAGCGCGAGGCCATGCGCCAGGGCGCCGGGGCACAGGGTGGACGGGGCGTCTTCGAGTTCGAAAACCATGCGGCCACGATCGAGGCTGCGGCGCCATTGCTCGCGCGAGCGAACATAGGCTTTCGGCTCGGCGGTGGTGCCGGAGGTAAAGCCGATCAGGAAGATGCCCTCGGCATCATCAGACAGCTCGCCTTCCGTCTCGGCGAGATCGAAGGGCTCGGCTCCGGCGGTGATGACTGAGATACCGAGCCTGCGACCGATCTCGGCGCTTGGGCCTCTATCGTCGTCGACGACAAGCACGTCGGGCGCCAGCCGCTCGATGATGCGCTCGATTCTCTCAGGCGGCATCATCGGGTCGATCACCGCGCAGGCATGCGGCGCGGCGGTGGCGGCGATGAAATATTCGGCGAAGCCGATATGATTGCCGAGGCTGAGGGCCGCAAGCCTCTCCACGCCGGGCAGATCGAGCCTGCGGCGGGACGAGCGCGGCAATTCCTGGAGAAAACGGCAAATCGCCTTGGCGCGTAAATGGAGTTCGCCGTAGCTCAGCGAGCGGCCGTCGATTGCCAGCGCCGGCTTACCGGGCCTTTCGGCTGCATGTCGAAGAAGCTGCGCATGGATCGGCATGGACACCCGCGGGTTTGAAGATCGGCCGTCAGCCCAAAGCGGCCCTGGTGGCGTCGGGGATCGGCGTCGGGCGGCTGTCGGAGAGGTCGACGCAGACCCAGACGAGCCCGGCCGAGGCGCAATGGGCGCCATCGCGCTGGCGAAAAAGTTCGATCGCAAAGGAGAGGCTCGTGCGCCCGATTTTCTCGACCGTCACCTTGGCTTCGACCACGTCGTCGACGTCGATGGGGTTGTGAAAGGTGATCTCCGCCTTCTTCACGTGATAGGCAACGCCCGAGGAGGTGTGGCGGAAGTGGCTCAGAATTTCCCGGTGCCGCAGGAACTCGACGACCGCATCCTCGCAATAGTCGAGGTAAACCGAGTTATGGACATGACCATAGATGTCGATGTCTCGCATCGAGACCCGGAAGGATGTTAAAGGCCTGTCGTCAACACTCATGCGGTCACCGAAAATTGGTGGGCTGTTCTAACCGCTGTTGTCTGGGGGATGCAATGCAATATCAGGCGGTGGTGCGAAAATTCGGCCCGGCTCAGGATGTCGTCGGGATCGAGCGGGCCGCATTGCCGGTGCTGCGCCGCGATCAGGTCCGGGTGCGGCTCTTGGCGCGGTCGATCAATCCATCCGATATCATCACCATTTCAGGCGCCTATGCCGGACGCACGACCCTGCCCCTCATCCCCGGCTTCGAAGCCTTCGGGGTGGTCGAGGCCTGCGGTGAAGACGTTTACGGGCTTACGCCCGGCACCCGCGTATTGCCGGTGCGTAGCGCCGGCGGATGGCAGGAATTCAAGGATACCGATCCCAGCTGGTGTCTTCGTGTTCCGGAAGGGCTCTCCGATTTCGAGGCGGCGACCAGCTACGTCAACCCGATGACCGCCTGGCTGATGCTGCATAAGAAGATCGGGCTGAGGCCCGGCATGCGCATCGCCGTCAATGCCGCCGCCTCTTCGATCGGATCGATCCTGATCGGCCTTGCCAATGCCGTCGGCGTCGAGCCGGTGGCGATTGTCCGCAGCGAGGAATCGCGCACGCGCCTCAGCGGCCGTATCGAGTCCGTCATCGTCGATGGGGCGGACGGCGATCTGGCCGACGGGCTTGCCGGCCGGCATGGGCTGAACGCCGTACTCGACTGTGTCGGCGGCGCGCGTGCCTCAATCCTCGCTGCTGCGCTCAAGCCAGGCGGACACTTCGTGCATTACGGCCTGCTTTCGGGCCAAAGCATCCCGAATTCCTTCTGGGCCGCCCATCCCGATATCACCTTCTCCTTTTTCCATCTCCGGGAATGGGTTCATTCCGAAGACATGGGCGAGGTCCAGCGCGCCTATTCCGACGTGGCGGCGCAAATCGCTGAAAAGGTCATCGCGACCGAGGTGCGGGACGTCTTTCCCCTGGAAAAGATCGGCGAGGCGCTGCGCTCCGCCCTTCCCTTCCGGGCGGGCGGCAAGGTGGTGCTCGCCTGACGGGCGCGCCCGCCTCGCCCTTCGAGGCCCCTGCGGGGCACCTCAGGATGAGGCTCTCTTGAGCGTTGGCGGTGAGAAAAAGCCCGGGCGCGGCCGAAGCTGCGCCCAGGCGAATGCTGCCGATCAAACGAGGTCGAAGCGGTCGGCGTTCATGACCTTGTTCCAGGCGGCGACGAAGTCCTTGACGAACTTCTCCTTGGCGTCGGCCTGGCCGTAGACTTCGGCAAAGGCGCGAAGCTGCGAGTGCGAGCCGAAGATCAGGTCGACGCGGGTGCCGGTCCACTTGGCGGCGCCCGTCTTGCGGTCGCGGCCTTCATAGACGCCTTCCTTGCCGGCGGCCGGAGCCCACTGCGTATCCATGTCGAGCAGGTTGACGAAGAAATCGTTCGTCAGTGTCTCGGGACGCGACGTGAAGACGCCGTGCTCGGGGCTGCCTGCCTTCATCACGCGCAGGCCGCCGACGAGGACGGTCATCTCGGGTCCGGTCAGCGTCAGCAGTTGGGCGCGGTCGACGAGCGCTTCTTCCGGCTTCATGAACTGATGGCGCTTGCCGTTCACATAGTTGCGGAAGCCGTCGACGCGCGGCTCGAGCGCAGCGAAGGAATGCGCATCCGTCTGGGCCTCGGAGGCATCCGTGCGGCCCGGCGTGAAGGGCACGCTGACGGTGTTGCCGCCGGCTGCCGCCGCCTTCTCGACGCCGGCAGCACCGGCGAGCACGATCAGGTCGGCGAGCGAGATCTTCTTGCCGCCGGTCTGGGCGGCGTTGAAGTCCGCCCGGATGCCTTCGAGAACGCCGAGCACCTTGGCGAGCTGGGCCGGCTGGTTGGCTTCCCAATCCTTCTGGGGGGCAAGGCGGATGCGTGCGCCATTGGCGCCGCCGCGCTTGTCGGAGCCGCGGAAGGTCGAGGCGGAAGCCCAGGCGGTGGAGACCAGTTCCTGCACGGAAAGGCCGGTTGCCAGCACCTTTGCCTTCAGCTCGGCGATGTCCCTGTCGTCGACGAGCGGATGATCGACGGCCGGGATCACATCCTGCCAGATCAGGTCTTCTGCCGGCACTTCGGGGCCGAGGTAACGCACCTTCGGTCCCATGTCGCGGTGGGTCAGCTTGAACCAGGCGCGGGCGAAAGCGTCGGCGAACTGATCGGGATTTTCGAGGAAGCGGCGCGAGATCTTCTCGTAGACCGGATCGAAACGCAGCGCCAGGTCGCTGGTCAACATGGTCGGCAGGTGCTTCTTGCCGGCATCATAGGCATCCGGAATGGAGGCTTCGGCATTCTTGGCCTGCCACTGTTTCGCGCCGGCCGGGCTCGTCGTCAGCTCCCATTCGAAAGCGAAGAGGTTTTCGAAGAAGTAGTTGCTCCACTTGGTCGGCGTCTGCGACCAGGTGACTTCGAGGCCGGCCGTGATCGCGTCCTTGCCGACGCCGGTGCCGAACGAGCTCTTCCAGCCGAGGCCCTGATCCTCGATCGCGCCGCCTTCCGGCTCAGCGCCGATGAGGGACGGATCGCCGGCGCCATGGGTCTTGCCGAAGGTGTGGCCGCCGGCGATCAGCGCCACGGTCTCTTCGTCGTTCATCGCCATGCGGGCAAAGGTTTCGCGGATGTCGCGCGCCGAAGCGATCGGATCGGAATTGCCGCCCGGGCCCTCCGGATTGACGTAGATGAGGCCCATCTGTACGGCGCCGAGCGGTTCTGCCAGCTGGCGTTCGCCGCTATAGCGCTCGTCGCCGAGCCAGGTTCCCTCAGGCCCCCAGTAGAGCTCTTCCGGCTCCCAGACATCGGCGCGGCCGCCGGCAAAGCCGAAGGTCTTGAAGCCCATGGATTCCAGGGCGACGTTGCCGGTGAGGATCAGCAGGTCGGCCCAGGAGATGCGGTTGCCGTATTTCTGCTTGATCGGCCACAGCAGGCGGCGGGCCTTGTCGAGGTTGGCGTTGTCAGGCCAGCTATTCAGCGGCGCAAAACGCTGCTGACCCTGACCGGCGCCGCCGCGGCCGTCGGTGATACGGTAGGTGCCGGCACTATGCCAGGCCATGCGGATGAACAGGCCGCCGTAATGGCCGAAGTCGGCCGGCCACCAATCCTGCGAATCGGTCATCAGCGCGTGAAGATCCTGCTTCAGCGCGTCGAGATCGAGCTTCTTGAACTCCTCGGCATAGTCGAAGGCCTTGCCGAGCGGGTCAGCGCGGCCGGAGTTGTGGTGAAGAATCTGCACGTTCAGCTGGTTCGGCCACCAGTCGCGGTTCGACCGGCCGGCTGGAGCCTTGTGATGTGCAACAGGACATTTGCCTGTGCTGTCAGTGGGGTTGTCCATGATTGTCTCCTTCATTGCTTGATCTGTCTGCCGTTCAAACGTTGAGCCGAGTGGGCGCGCCGCTCTTCCTTGCTGTCTTCATATCGGAAGCATATGATAATTTTAAGTTGGATTTACTGATTGCTGCGATAAGCTGAGCTTATGAAGAACCTGACCCTGAAACAGCTGCGTTATTTCGAAGCCCTGGCAAGGGATGGCCGCTTCCGGCGCGCTGCCGACGCCTGCGCCATCTCCCAGCCGGCGCTCTCAATGCAGATCAAAGAACTTGAGCAGGAATTGGGCAGCGAGCTTTTCGAGCGCAGCGCGCGCGCGGTGAAGCTGACGGCCTTTGGCCAGACCTTCGCTCTCAAGGTCCGCGAAATTCTCCGCGGCGTGGACGAACTGGGGGAACTGGCGCGCGCCTCGCGCCACTCCTTCCTGTCGCGGCTGCGCATCGGCATCATACCGACCATCGCGCCTTATCTGCTGCCGATTATCATAAACGATCTGAACGAAACTTTCGCCGGAATTCAGATCGAGGTGCGCGAGACGCAGACGGCAAAGCTTGTTCAGGAGCTGACCCAAGGCCAGCTGGATACGGCGATCGTTGCCTTGCCCGTGTCGGAACCGTCGCTGACCGAGCTCGAGCTCTTCAAGGAGGAGTTCGTGCTGGTGCGGCGGCCCGAAGACGAGGGCAAGCCGGTGCCCGAACGCGAGGCGCTGCGCGAAATGCGGTTGCTGCTGCTCGAGGAGGGCCATTGCTTCCGCGATCAGGCCTTGTCGTTCTGCAAGATCGGCTCGACTCGCCCGCGCGAAGTGATGGAAGGCAGTTCGCTCTCCACCCTGGTCCAGATGGTCAGCGCCGGCATCGGCATCACTTTGATCCCGGAGATGGCCGTTCCCGTGGAAACGCGCTCGGCACAGGTTTCGATCTCCCGCTTCCAGTCGCCGCAGCCGTCGCGAACGATCGGCATGGTCTGGCGTAATTCGACCCCCATGGCCAAACAGCTGCTGCAGGTTTCCGAGGCCGTTCGCCGATCGGCCGACATCATGCGCGAACGGCAGCTCGCACGGTGATGGACCTGATCATATTCTGCCTCAGGAGCGGCGCTTGAACGTATGCTCGGCTGCCGGAAATTTTCGCGACCGGACTTCGTCGGCATAGACGGAGACGGCCGCTGCGATCCTCTTGCCGAGGTCGTCGTAGCGTTTGACGAAACGCGGCGTGAAATCGTTGAAGAGCCCCAGAATATCGTCGGACACCAGAACCTGGCCGTCGCAAGCGGAGGATGCGCCGATGCCGATGGTCGGTATGTGGATGGCTGACGTCACCTCCCGGGCGAGCGGTTCCACCGTGCCTTCGACTACGACGGCAAAGGCGCCCGAGCCGCCGATGGCATGCGCGTCGCGCCGGATCTTCGAAGTCTCGTGTTCGGAATGGCCGACGGAACGATAGCCTCCCGCCGTTTGGACCTGCTGCGGCATCAGGCCGATATGCCCCATGACCGGAATGCCTCGCTTCGTCAGAAAGGCGATGGTCTCGGCCATCTCCTCGCCGCCTTCCAGCTTGACGGCATCGCAGCCGGTTTCCTGCAGGATGCGCACCGCGTTGCGGAAGGCCACCTCCTTCGATTCCTGATAACTGCCGAACGGCATGTCGACGACGACGCAGGCTTTGGCGACGCCGCGCATCACCGCCTTGCCATGGGCAATCATCATATCGAGCGTGACGCCGAGGGTGGTCTCCATGCCGTAGAGCACCATGCCGAGCGAATCCCCGACCAGCAGCAAATCGCAATGCTCATCGAGCAGGCGCGCCATCGGCGTCGTATAGGCGGTCAGGCAGACGATCGGCTTGCCGCCCTTCATGGCTGAGATGCGGGTCGGCGTCAGGCGCTTTTGAGATCCGATGGCGCTCATTTCGTCACTCCCTTTCCAGGTTGGCCCTTTCCAGGTTGGCCCTTTCCCGGCTGGCCCTTCCCGCCGATAACCCCGGCAACCCAGTTGCGGACGACGCGATTGTCGAGGAGCCGCGTCGAGCCGAACCGAACGAAAAGCGCCACGACGACCGGGTCGTCGATCGAGCCGACCGGCTCAAGCGTCGAGGCGTCTCTGACGGCGACGACTTCGGGCTTTGCCAGGGGCTCGCGACCGAGAAATTCCGTGAGCTTTGCTTCCAACTCCCTGGCATCCGTGAGACCGTCGGCAACCAGCCGCTCGGCCTCGTCGAGGGTCTGCGGGACGATCGCCGCGGCACGCCGCTCCGCAGGACTGAGATAGACATTGCGCGACGACAATGCGAGGCCGTCGCCGTCCCTGACGGTCGGCACCGATATCACCCGCACCGGTATCGCGAGATCCTCCACCATGCGTTTGATGATGACGACCTGCTGGTAATCCTTCTCTCCGAAATAGGCGGTTTGCGGCTGTACGATATTGAAGAGCTTGGAGACGACGGTGGCGACGCCGGCGAAATGCCCTGGCCTGACCGCGCCTTCGAGTTCGCGGCCGAGATCGGGGACGTCGACCACGGTTTTCATCGGGCGCGCATACATGTCCGCGACGCCGGGAGCGAACAGGAAATTGACGCCCGCCTGCTTGAGCATGGTCGCATCGCGTTCCATATCGCGCGGATATTTGCTGAGATCTTCGGCCGGGCCGAACTGCAGCGGATTGACGAAGATCGAGACGACGACGAGATCGTTCTCGGCCCGGGCGCGCGAGACGAGCTCCATATGACCGGCATGGAGATAGCCCATCGTCGGCACCAGGCCGACGGTGCGTCCCTGGCGCTTCAGCGCATCGAGCGTGTGGCGCAGCTCGTCAATGCTCGAGAAAACCCGCATATATCCTCCCCGCGGCCGGTCACTCATCTTGGGCGCGGATAAGAAGTGTAATCGATGCTGGAGGTCAATGCATATTCCGCGATAAAAACGATTAGGTGCAATAGCAGGCCGATAAGGCCGGCCTATATCCGCCCGGAAATGGCAGCTTGCAGCGGGGCTGGCAATATGCGAGCCGCAACGCTATTGCCCCTGTCCGTCAAGATACCATCACAGTCGGTCGCTATGGAGGATGCATGGAACCCTGGAAGATCAGCCGCGGGCCGATTGCGGCAACCGAGCTCGACGTCGAGAAAGCAAACGCGATCAACACGCTGTTGATCCGGCCAGTCGGCGTGCTTCCGGCGAAGCCCGGAGATCCGATCCTCCCCTTTGCCGTCGGCCTCTTCAACGAATTGCGCCCGCTCCTGAAGCCCGACGCGGGCGTGACGACGCTGAGACGCGCGACCGCCGCCTATGTCCATTGCCGGCGCTACTATTTCGCCAGCGCCCAGCCCGATTCCATGCGCCATGGCGTGGACGGCGAGCCCGTCGAGCCGCTGTCTTCGGAAGACCGGCTGGTCGCGCAAACACGCTTCCTCAGCCTCAAGCAGAATACCGGCAAGGCCGAAGCGCCCGAGCAGCCTGCACCGGTTCCCCCTCCCCTGTTGAGTAAGAACGAACAGATTCGCGCAGCCCTTCTCAATAGGAAGAGTTCGTCAGCCAGAGCGGGATGAGGCGTCGTCTCCATTTGCAATGGAGGAATAGTAACCTGCTATTGTATTTCGCAGGGATAAATATCTGCGATACAACTCCAGCCGGCAAAACCTTCACGTCGGCCTCAAGTATATTTTGCTTTACATACCATTAATGCAATTGCGCTAAATTTAGCATCAGCCAGAAACTTCCTCCGGACTTGCTAGAACGATGCGTCTCCTGATTGCAGCTTCCCTCTTCGCATTGGCCGCAGTCCAGCCCGGCGCGGCCGCCGATCTTTCCGCCTATAAACGGCCGCTGACCGTGCCTTTCGAAGGGGTGACGGCTTATTCCCCTCAACTGGCGACGCTCGGCAAGATGCTGTTCTTCGATCCCAGGCTTTCCGGCAATAAGAATATGACCTGCGCCAGCTGTCATAACCCGTCCTTCGGCTTCGAGACGCCTGTGAAGACGCCGATCGGCGCGGCCAATACCGCGCTCGGACGCCAGGCGCCGACGGTTCTGAACGTTGCCTGGGTCTCGCCTTTCTTCTGGGACGGCCGCGCGCCGAACCTGGAGCAGCAGGCGGCGGGCCCGATCACCGCCGCCGCCGAAATGAACGGCAAGCTCGACGACGCCGTGGCCGAAATGCAGGATATACCCGATTACAAAAACTGGTTCGGCGAGGTCTTCCCGGACAAGGGCATCAGCAAGGAGACGCTGCTGACGGCGATCGCCACCTATGAGCGGACGGTGGTATCCAACTGGTCGCCCTTCGACCGCTGGGTTGATGGCGACGAGAAGGCGGTCTCCGACAGCGCCAAGCGGGGCTTCGAGCTGTTCACCGGCACAGCCGGCTGTTCCGCCTGCCATTCGGGCTGGAATTTCACCGACAACAAGTTCCATGACATCGGTTTGCCGAGCGACGATATCGGCCGCTACAAGATCGATCCGAGCAGCCCCGGCAATAAATATGCCTTCAAGACGCCCGGCCTGCGCAACACGCTCTATCGTGGTCCCTATATGCATGACGGCAGCCTGAAGAGCATGGACGAGGTGATCACCCACTATGAAAGCGGCGGCGTCAGCCGCCCGTCGCTCGATCCCGGCATGTCGGCCTTTCTGCTGACGGATCAGGAGCGCAGCGATCTGATCGCTTTTCTCGGAACCCTGACCGCCGAGAAGCAGGACATCCCCCTTCCGACGCTGCCGAACTGAGGTGCAGGCGATGACACTCTCCATACGCATGCAGATTCTCGTGCCAATGGTGGCGACCATCGTCGTCGGCTTCGGCAGCGCATTCCTGATCGGCTACCAGTCGGTCACCGGCCAGACCCGGGTTGCCGCGGTGGTGCAGGAGGCGGTGAACGCCAAGCTGGCCTCCGCCCATATCGAACAGCAGTTCAGGCAAGCGACATCGGTCGTCGACCGGGTGCTGTCGATGACCAATTTCGTCTCGGCGGCCGAGGTCAAGACGGAATTCGACGAAAGCAACGGTGCGCTGACGCAATCGCTCGACGAGCTCGGCGGTATCGATCTTGCAGCGTCCTTGACCGAGGGCGTGCGCTCGCTGCGCCAGGCGCATGGTGTCTGGGAAAAAGACGTCAAGGTCAGCCTCGGCCTGCAGCCGGCGGATGAAGTGCCGACCACCGAAAAGCTGGCGCGCTCGCAGCAGGCGATCCTGACCGGCATTGCCGCCGTCAACGCCATCGTCGATAAGATCGCCACCGAGAGTGTCGCCGACGCCGGCAGCGCGCTCGAGACGAAAATCGAAATCGAACTGGCCCTGGCGGGCCTCGCCGCCATTATCGGCCTCGGCATTCTGATCGCGATCGCCCGGCATGTGTCGCGCCCGATCCAGCGCATTACCCAATCCATGCAGGCGCTCGCGAGTGGCGAAACCGACAAGGCAATCCCCTATGCCGGGCGCCGCGACGAGATCGGCCTGATGGCCGGGTCGGTGGAAGTCTTCCGTCAGAATGCCATCGCCCGCACCCGGCTCGAAAGCGAGGCCGAGGAGAACCGGCGGCTGGCGGAAGCAAACCGGCTGGTCGACCAGGAGCAGGCCGAACGGAGCGCGGCCGAGCGGCTGACGGTCGCCACATCGGGGCTGGCAGCCGGGCTGAAGCGGCTCGCGGCGGGCGATCTCGCCTTCAAGCTTTCGGAGCGGTTCGCGCCGGAATTCGAACCGCTGAGACATGATTTCAACGCTTCCGTCGAGCAGCTCGGCGGCACGCTGCTCTCCGTCTCCGAAAGTGTGTCGATCATCAATTCCGGCACCCGCGAGATCAGCAACGGCTCCAACGAACTCTCCGGCCGCACCGAACGGCAGGCGGCGACGCTGGAACAGACCGCTGCGGCGCTGAGCGCCGTCACCGCCAAAGTGACCGAAGCCTTCGAGATTGCCGAAGAGGCCCGAGGGGTCGCCGACGACGCCAATCGCAGCGCTCTCGCTTCGGGCAAGGTGGTGGCCCAGACGGTGGATGCCATGGGCCAGATCGAGGAATCCTCCAGGCAGATCAACAATATCATCGCCGTCATCGACCAGATCGCCTTCCAGACCAACCTGCTGGCGCTCAATGCCGGCGTCGAAGCTGCCCGCGCCGGCGAGGCCGGCAAGGGTTTTGCCGTCGTCGCCCAGGAAGTGCGCGAACTGGCACAGCGTTCGGCCCAGGCCGCCAAGGAGATCAAGGAACTGATCGGGCGGGCATCCGCCAAGGTCGCCGGCGGCGTCGAGCTGGTCAACCAGACCGGCGCAGCACTTGGCGACATCGGCCGCTTCATCGTCGATATCAACCAGCGCATGGAAGCGCTGGCGGGCTCGGCGCGCGAACAGGCCACCAGCCTGTCGGAAGTCAATTCCGCCATGCACCAGCTCGATCAGGTGACCCAGCAGAATGCCGCGATGGTGGAGGAAACCACCGCCGCCAGCGTCACGCTCGCCGGCGAGGCCGAGCGCCTGCGCGACCTGGTCACCCAGTTCGAACTGGGCAAGGCGGAGCTTGGTGCGCGGAACTATCGCGACGCTGCCTGAACGCGGGGTTGGCGAGCGAACCCGATCTCGGATTTTGAGAGACGTGACGTTCAGAGCCTGTCAGCGAGGCTTGTCTCCGAGCTGATAGCCGTCGACGTCCTCACTCAGAGATGTCAACCGATCGAGCGCCAAGGTCCGCTTGGCGTCTCGAGTTGCCTTGAATGCCGCGACATCCGTTGCCCTCAAACGTCGGTGACTGCCAACCATTTCCGCCGGCAGCTCCCCCGCGTCGACCAATCGAACCAGATATTGCCTGGAAACGTTGAGAATGTCGGCCGCAGCCTGCGTTGACAGCATCTCTTCGTCCGGCAGAACCGTCACTGGGCGGCCCTCAGCGAGAAGCTCGGCCGCCCGATACATGATCTCGGCCAATGCATGGGGCACTTCTAGACGCTCGCCGTCGGCGTCAACGACCTGAACACTCCCCTGCCGCTTCCTGGACGTCGCCCGTAAAAGCGATGCAATACGAGCCGCGGCCGATCTCTCGGGTGCCGGAATAGCAGTCGGCGTTCTGGGAGGATTTTTATCCTGCGATGTGCGATGTGATATGGCCATGCCGAGAATATGGCGCGCAAACGCTATAAACGCAACTGGCCTCGTTTGAGTAATCGGAAATTTCGCATGAGTGCTTATGTTCGTCGCTGTTCTTGATGCCAATGTTCTTTTTCCCATGCTGCTGCGGGATACGCTGCTGCGCGTGGCGTCAGAAGGTTGTTTTCGGGTTCATTGGTCGCCTCGTATTCTGGAAGAAATGACCCGTAACCTGGTCAGCGATTACGGTATGCAGCCATCCAGAGCAGAAGCGTTGCGAACTGTTATGGAGGATGCATTTCCTGAAGCGAATGCGGAAGGGTGGGAGGAGATCGAGCCGGCCATGCGAAATGATCCGAAGGATCGACATGTCGTCGCTGCTGCAGTTGCTGCAGAAGCTCCAATTATCGTGACCTCAAACATCCTGATTTCGGTAATATCCCCGACGGCATTGTTGCCTTGACCCCAGATGAATTTCTCATCGAGATCTTCGCGAGAAACGAGACGAAGGTGCTGAGGGCGCTTACTCTGCAAGCCGCCGCCTATCGACGACCAACGTTGACCGTAAGCGAGCTCATCGAAAGACTCGCACTCACCTCCCCCCGTTTTGCCGAGCAGGTACTTCAGGCTCTTTCCCGACGTTGACCTGCTGTCCACCCGCCTCCGGCAGAACTTTAAACCGCTCCCTTGTCCGCAATAGCGCCATCAGCATCGGGCCGAGCGCGAATTCGCTGCGTTCGGCGCGCTGCGTGAGGTTTCTGAGGTAGCCGCCGGCGGAGTTGATGTGCCCTCCCCTCTGCAGGATGCATGCCATGACGGTGGCGGCGGTCTCCGGTCCCATCACCGAGGCTGCTTCCTCATAGGCCGAAGCGCTGACGCCCAGCATAGAGCGCACGACGACCGCCGCCATCATCAGATCCCGCCAGCTGGCGATCGTGCCGCCCGGCCCATAGTCGACGATATCAGGGCAGGCCTGGAGGACCATGCCAAGCGGGAAGGATTTCAATTTCCCGGCATTCGTCCGGACCATGGCCCGCGATCCCTTCCCGTCCCTGCCGGCCATTCCTGGTTCGCGCCTTTCCAGCCCTGCCCTCGGCTTAGGATGCCCGTTCGCCTCCTGCCCGGTTTCCAAGCCTGGTTCAGATGCGGATTCGGGATTCGAATTCTGTATGTGGCGCTCAATCTGGGATTCATTGGTGCTCGCTAGATGACTTTTATTTAGCGATTCCAATGAGTTGATGATGCCGAGGCGGATCGTCTCGAGTTCTTCGAGGATTGGCGGAAGATTTTCGAGCGTTGCCGCCCTCGGGATGCGCTGCAGCAGTGCATGAAGCATCGAAGACACATGCTCCCAGTCGCCGGGGATCGCTTCCTCGATGGCCGCGGCAACGAGCTTGGCGATGTCGCGCCGGCAGATGGTCAGCCGCTCCTTCATCCCCCGCAGCATCTGCCGGTCGGCGGCAATGCGTGCGGCGATCGCTTCGATCTCGCCGGCGCGAGCAAGCAGCGGCGCCAGGCTGAAGCCGTAGGCCTCGCCGATGCCGCCTTCCCTATTCCGCCTGATATAGCGCTTGCCATTCGGGCTGTCCTTGCGGGAGATGAGCCCGGCCTCGACGAGCACGGCGAGGTGCCGGCGCAACGTGGCGGCGGCCATGCCGCGTGCTCTCAGCGAAAGCTGCATGTTCGAGGGAAAGACCACCAGCCCGCGTTCGCTGGAGAGTTCGTCCTCCGGATAAAAGCTCAGCAGTGCATCGAGCACCGTCAACGCCCGATCGGTCACGTCGAGCCCTGCCCGGGCTTCGCAGACCGATCGGAACAGCTTCCATTTGTTGCGCGTGGTGCCAGCCGTGATCGCTTCGCCGCGCCGCTGTTTCAGCAGCATGGCAAGCGACATCGGCCGCCGCCCGAAGGGCGTCGTTACAGATTCACTCTCCATTTCCTTCACCTCTCATCAGGCAAAAGAAATCCGCTCACCGAAACGATGCGAGGATAAGAGCGCTGGAGCGTCTTTTACGCGTCTGAAAAGACACGGGCGGCGCTGCAGGACTCTTGACTGGGATTCGTGAAAATGCGATTCTCTGTCTTGCTTAAGGATAGGAGAAGGGCTTCCACGACTCAGGTCGTTTGGGGGCCTTTTTCTTTTGCGGTTTCAGCTCCTTATTTGCTCTCCTCGGCGAGGAATTGCTCATAGAGCGCATCCAGCCTGCTGGAGAGAAATTCCCCGAAGCGGCCGGCATTCTTCGCCTTCATCGAGAGCGAGAACGCTTTGCCGTCATTCTTCATTTCCGCCTGGACGGCCTTATCTAGCGGCTGCCATTTGACCTTCCCTGCCGCGGCCTGCGTCTTTCGCACCGGCCGGGCGCTCTTGTTCAGCGCCGTGTAGAGCGCTTCGAAACGTTTGTCGGACGGCAGGCGAGAAAACTCGTCCTCGTCCATGACCTTGGCGATATCTGCCGCATTGGAGGCCTTGCCGGCGAGCAGCGAAAGCTCCACCCAGCGTTCACGGCCGATGCCGGGTGCGGGCCCGATCGCCCGGACGACCTCCGGCGAGATGCGATCCATGACCGATATCATCTTCGAGATCGACGCCGCATTGGCGGCAAGGGCGGTCGCGATGACCTCCCTGTCGTAGCCGAGTTCTTCCAGCCGCCCGGCGAAGAGCGCCCGCTCGATGAAGGTGAGATCGGCCCGGGCCGAATTCTCCTGGCCCTGGGCAATGACATGCGTGCGGTCGTCGATCGACTTGACGACGGCCCTGACATTGCGGCCGAGCTCGCGGGCCGCGCGCAGCCGCCGGTGACCGAAGACCACCTGATAACGGCCGTCGATCTTGGCGTGGGGGCGCACCAGAATGGGCGTGTCCTGTCCGCGTGCACGGATCGCTTCGACCAGCGCGCGGAAATCATCGTCATCCTCGGACAGGCGGTCCTTGACGAAGGAAGCCTCGACGACATCGGGATCGAGGTCGACCACCGCTTCGCCTTCCAGGAATTTCTCGGCCTGTTTGGCAAGCTCATCCAGCGAGCGGACGAGTGAGCGGCCTGCCCCGCGCATCGGATAGTTCGGCGCGCCTGCATTCTCGTCGGGCATGTCGGCCAACCCTTCCAGGAGATTCTTTCGTGCCATCGCTTCCTCCGATGTCGGTCAATCAATTGATTCGGCTTGATGAAACGGTGAATTTGTCAGCCGACAAATTCACCGTCCCCATGCCTGATGAATAAGCTCTGCGATCTCCGCGTTGACGGCGTCCATCGCTTCGAGCGCCCGGTCATAGGTTCCCCGGTTCATCGACGAACGCTCGACTTCGTAGAGTGTCTGCTTGGTGATCCCGGCATCCGAGATCGCTGTCGATTTGACCATCTGGTTTCTGAGCATGAACTCATGGAACATGGTCGACATGAAGCCGACCATCTGCGCCTGCGGCACGTCGGTCGGTTCGTAGCGGGTAATGAGATAGCGATACCAGGAGAGGTTCACTTCGGCGCCGGCCGCGCGGATCGGCTTCAGGATGCCGCCGAGCATCAGCAGGAACTGGCCCATCGACATGACGTCGAGCATCTGCGGATGGATGGTGATCAGCACGCTGGTCGCCGCGGTCAGCGCCGTCAGCGTGAGGTAGCCGAGCTGCGGCGGGCAATCGATGACGACGACATCGTAGCGGTCGTCGACTTCGGCGAGCGCGCGCGAAATACGGGTGAAGAAGGTCTTGCCGTCATTGGTCGATTTGTCGGCCATGGCAAGCGGCGTATCGTATTCATATTCCTGCAGGTCGAGATTGGCCGGCACGATATCGAGGCCGGGAAAGTTCGTCTTATGGATGATTTCCGAGAGCGGCTTCTTCTCGCCGTCGTAGCGGATCGCTTCATAAAGGGACGAGGCCTGGTCGAATTCCGGCTGGAAACCGTGCAGCGATGAGAGCGATGCCTGCGGATCGAGATCGACGGCAAGCACGCGGTGGCCGGTCAGCGCCAGATGCTGGGCAAGATGGGCCGCCGTCGTCGTCTTGCCGGAGCCGCCCTTAAAATTGACGACGGCGATGACCTGCAGTTTTTCATGGCCGCGGCGATGGGGGACATACATGCGGCTCTCGGAGCGGCCGTGGGCATCGAGATAGCGCCTCAGCTCCAGCATCTGCTCGGCGGTATAGGAGCGGCGCCCGGAGGGCGATGTCTGCGGGCAGGGGCCTTTGCCCTCGAGATGCAGTTTCTTCAACGTGCTTTGCGAGGCGCCGACATAATTGGCGACCTCCGCCAGCGAGAAGTTACGCAGCGTCTTCTTCGCATTCGGCGGAAAGCGCTGCACGCTGAGCAGATGGAGCTTCTTTGAAATCGCGTCGCCCTGTTCGAGGATCATATCCTCGAAATGCAACGGCGCCTTGTTCAAGGCGGTCAAATTAGCGTTCATCGGCAGCAATCTTTCGGATAACGATTTTCTGGAGCAAAAGCCCTTCTAACCGTTATTATCCGCGATTCTCCGATGCCGGCCAAGAATTTTAAGGTTAACGCATATTAACCTTTTCGGTGCTCGTTCAGGCACTTGGCCGATGCTGCATGAAAGTCGGGCGGGACCGAAAGCTTCGGGGTCGGGGGCGCGGAAAACGCGCCCCCAACCACCACCCGGCCGAACGGGAGGGGGCATTCGGCGGGTTTACTCAAGCGGTGCTTCGCCTGACGTGATCCGCTGCTCGTCGGCGGCAAACAGGTGAACGGCATCATGGATCGGCGCGATCTTCAGAACGTCGCCGGGAGCGGCCCTGATCCGCTCGCGGAAGACGCAGGTGAGGGTCTGTGTGCCCAGCCGGACGATGACGAGCGTTTCCGAACCCGTAGGCTCTACCACCACTGTCTTCACCTCGATGCCGCCGGGGTCGAGCCTGATATGCTCGGGGCGAATGCCATAGGTCACGGCATCGCGCGGGCGGCGCTCGCTCGGCAGCAGCAGGCCGTCGGCGGTTTTGAACCCGTCTTCTCCCATGCTGCCATGGATGAAATTCATTGCCGGCGAGCCGATGAAACCGGCGACGAACAGGTTGTTCGGCCGGTCGTAGAGCTCCAGCGGCGAGCCCGACTGCTCGATCAGCCCGTCCTTCATGACGACGATCTTGTCGGCCATGGTCATGGCTTCGATCTGGTCGTGGGTGACGTAGATGGTCGTCGTCTGCAGCCGTTGATGCAGTTCCTTGATCTCCGAGCGCATCTGCACCCGGAGCTTGGCGTCGAGGTTCGACAAAGGCTCGTCGAACAAGAAGACGGCTGGGTCCCGCACGATCGCCCGCCCCATGGCGACGCGCTGCCTCTGGCCGCCCGACAATTGCTTCGGGTACCTTTCGAGAAGGGTTTCGAGACCGAGGATCTTGGCGGCATTGCCGACCCGCTGGTCGATCTCCGTCCTCGGCATGCGTTTCAACCGCAGGGAAAAGCCCATATTCTTGGCGACGGTCATGTGCGGGTAGAGCGCGTAGTTCTGGAACACCATGGCGATGTCGCGATCCTTGGGCGCGAGCTCGTTGACGATATGCTTGCCGATCTGGATCTTCCCCGAGGTGATGCCCTCCAAGCCGGCGATCATTCTGAGCAGGGTGGATTTCCCGCAGCCCGAGGGGCCGACGAGGACGACGAACTCGCCGTCGCCGATATCGACGGATACGCCTTTGATGGCTTTGAACGCGCCGTAATCCTTGCGCGCATTGTTGACCGAAACATGGGCCATGACAGTCCTCCCGAATTCGCCGTCAAAGTCCGTTCAGGACCGTTTTGAGATAATCGAGGCCGAGACGCTCGCCCTCCTTGCGCGCCGACAGGTCCTTGCCCGGCCAGCCATAGGCGGCGTCCTCGTGCTCGATCGACAGCGTGCCGTCAAAGCCGGATGCGCGCGCCTGGCGCAGCAGCCGCGGCCAGTCGAGAAGGCCGAAACCCGGCAGCTTGTATTGCCACCAGCCCTTGCCGTGGTAGCCGATGGCCTGTAGGGCCTCCTTGTCGATCGCGGTATCCTTGGCGTGCAGGATGGCGATGCGGTCTTTCACCGCCTCCATCGCCCGATAGGGATCGACGCCGATGCGGATGAGGTGTGAGGGGTCGAATTCCAGCCCGAAGCGGCGATCTTCGATCCTGCGGAAAAGCTCCTGCCATCCCCTTGGCGTCGTGCCGATGAAATTATCTCTGGGCCCCGGCCAGTTTTCGATCGCGAATATGAGACCGGAGGATTGCGTCTCTCCGATCAGCCCGTTCGCGAATTCGGCGAAGTCGTCATAATTGGCATCTTCGCCGGCACTGTCGTCGCGGCCGGGGAAGATCACGAAGATCGGAACGCCGGCCTCGCCGATCGCCCTGGCAAAATCGGCGGTCCTTGCCCTGAGCTCCCTGCGTTTGTCGCGGTCGGCATCGAGCTGATTGCCGAAATAGGTGATCGAGGAGACGAAGAGGTTGCGGCTGCGGGCGAGCGCGACGGCGGCCTCCACCCGATCCGGCGTCTTGATATGGCCGCCGACATCGATTTCGATGGCGTCGAACCCCGCCGATGCGGCGAAATCCACCACTTCTTCAAGCGGGCGATCGTTGAATGTCGAGGTGTAAAAGCCGATCTTCATCAAAATCCTCCCATCTTCACCAATCCCTGGCGCCTTGCCGGCGGGTTCAACTGTTCAGGCGATCCATGTTTTTCAGCGGCGAACGCGTGCGTTGAGCCACATCCGCCGATGCGAGGATAAGGGCTGCCGCCATCGGCATGGCGGCGGCGCCCATGGCCGAGGCATCCTCGCCAATTGAGGCGCGATGCAGCGAGGGCAGGGTGGTGTCTTCGGGGTCGAGATGCTCGTGCACATAGCGCAGCAGCTCGTCGACGATGCGGATCGGCAGCCGGCCGCCGACGAGGACGGCGTCGGGATCGACGATCAAGCCGATATGCTTGACGGCGACGGCCAGATGCGCGCTCATTTCCTTCAGCCACTGCGAAACCAGACGCCTGCCATGCGCATCGAGCGTCAACAGATCGTGCGGAACACTCACCTCGATCTCGTGGCGGGCAAGAAAATCATAAAGCGAAAACAGCGAGAATATTTCGCCGAGAAGCTGGACCTTGTGGGCCTTCTCGTCCCGGTCGTCGGCAATGGGAAGCCAGCCGATTTCGCCGCTGAGGCCCATGGCGCCGCGATGACCGTTGCCGTCAAGCACGAGACCGCCGCCGGGGCAGGCATTGATGGCGATATAGAAGAAGCTGCTGCTCTCGGCGCCGAGGCCGTAATCGAGCTCCGCAAGGGCTGCCGCATTGGCCTCGTTTTCGATGAAAACGGGATGCTGCGTCAGGTTCTCCAGTGCGGCGCGCACATCGAATGCGGTCCATTCCTGATAGGCCCTGGGCTTGCCGAGCAGCGAAATTTCGCCGAGCCAATCTGGCATCGCCAGGCCGATGCCGGCGAGCCGCGCATCGTCGATCAGCCGGCTGCGCTGGAAATGCGAAATCGCATCCGATGTCAGCTGCAGGAATTCCGCCGGCAGGATGAAGCGCTTTTCGTGATGCACACGGGCGCGGACATTGCCGACGGCATCGACCGCCAGGATCGTCAGATGGTCGCGGTCGATGTTGATGCCGATCGCAAAACAGGCGTCCGGATTGATCTCGAGCTCGATCGCCGGCTGGCCCCGCAGCCCATGCCGCCGGCGGGCTTCCATGATCAGCCCCTCATCCAGCAGCCGGTCGACGATGCGGGCGATCGCCGGTTTGGTAAAACCCGTCCGCCTCGCGATTTCGGCCCGCGAAATCGGCGCCTGGCGGTGAATGCAGCGCAGGACGACCGCCCTATTGTGCTCGCCGGCATCCTCGACATTGGCGCCGGTCAGATCGGGGGACGGCCTGGCGCCGAGTGGCTGGTTCATAGGGTCGAATCCTTCATCGAGCATCGAGACCGAACCAACCCTCATCCCTTCACCGCGCCGCTGGTCATCGCGCCGAGGATCAGCCTCTGGAGCGACAGGAAGGCCACGATCGCCGGAACGACCGAGATCAGGCAGGCGGCGGCAAGCAGCTGGATGGACGAGTCGGTCTGCATGCCGCGGAAGTTAAAGATTCCAACGCCGATCGGCATCAGGTCATTTTTGGTGAGCAGCAGGAAAGGCACCAGGAATTGCGACCAGCCGGCAATTACCGTGATGATGAAGACCGAGGCGATGCCCGGCGCCGACAAGGGAAGGATGATGCGCCAGAAGACCGAGAAGCGGTTGCAGCCGTCGATCATCGCGGCTTCGTCTAGACTGCGCGGGATGCCGTCGACGGTGCTCTTCAGGAGCCAGGTCGCCAGCGGAACACCGAGTGCGATATAGACCATGACGACGGCAAAATGGGTGTCCAGCATGCCGAGCCGGTTCATGTAGCGGTAGAGCGGCACCATGATGACAAGCGGCGAGATCATCTGGAAGAGCAGCAGTCCCATCATCGACAGGCCCTTGCCGCGGAACTGAAAGCGGGAAAAGGCATAAGCCGCGGGCAGTGCAACGATCAGCACGCCGATCCCGCTCAGGGCCGCAAGCTTGAGGCCGTTCCAGAGATAGATCGGAAAATAGCTGTTGTTCAGCACCGTGATGAAATTGTCGATGGTCGGGTTCTGCGGAATATAGCGCGCCGCACCGCGATAGATTTCGCGCTTGTCACGCATCGCCATCGATAGGAGATAGGTGAGGGGGCCGGCAAAGAAGACGAACATCACCAGCATGAAGAGATAGCTCAAGGCATCGCCGAGCCGCGTTCCGGTCCGTCCGCTCATTGCTCTTCCTCCTTCGGCAGGAACGAGGCATAGACGAAGGCAAGCCCGAGGCTGATGATCAGCATCAGCACCGAGAGCACGCTGCCACCGGAGAGGTCATAGTTTCTGAAGACGATGTTGAAGACATAGAGCGAGATCACCTCGGTCGCCCGCCCGGGACCGCCGCCGGTGAGCGTGATGATCGCATCGAAAGTGTTCACCGTCTGGATGGTGATCAGGATCATGTTGACGAGGATGGCGGCGCGCAGCTGCGGCAGCGTGACGAAGAAGAACTGCTGCGATGCCGTTGCGCCATCGACCTCGGCCGCCTCATAGAGCGAGGGATCGATCGCCTTCAGCGCCGCATACATCACCACCATCGAAAAGGCCGTGCCGCGCCAGATGTTGGAGATCAGCGTCGACCATGGCGCCATGGCCGGATCGGAAAGCCAGGCGACGGTTGGCATGTGCATCAGCCTGAAAATGCTGTTCAGCGCGCCGTAAGGCGCTTCGGAAAACAGCATCTGCCAGATGATGCCGCCGGCAATGCCCGGCACGACCCAGGCAATCAGCGCCGTCGTCCTGAGGATCGTGGTGCCGAAGAGGCCGCGTTTTTCGCCGCGAATGACGGTGACGGCGACCGCAAGGCCGAGGATCTGCTGGCCGATGACGCTGCCGCCGACGAAGATCAGGGTCGCCCATAAAATGTCGGGCAGCTGCGGCGAACTCAAGGCATTGACGATCGAGCCCAGCGTGTAGTCCTGAGTGTCGCCGATCAGCGTCGCATTGGTGAAGGAAAGCCGGAAAACGTCGATGACGGGGTAGAGGTAGAATATGCCGATGACGACGATCACCGGCATGATCCAGGGCAGGGGCGCCCCGGCGAAACGGCGCATGAACGTTCTGCTTTGAGGCGGGCTGTCAACCTCGATGGCAATAGGGCTCATTGGCTTCCCTGTCCGGGTTTGGCAATGTCGGCGGCGCCTGTCAGACAGGCGCCGTCGTTGTCGTGCGGATGACTGCCCCTCACCCTAACCCTCTTCCCGTAAACGGGGCGAGGGGACGTGCCCTGCGAGAGGCTGGTGGGAGGTCGAGAGGTTGCGGCTTGTCCCTTCGCCCCGTTTACGGGGAGAAGGTGGCGGCAGCCGGATGAGGGGCAGGCCGCAATCTCCTGAGCTTAACCGCAGCATCACAGACGCTTGTAAGCCTCCATCGCCGCATTGAAGGCGGCATCCAGCGCTTCTTCCGGTTTCTTCGTACCCGAGAGCACGTCACCCATCATGATCTGGATCTGGTTGGATATCTCCGGATAGATCGGCACACCGGGGCGCGCCTGTCCGTCGACCAGAGCCTTGGCGAAGGTCTTGTTGGCTTCGGTCGAGAAGACCTCGTATTTGTCGAACAGCGACTTGCGGGTCGGCAGCTGCTGCTGCAGCGCGTTGGCCGGCCCCATATAGACCTCGCGTGCGAGGTTGGCGCACATCTCGACCTTGTCCTTGTCCTTGCTGAAGGAGGCGATCGTCCAGCCGCCGGTACCTGTCGAGCGCTGATCGGCTGTCGGGCCGGGGATCGGCGAGAAGGTCCAGTTCTTGAACTCGTCTTCGTCGAGCGTGGACTTCAGCTGGGCATATTGCCAATTGCCGCCGATGAAGAGGGCTGTGGTCGCCGCGGCTGCCGCGGCATTCATGTCGTCGTAATTGGCGATCGTGCTGACGCGCTTGGGGGCCGCGCCGGAATCGACGAGATCCTTGAAATAGTTGAGCGCCTTCAGGAATTTCTCCTTGTTCTCGCCTTCGCCGAAGACCGGTTTGCCCGAGTCGTCGACGAGCTTGCCGCCCAGCGCCCAATAGTTCGCCAGCCAGTCGAAGGTCGTGCCTTCCCAGCGCCCGCCGTTGAAGAGCACGCCTTCCATGCCCTCCTTGGTGGAGGCAAGGGCGGCCTTTTTCAGGTCATCCCAGGTCTGCGGCGCATCTGCGACCACAGACTTGTTGCGGTAGAGCACACGAAGGTCGGTATCCCACCACCAGGCGCGCACCGTCTTGTCCTTGTCGGTGATGCCGTCGCGGATGAAAGGGAAGAGATCGTCCACTTCTTCTTTGGAGAAATAAGGCGTGAAGTCCGCCAGCACGTGGTTGACCATGAACTGCGAGAGGACGAAGGAGTCGACGGCGGCGCAATCCGGCGCATTGCCGGCCTTGGCCTGCTCCAGCATCTTGGCCTGTTCTGTGCCAATATCCGACGACATGAACTGCATCTGCAGTTTCCAGTCGGGATGCTTCTTGATGAAGTCGACGAAGAGCTTCTGATAGCCCTCGGCGATCGCCGGATCCGCATTGTTCGGGCTGTCGTTGGTCAGACGGACGACGAGAGATTTTGGCGCATCGGCAAGGCCGATCCTGTCTTTGGTGGCAAGTTCCTGGGCAAATGAAACGGATGCTGAAAATAACATTGTGCTCAGCGCAAATGCGCTGACGGTGGCGCTCTTCATGATGGGTCTCCTCCCCATTTTGAACGAATACAGCCTGGCGGTCAGTTGACCTCTCCTCATTTCCGTGCTGCATTAATTAGATTAAGTTACTTTGATTTGATGTCAAGCCACAGCTTGAGAGGCCAGAGCCGGGAGGTTGAGATGCTGGCGACAATCAACAGCAGCTAGCGCAGAATTCCGGAAAATCGAGATCGATTTTTCGAAAAGGATCTGCGCCATCGACGTGACGGAACGCGCTTTCGGACGCGTGGCGCATCCACCGCAATTTTCCTGAAGAAGCATGAGGCGATCGCGGACGGCCGCGATGGCAAGTGCGGTTTTTGCCTGGCTACGCGGTAGCCGGAAGCGAACTCATGGAGGACAAGATGCGTTTACTCATTCTCGGCACCGGCGGCATGGCCAACCAGCATGCCGCGAGATTCAAGGCGATCGAAGGCGTCAGCGTTGTAGGAGGCGTCGATGTCGTGCCGGAAAGGCTCGCCGCTTTCTGCAGCGAACATGGCATCGCCAACCATTTCACCTCGCTGGAAGAGGCTCTCGCCTGGGGTGAGTTCGACGCGGTTGCCAATGTCACGCCCGACAGCATCCACCATCCGACGACACTTCAGGCGATCGCTGCCGGCAAGCATGTCTTCTGTGAAAAGCCGCTCGCCACCGATGCGGTCAAGGCGATGGAGATGACCGAGGCGATCGAACGCTCGGGCAAGGTCGGCATGGTCAATTTCACCTATCGCAATTCGCCCGCCCTTCAGAAAGGCCGGCAGATGGTGCTCGCCGGCGAAATCGGCGCTGTGCGCCACGTCGAGGCGTCCCATCTGCAAAGCTGGCTGGTCGGCCGTCACTGGGGCGACTGGAAGAGCGAAAGCAAGTGGCTGTGGCGGCTGAGCAAAAAACATGGATCGAATGGCGCGCTCGGCGATATCGGCATCCACATCGTCGATTTCGCTTCCTATGGTTCCGGGCTCGACGTCGCCCATGTGTTCGCGCGGCTGAAGACTTTCGACAAGGTGCCGGGTCATAAGATCGGCGAGTATGATCTCGACGCCAATGACAGCTTCACGATGAATGTCGATTTCACCAATGGCGCGATCGGCACCATCCAGGCGACGCGCACCGCCGCCGGTCAGATGGATCAGTTGCGCCTCAGGGTCTATGGCGAAACCGGCTCGATCGAGATGATTTACGACACCGGGCAATCGACGCTGCGCGCCTGTCTTGGCGAAGACGTGCACACTGCCACCTGGCGCGACGTGCCCTTCGATCCCGTCGAGACCAATTATCAGCGTTTCGTCCAGGCCGTGCGGGCCGGCAAGACGCAGGAACCGTCCTTCCGCCGCGCCGCCAATATTCAGAAGGTTCTGGACAAGGCGCTGGCTTCCGATCTCAGCCACGCCGATGAAGCGCTGACCTGAGCATCAGGCTGAAGCCGGCGGCAGCAGCAACGTGTTGAGGAAGGGCAGGAGGGCGGCCCCGAGTGCCACGCCGCCGCCGCTGAAGCTCGCCGGTTTCATCGGCGAGATCCAGGGTGTCAGCAGCGGCCTTGTCGAGGTGTCGCGCCGCTCGATGGAAAGCTGATGGATCAGTGCTTCGATCACGCCTTGCGGCAGATCGCCGCCGATCATCACGACGCTCGGGGCAAGGAAGCCGGCCATGGCGATGATCGGATCGAGCAGATGGCCGGCGGCCTCGCGTATCCATTGCGACAGCAAGGGGCAGGAGAACTCCTCGCCCTCGAGCAGGCGGGCGAAGTCCTCGTCGCCGATGCGTGAGCGCAGGGAATGGAACCCGACAACGGTGTTGAGCTGGACATTGTCGGGGCCGGTCAGCATTTCGCCAATGCTGCCCGCCCGGCCATGCACGCCGGAATAGGGAACGCCGCGAACGAGAAAACCGGCCTGGACGTCGTCGTCGATGATGATCATCGCCAGGCAGCCCTCCGGCATGGCGCTGCCGATGGTGCGCTCGGCAAGCAGGCTTGCCGTGCATTCGTTCTCGACATAGGGACGCGCGACCGTCGACATCGCGGCGATCGCGTCGCTCTCATCCTCCGTCCAGTCCTTGGCGGCAATGCCGAGCCCGATGATCGGCAAGGCAGCGTGGCGATCGACCATATCCCTGGCGGCGGCATGCACCGCGCCGACCCTGTCCGCAGCATCCACGTCGAAATAGACCCGGTCGTGCACCTGGCCGCTCAAGTCGATGAGCACGATCTCGCCACGCCGCTGGCGTAGCTTGACCCCGACGGAGAAGGCGCCCTCCGGCCGCAGCGCAAATTCCGTGGCGGTCGCGCCGCCGCCGAGGCTGTTGCGGCGGTTCGACGTGACGAGTTTTTCTTCCGCCAGCCGCCGCAGAATATTGGTAATGCCGGGGCCGGTCAGCCCGCTATGCCGGCCAAGCTCGGTGCGCGTCAGCGGCCCATGCCGGCGGATCGCTTCCAGGATGACGCGAATATTCCGATCGGCGATCTCCCCCGACCTCAGACCCACCGTTTTGGCGCGCGGAACGCCCATCTCCTGGGTGTGAAGCCGACGCGGCCCTGACCGAAGATACCGCATGACCGTCTTTCCTAGAGCAACATCTCGGTGTGTAGCACGCTTGTCGGTGTTCGTAACGGTTTTCCAAGAGAGGCGTCACAAACTAAATCAGTTGCATCAGGGGATTGGATTGGTGATGGGCAGCGCGGTGTTCAGGAGAAGTGATCATTTCTCGGGAAGACCCAACATGGCGACACCCATCCGGAAAGCATCTTCAATGCCTCTCCTGGATCAGTGCGTTCCACGCGCAAGAGCGTGGGCTCATCGAGCGGCCGTTGGTCTAATAGCTGCAAGGACGATCGTTGCCGAAGCCATCGCGGCAGGCAGGTCGGAGCGCATAGTCGGCGCCGGTATAGCCAACCGAGCCGGTTTGCACGGAGTCATATGAACTCGTTGTACACGACGACGAAACGGCAACCGCAACGACGGCTGTGACCGCTGCCAATATTTTGCGAATCTGAAGCATCCCCGCCCTCCCTATCGCTCGCCGGGGGCCAGCGATTTCAGCATCATTGCCGGGCAGATAGGGTCGGTGCGGCATCGGTAAACCGTTGTCGCTGATCAAGATTCCGTTATTCCTTGAAGTCTTGTCGCGGCTTTAATCGCGGAATCAGTGGCATACGCCTAGTTTGCGAGTTGTATCGGAGGCCCCTTCATGCTCCAGGAGTCAGCACGAAACGAAGCTCTCGCTGACGACATCGGCCTCGCGTAAACTGAGGTTGAACCCGATGCTGCCGAAACACCGCCTCATCCTTCTGCGCCACGCCAAATCCGCCTGGCCCGCCGGTGTGGCCGACCGTGAACGGCCGTTGGCGAATCGCGGGCGCAAGGCAGCACCCGTCGTCGGCAGCTATTTGGTGCGCGAAAAGCTGATCCCCGATCTCGCCCTTGTCTCGCCGGCCCGCCGGGCGCAGGAAACCTGGAAGCTCGTCCGCAGGGCCCTTTCGAAAAAGGTCTCGGAAGTCGAGGCGGCGGATATCTACGAGGTGTCGGCCGAGCGCATCCTCGATGTGATCCGGGCCGTCGAACCTGGCACCCGCACGCTACTCATCGTCGGCCACAATCCCGGCATGGAGAATGCGGCCTCGCTTATCGTGTCGGACGGCGATGCCGATGCCATGGGGCGCATGCGGGAGAAATTCCCGACGGCACTCGCCGTCATCGACCTCGATCTCGACGGATGGGACAAGATCGCGGCGGGCACTGGTTATCTCGAGCGGTTCGTAACCCCGCGATCCTTGGGATAATAAGGCCACTTTCCGGTTTGAATTTGGGGGACATGGTGTACGGCCCCTGGTTCTACCCGGCGCCGGTTTCAAACGCTCGTTATAAGGTACCAAAAGCGCTTCGCAAGTCGTCCCTGATTAACGGATTGCTCGGGAGCGACATTGAAGAGGCATCCTGGCCAATGCTCTGACGGCAGCTGCGGGTGCCGCCGCGGCGATATTGGTTGAAGAACACGACGATGTCGCAGATGCAGCCGACCGAAGCATGAAAAAGGGACTGCCTGGGAGCGGCCCCAGCTTCTGGCCGCAGAGCTACGTGCAACCTTCCAAGCTGCGTTGAAGCAGTTCATTCCGCGGCCAGCCCAACATACATGAAGGCCTCAGGCATGGGGCCTTCATGGCCGCTCACCGCCACAGGCGGGAGTCTTCAGCGGCGGAGGGCCAGCGCCGGCATGACGACCTGTAGCTTGGCGCGGGCTTCCGTCGAACTCGGAGAAGTATCGTCCCAATCCCACCGGATTCAGCGGGTGGAGAGCGGCGGCGGTGGCGGTGGGGTCGTCGAGCCGGAGGCGAGGGAGCGCTGAACCATAACGCTGTCCGCCCAACGGTCATAACGATGGGCAACTCCGGGCAACAGGCCGACGCGAACGAAGCCGAAGCGTTCGTGCAGGGCGAGCGATGCAACATTGTCGGCGGCGATATAGCCGATCATCCGCCGGAAACCGGCCGCCGCGCAGGCATCGATCAGTCCCCGCATGAGCAGGCTGCCAATGCCCTGGCCGATATGGTCGTGATGCACATAGATCGAATGCTTGACCGTATAGCGGTAGGCAGGGCGTTTGCGGAACAACACCACATAGGCGTATCCCACGACCTTTTCACCCTCGATCGCCACGACATGTGGAAAGCGGCGGTCTTTCAAATTTTTGCGCCGTTGCCGCAGCTCTTCCGGTTGCGGCGTGTCGCTATCGTCCACCCCAGCGTCGATGCCGCGGCGAATATGACGGTGATAGATCGCCAACATGGCGTCGACGTCGGTTTCCCGGGACGGGCGAATGACGATCGTTCTGTCCTGCTTCATGACTGACCTGAGTTTCCCAGCCTATTCCGCGACGACGTAGGTATAAAGCCGGATGCGGCCGGATGGATCGATCTCGCGATAGACCCCTTGAATTTCCACCTCAAAGCCGGGGAAGGTGTTGAAGCAGGTCTCAAACATCTTGAGATAGTCGATCATGGGCTTTGCCCTTTCCGTCAACCGCTCGCCCGGCACGATGGTGGCGATACCCGGAGGATAGACCACGAACGGCGTTGTTGCGATGCGGCCGACAATAGCGTCTATCGGCAGATACTCCACATCGTTGCGCACCAGGCAACGTGCGGCATCATGGGGTGAGAGCGCGATCGGCGGCAGGTGGTCGGCGGAAAACTGCATCGTCTGGAGCGCGCTGACATCGGCTTGACGGAAGAAGCTGTGCATTTCTCTGCAGAGATCGCGCAGCCGCACTCCCGAATAGCGGGCCGGCCGGCGACGATAGAATTCCGGGATTGCCTCTTCCAGCAGCGCATTGTCGTCATGGAGCTTTTTGAAGGCAACCAAGCCGCTGATCAAGGTACCGGCTTTGCTGGCCTCCACGCCGGGGGTGAGGAGGAACAGCAGCGAATTGAGGTCGTTCTTTTCCGCAACGATCCGGTTTTCACGCAGATATTGCGCCACCACGGGTGCCGGAATTCCATGCTCGGTGTATTTTCCGCTTACCCGGTCGAAGCCGGGAGTAAGCAGTGTGAGCTTGTTCGGATCGGTCATCGCAAAGCCCGGCTCCATGGCGGGAAATCCGTGCCATGCCGCCCCCGGTGTCAGGTGCCAGAAGGCTGGATTGGTGGCGAGCTGGTCGGTGGCAATGCTCTCCCACGGCACGTCGTGCACCGCGCCGGGGCCGGACACGTCCGGGATCACGACCCGATCCGGCACGAACGGTTCGAAGAACCAGCGACGCTCGGGGCGGTGTTCCTTTTCCTCGAATTCGCGGTGCACGGCACGGATCTTCTTGCGCAGCTCGATGCCGAGGCGGATCGTGTCGTCCCACAGCACTTCGCCCGAGCGGCCCTTCATCATCTGCGCTCCCACGTCGAGCGAAGCAAACAGTGGATAGAAGGGCGACGTCGAGGCGTGCTGCATGAAGCTTTCATTGAATCGCCGGTGCTCCACTCGGCGTTTTTGGCCGGTGATATGCCGGTCTTTCATGTGGATCTGGGAGGCCTGTGAGAAGCTTGCGAGCTGCTTATGGGTGGATTGCGTGGCGATGATGCCCGGCGCGTCGGGGCCGAGATCGGCAAGGCCCATGGCAAAACGCCCGGCATAGAGCGGATGAAATTTCATGAAGCCCGCCCAGGCCTCGTCGAAGAGAATGTAGTCGCACAAATGTCCGATACGCTTGAGGATCATCTCGGCGTTGTGAATGGTGCCGTCGTAGGTGCACTGTTCCGCCACCGCGACGCGGAACGGGCGTGGCTTCCTGTAGGCCTCGGGGTCTTTCACCAGCGGATGGGTGCGGATGCGTTCCCGCAGGGCTTCCTCGTCCATGGCCCCGAAATCGATGGGACCGATCAGCCCATAAGCGTTGCGGGTGGTCGGCAGGTAAACCGGAATTCCTCCGGAGATCATCAAAGCGCCGTGATGAGCGGCCTTGTGGTTGTTGCGGTCGAACAGCACGAGATCGCCGTCGGTGACGAGCGCGGAAAGCGCGACCTTGTTAGAGGTGGAGGTGCCGTTGAGGACGAAATAGGTCTTCTCTGCGCCGAAAATCTTGGCGGCTTCCTTCTGTGCAGCCAGCGCAGGTCCCTCGTGGGTCAGCAGGTCGCCGAGATCAAGCACGGAATTGTCGAGATCGTCTCGGAATACCGCTTCGCCAAGATGCTCCATGAATACCCGGCCGATGGGGCTCCGGCTGTAAAAGATGCCACCATTGTGCCCGGGGCAGGTCCAGAGGTGGTTGCCCTCCTCGGCATAATCGACCAGCGCGCCGAAAAACGGCGTCTTCAGCGTCTCTGCATATTGCTTTAGTCGGCTGATAAGGCTCTTGGCGATGAAGGCGGGAGTTTCTTCGGAAAGGAAGACATAGCCGTCGATGAAATCGAGCACCTCAACCGGCACATCCTCGAAGCGTTTACGACGGATCAGCAGGATGATCGGAAACTCGAGACCGCGCCGGCGCATCAGGTTGATGAGAGAGGCCGTCTTCCCCTCGAGCCCCTTTTTACCCCAGTCAACCAGCATGCAGCCGATTGCGGCGTCCGTCTGCACGGCGATCTCGGCATCTTCGAGATTGCGCGCGCGCACCACCTCAAAGCCGGAGCGTTCGATCTCCTCGACGATCTGGCGGTAGCGGGCACCCTCCAGATCCTCGTTGTCAAAGGTCGGCGTTGCGAACAGAAAATTGAAACGTCTGAAATAGTCCATCTGTGTACCCGCTCCTGATTTGGCACGAGGTGTCGACGTATTTCATGACATGCTTGTGACAGAGTATAGGGTGTCCGAAACCCATGCATCGGACATCGCCACGCTCGTGCCCGTTGCAATTGATTTTTTGCAGGCTTGACGCCAAATCAAAGTTACTTAATCTAAGCGCCGGCTGGACCCGCTGGGAGGAGGGGCCGGCATTTGCGATCTCTGTCGCATCATCTTCATCTCCCGAAGCCATGATTCCGGATCGCGCGCCGCCGATTTTTCAACAGGATAAGCCATGCCTCTGACCACTGCCCAACGCCTCGACCGCCTGAAAGTCCGTATCGCCGAGCTGGCGCATTGGCGGGACCGGCAGAGTAGCCCGATCGACGGCTGGACGTTCGAGGGCGAACCGATCGCCCATCATCAGGATTGGCCGCATCGCCAGGGCGTCGTGCATTTTGCCGTCACTGCCGAGGCGCCGGCGAACTGGCCGCTCGAAGATATCCGCCTGCAGCTCGATCTCGGCGGTGAAAGCCTGATCACGCTGACCTATCCCGGCGGCGGGACGGAGACGTTCGGTCTCGATCCCTATCACCAGGAATTCCCGGTCACAGGTCGCCGCTTCAAGATTGCGACGGAAAGCGTTGCGCGCTTTCCGTTCGGCGAGCCGAACCGGGCGCCGCGGCTGAATAAGGCCCGGTTTATCTGGCTCGATCGTCCTGCTCATCAGCTGCATCTTCTCCTGAAGCAGGTCACCGAGGCGATCGGCATACTTGGTGAACATGAAGTCGTGCCGCATCTGGTCGATGCCGCCGAACAGGCCTTGCGCAGCCTCGACTGGCCGTCGGATACGGCCGCTTACATCTCCCGCACCGCCGATGCAGTGATGCAGCAGAAGATCTGGGAACTGCCGGAGCTTGCGGCAAATCCGGCAGGCCTGAGTGATGAACAGAGCGCCTCGGCAGCCTCTGCTTTCGAGGTTTTGACGGCGCGGTTGAAGGAACTGCAGAAGCGCTTCCCCCCGAATGGCGAATTGCTGCTGACCGGTCATGCCCATATCGACCTTGCCTGGCTTTGGCCCTATCGCGAGACGCGGCGGAAGATGCGGCGTACCTTCAATACGGCGCTGTCGCTGATGGAGCTCTCCGACGATTTCCGCTTTAACCAGTCGACCGCCCATTATTACGCGCAGATGGAAGAGGAAGACCCGGAGCTTCTCGAACGCATCAAGGAGAAGGTCGCGGAAGGAAAGTGGGAAACGGTCGGCGGCATGTGGGTCGAGCCCGATACCAATATGCCCACAGGCGAAAGCCTTGTCCGCCAGGTTCTCTACGGCCAGCGTTATTTCGAAAAGACCTTCGGCACGCGCCATACGGTGTGCTGGCTGCCTGATTGCTTCGGTTTCTCCGGTGCGCTGCCGCAGATCCTCAGACAGGGCGGCATAGACAGCTTCTTCACGATCAAGGTCAACTGGAGCGAGACCAACCACATCCCTTCCGATCTCTTCTGGTGGAAGGGCCTCGACGGCAGCCAGGTGCTGACCCACACTTTCGACAATCCGATGCAGGGATATAACGGCTTCGTGCAGGCCGATTGTTATGTGCCGACATGGAAGAATTTCCGCGGCAAGGTCCAGCACGATACTTCGCTTCTGGCGGTCGGCTATGGCGACGGCGGCGGCGGCGTGACGCCCGAAATGGTAGAACGCGAAGTGCAGCTGCGCGATTTCCCCGCCATCCCGCAGGCGCGCTGGGGCACCGTCAAAAGCTTCTATGAGAAGGCCCATCGCACCGCGGGGGAAAAGAACCTCCCGGTCTGGGACGGCGAAATCTACCTCGAACTGCACCGCGCGACGCTGACGAGCCAAAGCGGCGTCAAGCGCAAGCATCGCCAGGCCGAACGGGCGCTGATTACCGCCGAAACGCTCGCTTCGCTCGCCCATATGCTGGGTGCCGACAAGCCGAAAAGCCTCGAAGCGGATTGGCGCGTGGTGCTGAAGAACGAGTTCCACGACATCCTGCCGGGATCGAGCATCCGCGAGGTCTATCAGGATGCGGAGCAGGAACTCGGCGGCGTCATCGACAATGCAAAGTCCGAGCAGGCAAAGGCCTTGCAGGCGCTCTCGGCCCATCTGCCGAAGGGTGGGGTCGGCGATGCGCTCGTCGTCGTCAATCCCTCGCTTGCGCCGCGGCCGGTGAGCGCCACGCTTGCCGACGGCACGGTCATCTCGGCCGGCGATATCGTCGCTCCTCTGTCCGTCGCGGTCTTCGATCGGCAGGCGCTGCAGCCGGCGGGCGGGCTTAAGGCCAGCACCGATCGCCTCGAAAACGACTACCTCGCCGTCATCATCGGCAAGGACGGGGCGGTTGCGAGCATCATCCACAAGGCGACGGGCCGCGAAGCGGTCGATGGTTCGGCCAACCAGCTCTGGGTCTATCCGGCCGACAAGCCGCGCAATTGGGACGCCTGGGATATCGATGCGGATTATGCCGAAAAGGCCGTCCGTCTCGAGGCGCCGGAGAGTATTTCGCTCGTCGAAAGCGGCCCGCACCGCGCGGCAATCCGCGTCATCCATCGCTACCGGAATTCGAGCGTCACCCAGACTTATATCCTGACCGCCAATGCGAAGCGGCTCGATATCGAAACGACGATCGACTGGCATGACCGCCGCACCCTGTTGCGCGCCCTGAACCCGGTCGATGTCCGGTCGCGCAAGGCTACGTTCGAATGCGCCTTCGGCCTTGTCGAGCGGGCGACACACACGAACACCTCCTGGGAACAGGCGATGTTCGAGGCGGTCGCCCATCGTTTCGTCGATATCAGCGAGCCGGGTTTCGGTGTCGCACTGCTCAACAATGCCAAGTATGGTCACAGCGCCCGCGGCAACGTGATCGGCATGAGCCTGGTGCGCGGGCCGATCTATCCGGATCCGCTGGCCGACGAAGGCGAGCAGAGCTTCACCTATGCGCTGATGCCGCATGACGGCGCCTGGCACGAGGGCGGCGTGCTCGACGAGGCGCTCGATCTCAACCAGCCGCTCGTCGCAGTGGAAGCCAAGGGCCTCTCCGCCGGCACGTTCGCGCCGCTTGCGGTCACCGGCACCCCCGTCGCCTTTTCCGGCCTGAAACCGGCGGAAGAGGGCGACGGCCTCATCCTGCGTCTCTACGAACCCGCTGGCCGGCGCGGCCGCCTCTCCCTTGCCCTGCCGTCCGCATGGAGGGCCTCGCCGCCGCTCAATATTCTCGAAGAGCCGATGGAACGGAAAGGTCCCGCCGACATCATGCCGTTTGAGATCCGGACCTGGAAGCTGCAGAAGGCCTGACGCTTTCGTCTGACAAAGGGCTCATCGCTTTGATGTAGCGGAGTGATCCGCTGCTCTTGCAGCCGAAGCCGAAGCCGACCGGCGGGTGATTCGCCCAGTTGCCGTGATGACCCGACCCAGCCCCTGCAATCGGGGCTGGTTTTTTGTCGTATCCAATTCCGGCGCTTGCTATCCCAATCGCGCATGCAAGTTTCAGGCTCGGCGAAAGTTGAACTTTTTATTAGATCTTTATCGAACCTTAGTTAGCCAAGCCGTGGCGATTTTCCCTTCGAGAGCGAAGGGCTTCGAAAAGACCGGGCGCACAGGCGGCGGTCGCATGAAGTCGATCACCCATTCCGAGGGACAGCAGGGGATATGAGGACTCCTGTTGCCGCGAAGCAGGACCTGACACATGCCCGCAAGCATCTTTTCGCGCATCAGCACCAAACTGGCCATTCTTTCCGGCATCGGCATTTTCCTAGTGGCGGTTATGCTCATCACCGTCTGGCAGGGTGGCCAGCATGTCTACGAAAGCGCGAAATATCAGGAAGATCAGCTTATCGTTTCCCGCGATCTGGTCGATGCCAAGGCTTCCTGGCGCGGCATGCAGGTCGGCGTGCGCGATCTGCGCCTCGCCACGTCCGCGGACGACATTGCCAAGGCTGCCGATTACATCGCCGCTCGCCATCACTCGGTTATCAAATACCTGGACGAGGCCATGGACGGACTGCGGTTGCCGGTCAACCGGGACCGTATCGTGAAGCTCAAAACGCTGGCCGAGAGCCTTTTCGCCGCAACGGGCGAGATGGTCGAAATTGCCAAGACAAAGGCCGCCCTCAAAGCCGGCGACACGTCACTCGACGCAAAGCAGAAGGACGTTCAGGCAAAGCTGCTGACCGTCTCGGATGAGGCAGCCAAGCTGATCGATGAAGGGGTGGACTCAGCAAAGGCGATGGCGGCAAAGGCTGGGGAAGAGGCGAATGCCGCCGCCGTTCTGGTTCTCTTTCTCAATCTCGGCATCGGCCTGCTGACGATCGCAACGCTGATCGGCGCCGCCGTGTTCGGCGCCCGGGTGATCGCAGGGCCGATCGGGCGGCTCACCACCAACATGAACGATCTGGCCCACGGCAATCATGACATCAATATCCCCTTCGCCGGCCGGCGCGACGAAATCGGCCAGATGGCCCGTGCCGTCGAGGTCTTCAAGCAGAATGGCATCAGGATACGGGAACTGGACGCTGCCGGCGCAGACAAGCGGACGAAGGTCATTGAAATGCAGAAGAACGTCGACGCGGTCATCACGGCCGCGGGCACCGGCGACTTCTCACGGCGCGCTGCCGCCGAATACGGCTACGAGGACTTGAATGGTTTCGCCGGGGGCGTCAACTCCCTGGTTGCATCGGTCGATCGCGGCATCGCCGAGACATGCCGGGTGATTGCAGCACTCGCCGAAGGTGATTTGACCGAAAACATGAGGGGCGAGTTCCAGGGCGCCTTCGGAGAACTCAAGCAAAATGTCGACGCAACCATGACCAATCTGCGCTCCGTTCTCGGCGAGGTGCGGGCGGCCGTCGACATTATCAACGGCGGCGCCGGCGAGATGAGGATCGCCTCCGGAAATCTGTCGCAGCGCACCGAACAGCAGGCGGCCTCGCTGGAGGAAACCTCTTCCGCCTTGGAAGAGATTACCGTCGCGGTGAAGCACTCGACCGAGCGTGCCTCGGAAGCCAGCCATATGGTCGACGAGGCGAAGAGAAGCACCGGCCAGTCGAGCGCCGTGGTCAGCCAAGCCGTTTCGGCCATGGGACGGATCGAGCAGGCGTCAGGCGAAATCGGCAAGATCATCTCTGTCATCGACGAGATTGCCTTCCAGACAAATCTTCTGGCGCTCAATGCCGGCGTCGAGGCGGCGCGGGCCGGTGAGGCCGGCAAGGGCTTTGCCGTCGTGGCGCAGGAGGTGCGCGAACTGGCACAGCGCTCGGCCAATGCCGCCAAGGACATCAAGGTGCTGATCAACCGTTCCAGCGACGAGGTCCATTCCGGGGTAAAGCTGGTGACGGCGACGGGCGAAGCGCTCGGCAATATCCAGGATCAGGTGGTCAAGATCGACGAGCACGTACGCTCGATCGCAACGGCCGCGAGAGAGCAGTCGACCGGCCTCTCCGAGGTCTCGACCGCGGTCAATCAGATGGATCAGGTGACGCAGCAGAACGCCGCGATGGTCGAGGAATCCACCGCCGCGACCAACCGGCTGGCGGACGAGGCGGCCAATCTTGCCCGCCTGATCGCCCGCTTCAAACTGGATGCCGGGCAGATTGCACCGCGTGCTGCCAATCCCGAAAGCAGGCCGGTCACCTCGCCGGCGCGCAGCCTCGGCCAAAAGCTCGCCGGTGCCTTTGGCGGACGCGCCGCCACCGCGACCGCCGCTGCCGCTTCTTCATGGGAAGAGTTCTGATGGAAGCGGCGGCTGTCGACTGTTGAATTTCAACTTTACTTTTTTACCGAGCGCAGGCAGTTTCTATGGCTGCGCTCGTTCGCCGTGAGTGGAATGGGAAGTTGCGCACATCCGATGTTCAGCGCATGGGCGTTTCTACTTTGATATCTCAGCCGCAGCTGCAAGGATCACTTTTGCGACTTCAGCCGGCTGCGACAGTTGCGGCGTGTGTCCTGCCGACAAGCTCACAACGTGAGCCGAGATCTTCTTTGCCATCGCCTTTTGTAGATCCGGCTGAATCATGTGGTCCTGCTCGCTGATAACGTACCAGGAAGGCTTGGTCTTCCAACCCGCATCGCTGACCTTCTCTTCGAAATTCCTGCCACGCACGGGGCCTTGTGTGGCCGCCATCAGCGACGTTTGATCGGCCGGAAGATCCTGTGCGAGATGCTTGGCCACCCCTTCGGGGCTCAACGTCAGGAATCCTTCTTTATCGGCGATGATGTGAGCGAAACCGGACGGTGTGGGGTAGTCTTTCGTCAGCTCCGCCACCGATTGCCCTTCCGATGGAGCGAATGCGGCGACATAGACCAGCGATTTGACGCTCTCGTGCCGGCCAGCTTCGGTGATGACGACACCACCCCAGGAATGGCCCACCAGGACGACGGGATCGGTCTCGTTGTCCAGTGCGCGCCGCGTTGCGGCTACGTCATCGGCCAGCGACGTAAGAGGGTTCTGCACCGAAACAACCTTCAGCCCTTCGTTCTGAAGGAGGGGAATAACTTTGTTCCAGGCCGAGCCATCGGCGAACGCGCCGTGCACCAGCACGACAGTGGGCTTCCGGTTATCGGATGTACCAACAGGTGCTGCGTTTGCGGCGAGTGCAGTGCTGCCCAAGGCAGCTGCCAGAACGGCTGTTTTTGCGAAAGAGGCCATAAGGTGTTCCTTTGACGTTGAGCCGACCGCGGGTTCAGCAGAAGGCCGAGTGCAATGGAGGTACCTGTACATATGAAATGAGCGGGGATAAATTATCGCCATGGATCATAACAGCAAACAACTAGTTTCAAATGGATAGACTGGCTTGCATGCAAGTGTTCGTAAAGGCCGTCGAAACTGGCTCCATTTCAGCTGCTGCCGAGGAACTCGAATTGTCATCGCAGCTGGCCGGCAAGCAGTTGAGGGCGTTGGAGCATGGCCTGGGGATCAAGCTGCTCAATCGCACCACCCGCAGGCAAAGCCTTACCGATAGCGGGCGCATATTCTACGATCATGCGAAAAACATCCTGGCGGAAATGGAGGCAGCCGAAGCGCTGATCGCTGAAACCCGCTCGGTTCCGAGAGGGCGACTTCGCATCAGCGCGCCGATCACGTTCGGGAGCCACGCGCTCGCACCTGAAATACCGGAATATCTAAAGCTGCACCCGGAAGTGTTATTGGATCTCAGCCTCACCAATCGGACGGTCGATCTTGTGGACGAGGGTTTCGATGTTGTCTTCCGGACGGGAGAGCTCCCGGATAGCGGTCTGCTGGCGAGAAGTCTTGCCCCTCTTCGCCTGGTTTTGTGTGCAGCGCCGGCCTATCTCAAGTCGGCGGGAAAACTGAGCAAGCCGGAGGATCTGCAAAGGCACGAATGCCTAGTATTCTCGCACACCTCGCTTCGCACGCAGTGGTCATTCGAGGGGCCAGATGGTCTTGTGAGCGTGCCGATTAGCGGCCGACTGTCGACCGACAGCGGCGAGGCGCTTCGTTCAGCCGCCGTGGCAGGCATGGGCGTGCTCCTACAGCCGCACGAACTCGTGGCCGGAGAAATCGACGTCGGACGGCTGGTGAGGCTCTTGCCCGAATACGAGCCGCCCACTCGTCCGTTGCATATGCTGTATGCTCCCGACAGGCGGATGACGCCGAAATTACGGAGCTTTATAGATTTTACTGTGAAGAAATTCGGCAGGGATCAGCGAGAGCGCTGATGCGTGTCGCCTCCGAGCTGACGTTCGCAAGCTGCCTGAAGCTCTCGGAGAGCGCGGATTTGGATCATGGCGATAAGTCGGCGGCCGGTCGAAACGCATCGGGTCGGGCGGCGAAGTTCTCGACCACGAAATCGACGAAAGCGCGGACTTTCGGCGAAAGCTGGCGGTTGGATGGCCAGACGAGGGAGAGCGAACCGAAGGGTGCCATGAAGGCGGTAAGGACGGGGGTCAAAGTGCCGGCTCGCATGTGCGGCGCTGCGACATAGACGGGCAGATGCGCGAGCCCCAGGCCGTCCAGAGCTGCGCGCAACCCCGCATCGCTATTGTTGAAGCTCAGGCTTCGCGGCAAAAGCAGCCGCTCATAGGGCGGGTGGAATGCCCATGGCGCGATACGGCCGCTGGAAGGATATTTGAAGTGAATGCAGGCGTGTTGGGTGAGGTCATCCGGCGTCTCCGGTCGGTCGAGACGCTTGAGATAATCGGGACTGCCGCAAACGACGAAATGCTGCTCGCCGAGATGGCGGGCGATCAATCGCGCATCGGCAAGCTCGCCGCTGCGCACAACGACATCCAGGCCTTGCGTGACCAGATCGACAACCCTGTCTTCGAAATCCATGTCCAGTTCGATCTCCGGAAACCGCTCGGCAAACATCGGCAGGATCGGCATTAACAGGTGATGCCCGACAATATGGGGCACGCTGACCCGCAGGCGCCCCCTTGGGCGTTCCCGGCTTCGCAGGATGATCGCTTCGGCGTCATCCATATCGTCGATGATGCGTTTATAGCGCTCGTAGAGCAGAGTTCCTTCCTCGGTCAGGCTGATGCTGCGCGTGGTGCGGTTGAACAACCGCACGCCCAATCGGCTTTCGAGCCGCGCGACCGCTTTTCCAATCGCGGAGGGTGATACGCCGGCGACGCGAGCGGCTCCGACATAGCTCTGGTGTTCGGCAGCATAGACAAGGGCGAAAACGCTCGCGAGGCTTTCCATTTGGCACCCGATTAGAGATATTTTGTCCTTTATGTACGTCAACAAACCCATATTGATCAATATTACGTAGGAAAAATCCTCTGTCGCCAAGCGTTATCAGCCCTATCAGGGGAGTGCAGGCATGCGGGACTACGCAAAAGAATTGCCTGAGCACGTGAGCAAATACATTGGAGAGAATGAGCTTTTTCTGGAGATATTTCAGGGGAACAACAGTTCGCCGCAATGCGCCCGGCCACCTCTGCTTTTCGTTCACGGCGCCTTCACCGGCAGCTGGATGTGGAGCAAGTACATTCCTCACTTCACATCAGCCGGATGGAATTCTTACTGCATCAATTTGCGCGGCCACTACAAAAGCAGATCGGTCGATTTGACCAAGGTCGAATTTGAGAACTACCTTGATGATATCCGCCAGGCGATCTCCGAAATCGCTGAGGAATACGCAGTCCCACCTGTTGTGATCGGCTTCAGCATGGGAGGGATCCTCAGCCAGAAACTGGCGGAAGGCGTCAGGATTGCCGGGCTGGTGCTGATCGATTCCAGCATTTGCAGGCAAGTGCATGACGAGGTGCCCTATCGTGATCTTGCACCACGAATGCCGGGTCTCATCGTGCCGGCGCCGGCGCGCGACGAGCAAAGCAGCGCCGATGAAACGCTCGACGATATCGCGTTCCAGCGGAAGTACCTGTCGATGGAATCGGCGAAGGCATTCGCCGCGTTTTCCTTTCATTTCGGGGCGGAGGGGATTTCCGTCGATGGCGGGAAAATCACCTGTCCCAGCCTGGTCATCTCAGCCGCCAATGATGAAGAGGATGATCGCCGAGGCCGGGCAATGGCGCGGCATCTTGGCGGCGAATATTTGGGACTGGAGGGAACGACACATACGGGTCTGCTCGTCGGGCAAAGGTATTGTGAAGCCGTAAGCCGCATGATGGTTTGGCTGGCGCGCTTTGCAGAGAACTCCAGTCAGCCTTCCAAGCCGAGGCTCGCCAGCAGCCGGCCGACATAGGCTTCCAAGCCGCCGACCATGTCGAAGCGGTCGGGATCGCGCAGCCAGAGCATCTGCAGGCCGTCCATTACCGCGATCAGTTCGGCGGCCATTGCCCTGCCGTCGGTCTTGGCGTCGATCGTGCCGTCGGCAATCGCCCGTTCGAAGGTCGCGGCGACATCCTTCTGCATCTGGGTGGCACGCGCGAGAAACCATGCTTTGGCGGGATGGCCCTTCATCAGGCTCTCGGCATTCAGGATGGCGAAGGCCCTGACAACCTCGATCATGTCGGCATTGCGGCGGAAGATGGCGACCATGCCCTTGAGCAGGCCGCTGAGATCGGAGCGATAATGCTCGATGAAATCAGCACTTTCGAGATCGCGTTGTGCGAGGATCGCCAGCAGCAAATCGACCTTTGTGGGAAAGTGGTGCAGCAAGCCGGGCAACGACAGGCCGACATCCCGGGCGATATCGCCGATCGCGGCATTCTGGTAGCCGTCCTCGGCAAAGCGCCGCATCGCCGCCGTAAGGATTTCCGCGCGGCGTGTCTCTCCCTTGCGGGATCGGCGCCGTCGTTTTTCCTCTCCGGTCTGCTGTTCCGACAATTCTGCCATCGTCTCTTGTCTGCCTCCTGGAGCGGCGATCGGCCGATTTCTCCCATGCTCTCCATTCATACATCAGGCCGGCCCGATTGACATCTTAAAAATACCGAGTAATCGGTAGGTTTAAGGATTTTGGTGGGAGGCTTGCATGATTGATTCCATTCTCGACCAGATGACGCTCGAGGAGCAGGTCTCGCTGCTATCCGGCGCCGATTTCTGGACGACCGTCCCGGTCGAGCGTCTCGGCGTGCCGAAGATCAAGGTGACGGACGGCCCGAATGGCGCGCGCGGCGCCGGTTCCCTGGTCGCCGGCGTCAAGGCGACCTGCTTTCCCGTCGGCATCGCGCTCGGCGCCACCTGGAATCCCGAACTCGTCTCGCAGATGGGCGCAGCCCTTGCGCGTCAGGCAAAGAGCAAGGGTGCCGCGGTGCTGCTCGCGCCCACGGTGAATATCCATCGTTCCGGCCTAAACGGCCGCAATTTCGAATGTTATTCCGAAGATCCGATGCTGACTGCCGAACTCGCCGTCGCCTATATCGACGGCGTGCAGGGCGAGGGGGTCGCGGCGACGATCAAGCACTTTGCCGGCAACGAATCCGAGATCGAGCGGCAGACCATGTCGTCCGATATCGACGAGCGGTCGCTGCGCGAAATCTACCTGCCGCCCTTCGAACAGGCCGTGCGCCGCGCCGGTGTGATGGCGGTCATGTCTTCCTATAACCGCCTCAACGGCACCTATACCAGCGAGCATCACTGGCTGCTGACCAAGGTGCTGCGTGAGGAATGGGGATTTGACGGTATCGTCATGTCCGATTGGTTCGGATCGCATTCGACTGAAGAGACGATCAACGCCGGTCTCGATCTTGAAATGCCGGGTCCGGCGCGCGATCGCGGCGAGAAGCTGGTTGCCGCCGTGCGCGAGGGCAAGGTCGAGGCGGCGACGGTACGGGCGGCGGCGCGGCGGATGCTGCTTCTGCTCGAGCGGGTCGGCGCCTTCGAGAGCAAACCCGACCTCAGCGAGCGGGCGATCGACCTGCCTGAGGATCGGGCGCTGATCCGGCGCTTGGGCGCAGAGGGTGCGGTGCTCCTCAAGAATGACGGCATCCTGCCGCTGGCGAAAACCTCGCTCGACCGGATTGCCGTCATCGGCCCCAATGCGGCAAGCGCGCGCGTCATGGGCGGCGGCAGCGCCCAGATTGCGGCGCATTATACGGTGAGCCCGCTCGAAGGCATTCGCGCCGCCCTTGCCAATGCCAACAGCATCAGCCATGCGGTCGGCTGCCGCCATAACCGTCTGATCGACGTGTTCAAGGGCAAGATCACGGTCGAATATTTCAAGGGTCGCGGCTGCAGGGGCAATCCGCTGCATGTCGAGACCGTCGACAAGGGCGAATTCTTCTGGTTCGAGCTGCCGTCGGGCGAACTCGATCCCGCCGATTTCTCCGCCCGGATGAAGATGCAATTCGTGCCCGAGGAGAGTGGCGATCATGTTTTCGGCATGACCAATGCCGGCCTGGCGCGGCTCTTCGTCGACGGTGCGCTGACGGTGGATGGCCATGATGGCTGGACGCGCGGCGAAAACTATTTCGGCACGGCCAATGACGAGCAGCGCGGCACCATGGCGCTCGAAGCCGGCGGGGCCTATGCAGTCACCGTCGAATATGAGCCGTCCATCGCGAGCGGGGAGGGCATCAACCTTATCGCCGTTCGTTTCGGCGTGGAAAAGCCGCTCGGCGAGGCCGATATCGAGGCGGCCGTCGAGACGGCCCGCAATGCCGATCTGGCGCTTCTCTTCGTCGGCCGTGACGGCGAATGGGATACGGAAGGTCTGGATCTGCCCGACATGCGGCTTCCGGGCCGCCAGGAGGAATTGATCGAGCGGGTGGTGGCCGCCAATGCCAATACCGTCGTCGTGCTGCAAACCGGCGGTCCGGTGGAAATGCCCTGGCTCGGCAAGGTCCGCGCCGTGCTGCAGATCTGGTATCCGGGGCAGGAGCTGGGCAATGCCGTCGCCGACGTGCTGTTCGGCGATGCCGAGCCCGGCGGGCGCCTGCCGCAGACCTTCCCGAAGGCGCTCTCCGACAATTCCGCCATCACAGGCGATCCCGCCGTCTATCCCGGCAAGGACGGGCATGTACGCTACGCCGAAGGCATCTTCGTCGGCTACCGTCATCACGATACACGCGCCGTCGAGCCGCTCTTTCCCTTCGGCTTCGGCCTTGGTTATACCCGCTTCAGCTGGGCCGAGCCGCGGTTGTCGGCCGGCGCAATGGGAGCTGAAGGGATTACCGTGAGCGTCGACCTGACCAATATCGGCGACCGGGCGGGATCCGAACTGGTGCAGCTCTATGTGCAGTCGCCAAAGACCAAGGTGGAGCGGCCCGACAAGGAACTGCGCGCCTTCGCAAAGCTTTCGCTGCAGCCCGGCGAGACCGGCACGGCGGTGCTGAAGGTCCTGCCGCGGGATCTCGCTTATTTCGATGTCGAGACCGGCGCCTTCCGCGCCGAACCCGGCAACTACCAGCTGGTCGTGGCGGCGAATGCGGCGGATATCAGGTTCGTCATTGATCTGTCCTCACCACTCACCCACGTGCTGCCGCCTTCATATTAACGCAGACTGGCAAGGCCCCGCCGCTCGATCTGCGGTCAGACCGCGTCGGGCTGAGTGCGGAGATTGGTGACGACGCGCCGGTTCTGCACCTTGCAGGAGCGCTCGGTGCAGTCGCGGACTTCGCGATCGTTGCCGTAGCCCTTGGCCCACATGCGCTTGGCGTCCACGCCCTTCGAGGCGAGATAGGCCATCGCCGCATCGGCGCGCTTCTGCGACAGCGTCTCCATCTTCGACGCGGAACCGGAATCGTCGGCAAATCCCTGCAGCTTGAGCAGCCAGGTCGGGTTCCTGTTGAGCCAGTTGGCCTGGTTGTCCAAGGTTGCCATGGCAACGGAATCGAGCGCGGCCGAGTCCTGCTTGAAGTAGATCCGCCTGCCGACATTGAGGATAAAATCCTCTTCGCTGCCCGCCGCGACGTTTTCGAAGCCGGGCGCGGGATCGTTGGTCTGGCCGGTCATCGGCGCAGCAGTCGGTTCTTCCAGGGAGGCGACCTCCGTGGTGGAGCAGGCGGCAAGCGCCAGGAGCATGGCCGCGGCGAGAAGGCGGCTCGTGTATCCGGTCGTAGCAGACATCAGGTGATATTCCTTATTCGACCGGGGTTGTTTGGCTGACCTGCGTGGTACTTTCGGCCTGGTCGGCGATATGTGGCAGAACCTGTACCGCGGTGCCGATGGGGCAACGCTGGTAAAGGTCGATGGCGTCTTCGTTGAACATGCGGATACAGCCGCTGGAGGCATCCTTGCCGATGCTCCATGGCTCAAGCGTGCCGTGGAAGCGGTAGCCGGTGTCGACGCCGTCGCGATGCAGATACATGGCGCGGGGGCCGAGCGGGTTCTTCGGAGAGCCTCCCGCCACGAATTCAGGCAGTTCGGGATGGCGCTTTCGCATCTCCGGCGGCGGCGTCCAGCGCGGCCAAAGCGATTTTGCGTCGATCGTGGCGCGGCCGAACCATTTGAACCCTTCGCGGCCGACGCCGACGCCGTAGCGAATGGCGGTCTTGTTCTCCATGATCACGTAAAGGAAATGGTGCCTCGTATCGACGACGACGGTGCCGATCGGCTCGCTGCTGAAGTATTTGACGACCTGGCGTTGCCACCGTTTGTCGATCTTGGCGAAGTTGGTCCTACGGAATGTCACGCCATTGTCGACGGTGGTGCCGTCAAAATAGGAAGACGCCGCGGCGAATGCCCGTTTGCCGACTGCGCCGGCGCCAAGTAACGCCAAACCACCAAGCAAAATATCCCTGCGGGTCCCTACCATCGGCAATATCCCCCTAAAGCCAAAGCAGCGAATATCAGTAAATCAGATTTTTCATTTGCGACAACAGAAAATTCTTCTCTTCCTTCAAGGCCGACATCGCGTCTGCGGTCTCATGATCTGTATTGCTCCGCTCATTACTCCAGAGTGACCGTTCGCCCAGGGCAACCTCAGGGGAAAAGATCGGGAAGTTCGGAGCGGGCGATGCCCCGCAACCTGACCGCCTCAGCCATGTCAATCGACCGATACGGAAACCGTAAACGCGTGCCCACGGGTCCCCAATTGCCGATGGCGCTCAAAAGCTTATCGAGAGCCGCGTTCGAATAGCCGAATTCCTGGCGAAATGGGACGATATGCGCGTCCATGAAGGTGCAGATGCGTCGTTCCAGATCGAGAGCGGCGTCGAGTTCGTCTCGCATCGACACCGTCCAGGCTTGAGCACCGCGTGGACTAAGGCAGGCTACATTGGAAAAGGAGCCTGCTGCGACGCCCTCCTTGATGCCGGTTGCCAGATGATGGCCGGGGACGAAGAGCGAAAGCCCCGACAGATGCCGGCGTGTTTCGGCATACCAGGCGGCGTCGCCGTCGGCGAGCTTGATGCCGATCACCTCGGGCACTGCCGCGCAGAGCATGCCCAGCGCCTTCGGCGACAGCACCCGTTTTGCATGCGGCGGATTGTAGAGGATCAGCGGAATTCCGCAGGCAACGTCGGCCGCCCGTTTGAGGAAGTCGGCCGCTTCGGCATCGCTGAGCGGCCACCAGTCCGGCAATATGACCTGAATGGCGCGGGGCGCGAACGCGGCGGCGCGGCGGACGCGATTGAGCATGATCAGCGGGTCGGGCTGGCAGGCGCCGATCACGAACGGCATGGAGGAAGCCTGGCAGCGTTCGGCCAGCATCACCTGGATCCTGTCGAATTCCGCCTCCGTCTGATTGTGGAATTCGCCGGCGGTGCCGTTCGAATAGATGCCGTCGACGCCGACATCGATGAGGATGTCGATCTCTTCGCCGAGCTTATCGAATTCGATGCTGTCGTCGGCTGCGATCGGCAGAAGCAGGCTCGCCCAGTTTCCGCCGATGGCCGGATGCGGCGTCTTCGCATTCATTTGTTTTTCCCCTAGAACAGGATGATTTTAGGCCCGTTTGGCCTAAAATCATCCTGTTCTAAATTAAAGAGTTGGAGCATGATGTCGCCCGAAAACCGCTCACACTTTTCGGCATCATGCTCTGGGTGACGGATCAGTTGAGGTCGTCGCGGCTGCAGGCCTTGAAATGGCCGGGCGCGATTTCCCGCAACGGCGGAACGGCGCCGGCGCAGGCATCGAGCGCACTCGGACAGCGCGTGCGAAAGACGCATCCGCTCGGCGGATTGGCAGGGCTTGGAATATCGCCTTTGAGGATCTGCCGGTCGCGGCGGGCATCCGGATCGGGCGACGGAATCGCCGAGAGAAGGGCGCGCGTATAGGGATGCTGCGGCCGCGCATAGAGATCGGCACTCGCAGCGATCTCCATGATGCGGCCGAGATAAAGCACGATCACCCGGTCGCAGATATATTCGACGACGGCGAGGTCATGCGAAATGAACAGCATTGTAAGGCCAAGCCGCTGCTGCAACTCGCGCAGCAGGTTGATCACCTGCGCCTGGATCGACACGTCGAGTGCCGAGACCGGCTCGTCGGCAACAATGAATTCGGGCGACAAGGTCAATGCCCGGGCGATCCCGATGCGCTGGCGCTGGCCACCGGAAAATTCATGCGCATATCGATTGATCGCATCTTCAGGCAGATCGACCTGGGCCAAGGCGGTTTGCGCCCGTTCGAGCCTATTGCGTGGCGATCCGATCCCCTGGATCTTCAGACCCTCCGTCAGGATTTCTCCGATCGTCATGCGTGGCGACAGACTGGCGAAAGGGTCCTGGAAAATATACTGCATGCGCGGCCGTTGCCGTCGGAGCGCCGAGGCGGAAAGTCCGGTGAGTTCCTGTCCGTCGAAACGGACACTGCCTGCGGAAGGTTCGATGAGCCGGAGGACGGAGCGCCCGATGATGGTCTTTCCGCTGCCGGATTCGCCGACAAGCCCGACGACTTCCCCCTTGCCGATATCGAAGGATATACCCTCGAGAATGTTCAGCCGCGTGCCGCGGGACGTATAATGTTTCGAGAGATCGCGGACAGAGAGCAGCGGTGCGTTCATCTAGATCTCCTGCCATCTGATACAGCGGCTGGCGTGCTGCGCATTGACCTGTTCGAGCACGGGGATCGCGGCGCGACAGGCATCGATCGCGAATTGGCAGCGCGGGGAAAAGGCGCAGCCGCTCGGCATGTTCATCAGGCTCGGGACCATGCCGGGAATGGCAGAGAGTTTTTCGCCGGCCTGTTTCATCCGCGATGCGTCGCCGAGGCGCGGCATGGAGGCAAGAAGACCCATCGTGTAGGGATGTTTCGGATTGCGGAAAACCTCGCCGACCGGCCCTTGCTCGACAATCCTTCCGGCATACATCACCGCGACGCGATGGGCGATTTCGGCGACCACGCCGAGATTGTGGGTGACGAAGAGCATGGCCATGCCGCGCTCGCGCTGCAGCTTGAGCAGCAGATCGAGGATCTGCGCCTGGATCGTCACGTCGAGCGCCGTGGTCGGCTCATCGGCGATCAGCAGGGCCGGATCGCAGGCGAGCGCCATGGCGATGGTGGCGCGCTGACGCATGCCGCCCGACAATTCGTGCGGATATTGGCCGGCGCGGTGCCGGGCATCCGGTATGCCGACGCTTTCCAGCAAGGCGACGGCTGCGTTCATTGCGGCCTTCCGGTTCGCGCCGCGATGGATGCAGATCGGCTCGGCGATCTGGTCACCGATCGTGAAAACGGGATTGAGGCTCGACATCGGCTCCTGGAACACCATGCCGATGTCGTCGCCCCTGATCCTGCGCATGCTCTCTTCATCAAGGGAAACAAGATCCCGGACCGCGCCGCTTCTGGTCGTCAGGCGGATGCTGCCGGCGGCGATCACACCGATGTTGCGGGTGAGCAGCCGCATGACCGACAGGCTGGTGACCGACTTGCCGGAGCCGGATTCGCCGACGAGCGCCAGCGTCTCGCCGGCGGCGACCGTCAGGTCGATATCGTTGACCGCCGCGATCTCGCCGCCGCGGATGCGGAAGATCGTTCGCAATCCCCTGATGTCGAGTACCGGTTCGGCCGTCTGTTCCATCGGCCGGCTCAGCTCAGCAGGCCGGTTGCACGCAGTATCTCGTCGATCCGTGCGATTTCCGCATCGTTGAGCGAGGCGCGCGGCCGCGGCATGACGGCGCTGTCGATAATGCCGAGGCGCTGCATGGCGGTCTTGAACGCGCCGATGCCCGATGCGCCGCCGCTGACACGGCCCTGGGCGACCCAAACGATTTCGAACAGGCGGCAGAGCCGCTCCTGCTCCTTCTTTGCGGCGGCCCAATCGCCCCGCTGCGCGGCATCCCAGAGTCTGACATAGCCGTGCGGATCGACATTGGCGATGCCGGGAACGACGCCGTGGGCGCCCATCAGCAGGGCGGTGTCGACGACGATCTCGGAGCCGGTCATCAGGAAGACGTCCTTGTGCTCGGCGAGGTCGAGAAGCGCATAACGAAAGTTGCCGTCATCGCCGCTGGAATCCTTGAGGCCGATGATGGCGCCTTCCCTGGCAAGTGTGACGACGGTCTGGCGCTGCAGCTTGACGTTAACGCAAACGGGAATGTCGTAGGCGATCAGCGGAACGTCCACCGCATCTCTGACATAACGGAAATGATCGAGGATCTCGGACTGGCTGGTGACCGTATAGAACGGGGCGGTCACGACCACGGCGTCGGCGCCGGCAGCCTTTGCGACCTTCGAATGGGCGATGACCCGATCGGTGGTCGGATCGATGACGCCGACGATCAGCGGCACCCGGCCGTTCACCACCTTGGCGGAATGCTCGATGATTTCGCGGCGGGTCTTTTCGTCATGGAAGATGACTTCGCTCGTCGACCCCAGCACGAATACGCCGTGGCAGCCGGCGTCGATCAGATGTTCGAGCACCTTGGTATAGGAGGGGTAGTCGACGGTGAGATCCGGATTGAGCGGCGTTACGACGGGGGGGACGACACCCTTGAATTTGGCCATTTTCGCTTCTTTCGATTGTCAGTTCAGTTCGGCACGCGGGTCGAAGGCATCTCTGAGGCCATCGCCGATGAAGTTGATTGCAAGCACGGCAAGGATCAGCGCGCCGCCGGGGAAGAGCCATTGCCACGGATATTGTTCGAGCACGGCGGTGGAGCGGGCCGCGTTCAGCATGTTGCCCCAGCTTGCCGCCGGTGGGGCGATGCCGAGACCGAGGAAGGACAAGCCGGCCTCGAGCAGGATGGCGTTGGCGATCTGCAGCGTCGCATAGACCACGAGGATATCGATCGAATTCGGCAGGCCGTGGCGGAAGAGCAGATGCCCGATGCCGGCGCCCATGCCGCGGGCGGCCATGACGAAATCACGCTCGCGCAATTCCAGCAGCCGGGAGCGGATCATCCGCGCCAGCAGCGGCCAGGAGAGCAGTGAGATGACCAGCACCGTCGGCCAGATGCCGGTGCCAGCGATCGAGGCGAGCACAAGCAGGAAGATGACGGGCGGCAGGGTCATCACCAAATCGACGAAGCGCATCGAGACGGCGTCCGCCCACCGACCCGCAAGTGCCGAGATCGCCCCGAACAGAAAACCGATGACCGCCGAAAGCGCGGTCGATGCGATGGCGACCAGCAGCGAAATCCGGCCGCCTTCGAGCACCCGCGCGAAGACATCGCGACCGACGCCGTCGGTTCCGAACCAGTGCGTTACCGTCGGGCCGCTATTCATCGCCAGAAGATCGATGTCGTTCGGCTGGAAAGCCCACCATAGCGGATAGGAGAGGATCAGCAGCAGCATCGGCACGGCGATGCAGACGCCGGCCACCGCTGCGCGGTTGAGCAGGAAACGGCTGAAGGCGCGGGCAAGCGGCCCCGGGCTGCGGGTTTGGGGGGAGCGTGCCAGCATGATCAGCCCACCTTGATGCGCGGGTCGACGACCGCATAGGTGATGTCGGTCAGAAGATTGACTGTGATAACGCAGGTGCCGATGACGAGCGTCGCGCCCATGATCACGGGGTAATCGCGGGTCTGCACGGCATCGACGAGCAAGAGACCCATGCCCGGCCAGTTGAAGACGCTCTCGATGAAGATGGCGCCGCCGATCGCAAGCCCGATGGTGGAGCCGATCAGCGTGACGATCGGAAGAAGCGCATTGCGCAACGCATGTTTGGTGACGACCCAGAACTCGATGACGCCTTTGGCACGGGCCGTGCGGACGTAATCCTGGTTCAGGACTTCGAGCAGCGAAGCGCGCATGTAGCGCATGATCAATGCGGCTTGAGCGACGGACAGAAGTGCCGCCGGCAGGATCAGATGGTGGAGGAGATCGCCGATCGAGAAATCCTCGCCCGGCGTCAGCATGCCACCCGACGGCATCCAGTGCAGCCGGACGGAGAAAATATAAAGGCCGATCAGCGCGCTGAGGAATGCTGGGCTGGAAATGCCGGCAAGGGCAACCACCGACAGAGAGAGGTCGGCAAGCGAGTTGCGGCGGACGGCGCCGATCACCCCGCAGGCGATGCCGGTAACGATGGCGAACGCAAGTGCGGTGCCCATCAACAGCACCGTCGGCCCGATCCGCGACAGCACCAGACCGAGAACCGGCTGGTCGAGACGCTTGATCGAATAGCCGAGATTGCCCGTCAGCGCCTGCTGCAGCCAGCCCAGATACTGAACGGGCAGGGGCTGGTCGAGCCCGAGTCTTCCACGCAGATCGGCAAGATCCGACGGCGACATCGGCAGGTTCGGATCGATATAGGCATCGATCGGATCGCCGGGCGTCAGGCGCAGCAGCAGGAAGATCAGCATGCTCAGGGCGATGAGCATGCCTGTTCCTATGATCAGGCGTCTAAGACTGTATCGAAGCATCGTTCATCCGTCCTGTCAGGCCGTCGTGTCAGGGTGGCCGAAGCCACCCTCGAGCCTTTGCGGAAAACGCTATTCGGCGATCGACCATTTCTGCGGGTCGGCCTGGTAGGGGCCGCCGCCCGGCGCCGGGGTCCAGACGAAATCCTTCGCCTTGGTCGAGACGATGCCGTAACGATTTGCCACCCAAAGCGTCGCCCAGGGCAGGTTCGTGTTCATCACCTTGCAGACATTCTGGTAGGCCGCATCCCGCTTGGCGCTGTCGGGCTCGGCAAGCGCGCTATCGAGCGCCTTGGTGAGATCGGGCATGCGAACTCTGGCGACGTTCGGCCCGGCCGGAGGGATCTGCTTCTCGTTGAGGCCGACATTGATGCTTCCCGCATCCGGCCCGTTCTGCAGCCCGGCGTAAACCATCTGGAACTGGGCGATATCCGGCGTCGCATTCAGCACGATGCTGTTATAGGTCGGCGCATCGACGGCGCGCGGCACGATGTTGATGCCGACCTGGGCAAGCATCGCCTGAACGGCGGCAAGGACGTTGGTGGCAAGCGGCGTGGTGTAATAGGTCAGAAGCGTGATCGGCTTGCCGCCGTTGATCTGATCCCAGCCGGCTTCCTTGAGCAGTTGCTTGGCCTTCTCGGGGTCGTAGGCGTAGGCGTCGATCCCCTGGGGTATCAGCTGTTCGGCGACATAAGCGCAGTTGGCCGGCTTGGCCGCGCCGCCGTAGAGGCTCTGGATGATGGCATCGCGATTGATCGCATACATCACCGCCTGGCGGACGCGCACATCCTTCCAGATCGGGGAATCATGGTTGAAGCCCAGATAGTTGACGACGAAAGAGTTGCCTTCGATGACCTTGAAGTCCTTGTTGTCCTTGAAGGTCGGCACGTCGTTGGAATCGACATAGGTGAACTGGATTTCGCCGGATCGGAGCGCCGCGATCGCTGCGGCCGGGTTGGCGAAATAACGATTGATGACGCGCTCCAGGGCCGGTTTTCCACCGCGATAATCGGTGTATGCGGCAAGCTCGACATATTGATCGGAGACGTATTTGGTGAATTTGAACGGGCCGGTGCCGATCGGCGCGGTGGACCACCACGTGTTCTTTGCCAGCTGGTCGGCCGGTATCGAGGCGAGCGCATGCTCGGGCAGCATCATCACCTTGGTCATCGTGTCGAGAAAACTGCTGCTGGGGGCGCTGAGCTTGATGACGACGGTGTGATCGTCCGGCGTCTCGACGGACGATATGCCCTTCAGCCGGGCAGCGAGCACCGAGCCGGTTTTGGCATCCATCGCAAGGCCGACGGTGAATTTCGCATCCTTGGCGGTGAAGGGCTTGCCATCATGCCATTTGGCGTCGGCGAGCTTGAACGTGTAGGTCATCTGATCCGGGCTGACTTCGTAGGCGTTCGCCAGTGCGCCGACGACCTTCTGCAGATTCTCGTCATAGGTGATCAGCGGTTCGTAATAGATGCTGAGCCAGGTGAAGCCGGCGGTCGCCGCGAGCGGATTGAAGTTGCCCTGGAAGCCTCCGGGGCCGACATCGAAGCCGCCGGAGAGCGTGGCTGCCTGAGCCTGGATTGCCGCGCCCGAAACGACAAGAGCCGGAACCGCAGCCGTCGACAGCAGGGCGCCAAGCGCGATAGCGGATAATCTAGACAGTCTTTTCATGTGTTCCTCCCATGTTTGAACTTGTCTTGTTGTTGGCAATCACCCGGGCAATACCCTCGTAGTGACGATCCAGGCGTCTGCGCGCCTCTTCCAGATCCTTTGCCTCGATCGCATCGACGATCGCGGCATGATCGCGCCACGTCGCCATCGGATCGAGATTTTCGAGGTTGACGAAATCCGACGCCTTGTAGAAGGCGAGCCAGAAGACATCGATCAGCCGTACGAGCGTCTCATTGTCCTGGCAGCGAAACAGCAGCCGGTGGAACAACTGGTCGTCTGCCGCGAAGGTTTCCCCCCGCTCGGCATGGGCGCGCATTCGATCGACGGTGGCGCGCAGTTCGGCGATATCCTCCTCGCCGATCACATCGATCGTCTTGCCGATCAATCCCACTTCCAGCGTCCGCCGGATTTCGAGCACCTCCTCGATCTGGCGCAGGGCGCCGCCGAGGCCGTAAGCGAGGTTGTCGAGAAGCGGCTCGAAGGAAAAGGCCTTCACGAAGATGCCGACGCCGCGTCGTGTCTCCAGCACGCCGAGCGATTCCAGCGCCTTGATGCCCTCCCGCAGCGAATTGCGGCTGACGCCGAGCTGGGTGGCAAGCTCTCCTTCCGCCGGAAGCAGGGTTCCGGGCGCAAGGCCATTGTCGTCGATATAGGCGCGCAGACTTTCCTGCACGGAGACATGCAGCAGCGGTGCGCGCGTCAGCGGCTTCATCGATTTCAATGTCATGCCGGGGTCGCTTTCTCGCATCGGCGATTAGGGTGCCTGTTACATATATACTTGTAGGATATCTGTCAAATGGTCAGCTTGGCCGTGGCGAGTCGATGCACCGGCTTTGAAGTCGCGAGGCTTGCGAAAATAGTGTGCCGGCGAGAGCAGCTTCCGCTTCGATGTCTGGATTATGCGGTTGAAAACACAAGCTAGGGCGCCATGCCGAAACTCGGTGATGCGTACAACCTCTTCGAGAGTGTCCTAGGCTGCGAATTTCATCGATTAAAAGGTGACTAAAACAATCATCTTATGTTGACAACGCCCCCTTCGCTCCATAGGTTCCGCCCGCATCCGTGAGGTAGGGACCAAGAATGGCGCGTGTTTTTTTGAACGTTTCTAATATTGTACCGCAAGTTTACCGAAATAGCCTGTTTGCCACGACAGCTTTGATCGCGATCGGCATTGCAGCCTCGCCAGCTGCCGCACAGAGCGCGTCAACAGGTGACACCGCGACGGCGCTGAAACCGATCGTCATTCAAGGTACAGCCTCTGATAGCAAGACGGACCGGACGTCCGTTGCGGCCAAGAACAGCGCGGGCGCGACCAAGATCAGCACGCCACTCGTCGAGACACCGCGTTCCGTCTCGGTCACCACCGAGAAGGAGATCGAGCAGCGCGGCGCCCAAAGCGTCATCGAGGCGGTGCGTTATACCTCAGGCGTGACGACCGGACCGAACGGCTTCGATCCGCGCTTCGACCAGATCTACATTCGCGGCTTCAACATCACGACGGTCGGTGACTTTCGTGACAGCCTGCGCCAGCCCTACATGAATTACGGCATGTTCCGCACCGATCCCTATCAGCTGCAGCGCGTCGAGGTGATCAAGGGACCGGTTTCCGTTCTCTACGGTGCGGGATCGCCGGGCGGCCTCGTCAACAAGATATCGAAGCTTCCGACCGAGGAGCCGATCCGCGAAGTCGGCATTACCTACGGCACCAAGGACCGGCTGCAGGGGATGTTCGATTTCGGCGGACCGATCAGTGAGGGCAACGACGATTTCCTCTATCGCATCGTCGGTCTCGCCCGCCGCGGCGACACGAATTTCGATATTGCCGACGACCGCTATTTCCTGGCGCCGTCTTTCACCTGGAAGCCTGACGAGGGCACGTCCCTAACTGTGTACGGTCTGGCGCAGTCCGATGAGACCGATTCCAATGTCGGCGCGATCACGACCTTGGACGGCAAGTTCCACGAACTCAGGGAGAGCGATCCCGACTACGATTACCAGAAGGTCAAGCAGCAGCAGGTCGGCTATCAGTTCGAACATGAATTCGACAACGGCCTGACCTTCCGGCAGAACCTGCGTTATTCGCATCTCGATCTGGAGGCCCGCTATCTCGGCATTACCGGCTGGACCGGGACCGTCGCACATCGTGGCACAAATGCGATCCGGGACGAAATGAACGTTTTCCAGGTCGACAACCAGCTCGAAGCGAAGTTCGACACGGGTCCGTTGGCCCATACGATGCTGTTCGGGCTCGACTACACCAATCTCCAGTCGAGCTTTGGCTACGGGGCCGGTGCTGCTGATCCGGCGTTCGACTTCGATATCGCCAATCCGACCTATGGTGTCTCGGGCGCCACGCCGGACTATAGCATCTTGGCTTCCGATGCCGACATGCGGCAGGCCGGCATTTATGCGATGGACCAGATCGAGGTCGGAAACTGGCGGTTCAACCTCGGCGGCCGGCAGACCTGGGTGAACCAGACGCGCGATGCGACCTTGCCCGCGGTCAGCTCGGAGGAGGTCGACAAGAACGCCTTCTCCTGGCAAGCCGGTGCCCTCTACCTCTTCGATAATGGCATTGCTCCCTTCGTCTCCTACGCTACCTCGTTCGATCCGGTGACCAACCGTTCGACCTCAGGCAAGATCCTGGCGCCGACAGAGGGTGAACAGTACGAGGTCGGCGTGAAATACCAGCCGCCGGGCTCCGACATCCTCCTGTCGGCCGTTGCCTATCACATCGTCGAAAAGAACAAGCCGGTGCTGGTCGATCCGCTGTTGTTTGCCTACGGATCGATCGGTGAAGTGACCGGGAAGGGCATCGAACTCGAAGCCCGCGCGGCGGTAGCCGATGGCTGGGATCTTATTGCGGCATACACTTACAACCAGTCGGAAGTGACGGGAGGCGGCGAAAACGAGGGCAATACGCCAGCCTTGACGCCCTCGCATGTCGCCAGCCTCTGGGCCAACTACACGTTCCAGGAAACCAACCCCTTCCATGGCCTGTCCGTCGGTGCGGGCGTTCGTTATGTCAGCGAAAACTGGACGGATACGGCCAATACGTCGAAGAACCCCTCGAGCTTCTACGTCGACGCATCCGCCTCGTATGATTTCGGCGCGGTCGACAAGAAATACGAAGGCCTGACGGCGGCATTCAATATCCGCAACATCGCCGATGAACGCGATACCGTCTGCAACGAGGGCTTCTGCTATCTCGGCCAGGGCCGCAACATGACGGGGACGCTGAAGTATCGATGGTAAGGCATGGCTGCAGAGCCGAATAGGGCGTCTCGGCGCCCGACTTAGATTGCCGATCATCCCGTCACCCACCAGGCCGTTGACCTCGACGGCCCGGTGGGTGATCAAGCTCTCGAAAGAGCCAAGCAGCGATTTGACCGGCCTGAGCACTGCAAAAATCGACAAACAATCGGCGGTCAACTGAGCTATGCGGCGGCGTTCGCGGGGGGCCTTGCCTGCTCGGCATATCTCGAGGGCGGCAATCCGACGAAGCGGGTAAAGGCCGTGCTGAACGCACTTGCGGAGCCATAGCCGATGCGCAGCGCTATCTCCTGAATTCCGATCCCGTCCTGCCTCAGCAGATTTTTGGCCAGCGCCATGCGCCACGATATGAGATATTCCATTGGCGCCAGGCCCATAGCGTGCCGAAAGCGATTGAAAAACGCCGACCGCGACAGGGCCGCCTCATCGGCAAGCTGTTCCACCGTCCATTCCCTGGCTGGGTCTTCATGCAGTCGACGGATGGCCAGGGCCAGACGTGCATCTTTGAGGCCTCGCAGAATTCCACGCGGCGTCTCCTCCACGACATCCGACCGCAGCGCCTCGACAAGCAGGACTTCCAACAGCCGGGCAAGGATCATGTTCTTTCCCGGGCGCTCAGCACGGGCTTCGTCGGTAACGAGATGAACGATCGCCGACAGCCTGTTATCGCCGCTGATATGGATGATTTGCGGCAGCAGGGAGACCAGCAACGCCGCATCAGGCGAGCCGAAAGAGAAATGGCCGACGAGCAATCGTGCATTCGCTGCGCCCTCGGGGTCACCGTGGCGGGTTTCGTCCGGGAGCATTGTCACGGTGAGGGGATCGATCCCGGGCGACAACTCAGCGCCCAGACTCGACATCGTGAAGGAATGAGCCGCCGGGATCAGTACGAAGTCGCCTTCGCGCAGAATAATCCGATCGTCCTCTGCGCTGAGCTGTGAGGCACCCTCCAGGACTACGCAATAGAATGGCTGGCCAGTCTCCTGGCGATCCACGCGCCACATCCCTGCGCCGCTGACCACCTTTGAATACCGCGCTGCTGGCTGCAGAAGCGTGACGATGTCCGCCAAAGGGTCGCTCATCGATACTCCTGATAATCAAATATGGATTATGCATGATATACAGTATCGATACGGCCGTCTACATCTACGGCCGTCAGCATAAGATAGGAGACACAAATGAAGACCGTTATCATCACCGGCTGCTCATCAGGTTTCGGGCTGGAAATTGCCAGGTTCTTTCTCGCGCAGGGCTGGAAAGTGGTTGCCACCATGCGAACGCCGCACCAAGACCTTTTGCCGCCGTCGCAAGATCTCAAGATCCTCGCGCTGGATGTTACGAGCTCTGAAAGCATCCATGCTGCGCTTGACGCCGCCGGTCCAGTGGACGTGCTGGTAAACAACGCCGGCATCGGCTGGCTCAACGCGGTTGAAGGAACGTCGATGGAGACCGCCCGCGATCTTTTCGAGACGAATACGCTCGGAACCATTGCGATGACGCACGCGGTTTTGCCGCAGATGCGGGAGCGGCAGGAAGGGGTCATCGTCAACGTCACCTCAAGCGTAACGCTCAAGCCGCTTCCGCTCCTCTCGGTCTATTCGGCCAGCAAAGCCGCGGTGAATGCTTTTACTGAGTCTGCCGCGCTCGAGCTCGAGCCCTTCAACGTGCGTGTGAGGATCGTCCTTCCCGGACGCGCGCCGCAGACGCGGTTCAGCGAGACGGCGCGCTCGCGGCTTCAGAAACAGGGCGGTTTCCCTGAGGCCTATTCATCGGTCGTTGCGGGCGTATTCGCGTCGTGGGACAACCAGTCTGAATCGGCCCTGACACAGCCCGGTGACGTTGCCGAGGCGGTATGGCGTGCTGCGACCGATCCTTCCTCTCCGTTGCGCATTCCCGCAGGCGCCGATGCCGAGGCATTGTCGGGCTAAGACATCCGGCGATACTGCGGCAGTCTATAGCGATGCGGAACGGTGCTGCGGACGGCGGTCAGTTTCTCACGATCGCCGGCCCAGAACGATCAGCAGCATCGGGGCGCCCACAAGAGCCGAGATCAATCCCGCGGGGATCTGATAGGGAAAGGCGATCATGCGCCCCGTCCAGTCGGCGATGACGAGAAGGGCCGCCCCAATGAGGGCGGCGGCCAGGAGCTGGGCGGCGGGCCGGCGAAGGCCGAGCCCGTGGGCGAGGTGCGGCGCCATCAAGCCGACGAAGCTCAGGGGGCCGACGACGAGCGTCGCCGCCGCCGTCATGATCGCCGAGAGACCGAACAGCACCGCGCGTGCGGGAGCGATCCTGAGGCCGAGTTCGCTTGCCGTCTCTGTTCCAAGCTGCAGCAGGGCAAGCCAGCGGCTGGCGAGAAAGGCTGCGGCCAGACAGCCGAGCGCAATCAGAAGGGCGCTTGCCGCCACCGCATTGTCGACGAAATAGGTCGAGCCGGCCATCCAGCGAATGAGCGCCAGGCCGCGCGGATCGCCGCTTGCGGCAAGGACGCCGATCCCGGCGTCGAGTATCGCGCCGAGGGCGATTCCTGCCAGCAGCACACGGTTCGGGCCGAAGCCGGAACGCGCACTCAGCAGGAAAATCAGGGTCAGCACAACAAGGGCGCCGCCGCCGGCAAAGGCAAGCTGGACCGTCATGCCGGGTGCCGCAAAGGCGAACATGGCGGCCGCAACGCCGAGCGTTGCCCCCGCCGATACCCCGAGCACCTCGGGGCTTGCCATTTCGTTTCCGGTCAGCCGCTGCAGGATGAGGCCCGTCACGCCGAGCACGGTGCCGGCGCCGAACGCGGCGGCGACCCGCGGCAGCCGAAGGGGAAGGATTTCGTCCCACGAGGCGGCCGGCAGCCATGCCCAGGCGCCGTCGGGTGTACGGCCGAAGAAGATCGCGGCAATTGCCATTGCGATAACCAGGACGAACAGAGCAGCAAAGGATGCCGTTCTGTTGTTGATTGCCTGTTGTGGTGACGCAACGCCGGGCAGCGCGCGCGAGGCCGTGGCAAGGCGCGGAAGAAGCGCAATCAGGATCGGTCCGCCGAGCAATGCGGTCACCGCTCCGGTCGGTATGAAATCGCCGGGAGCAAGGAGTTTGATCACCTCATCCGTCAGAAGCAGAAGGCCGGCGCCGGCAATGGGCGACCAGATCAGCTGGCTGAGGATGCGCCTGGCGCCGGCAAGCCGCACGATCTGCGGGGCGACCAGCCCGATGAAGCCGATGACGCCGACAGCGCTGGTGACGAGGGCGCTGAGCGCAATCGCGATCGCCAGGATGAAACCGCGCGCCCATTTGATCGGCAGGCCAAGGCTTGTCGCGCCGGCATCGCCGATCTGGCTCAGTGCCAGCGGTCTTGTGGCGAGAAGGGCAAGAGCGGTGAGCAGCGCCACCTTGGGCAGCAGCGATATCGGGATCGCCCAGCTTTGCTGGGACAGCGATCCGGCGCCCCAGATGAAGATCCCCGAGAGATATTGATCGTTCATCAGCACCAGGATGGCCGCCGCCGCCCCGCACCAGAGGCCGATGATCATTCCTGACAGGATGAGAGAAAAGGGCGAAAAACCGTGGCGGGCGCTGATCGAAAAGATGGCGAGGGCGGCTGCGGCACTTCCGAAAAGCGCGAACGCGTCCCGGCCCCATCCCGTCAATGAGGGAACAGCGAGCATGATCGACACCAGCGCCAGATTGGCGCCGGTGGAAATGCCGAGCGTCGTCGGCGAGGCCAGCGGATTGCGCAGCACCTGTTGCAGGATCGTGCCGGAGAGCGCGAGTGCTGCGCCGGCGATCAGGGCTGTCGCTATGCGCGGCAGTGTCGAATAGAGGAGCAGAAGACGCTCGGCATCATAACCGCCGGTCGCCGCCTTGATATGGGGCAATACCGCCCAAACCTCCAGCACGGCAAGGGCCAATCCGGAAAAGAGCAGGAGGCCCGCAAGTGCGGGCGCCCCGAAGTGAGAAAATCTGGCTTTCATCGGGCTGAGGTCTCCAGCGTATCGACGACCAGGGTCGAAAACCGCAGCGCCTCCTGCACCATTCCGAACATCAGAACGCCTGGAATGACCGAGATCCGCTGCCGCCTGACGAAGGGAAGGCTGGTCCAGAGCGGGCTATCGGAAAGCTGTGTCAGCACGTCGGGTGGAAGCAGCGGCGAAACGACAATCAGATGCGTTTCCTGGTCGAGTTCGGCGAGCTGTTCCAGACCGACCGTTTGAAATCCCCAGTAACTGGCCTCGCCCCTCCAGGCATTCTCAAGGCCGACGCGCTTCATGGCGCCGCTGAAAAGCCCGGGGCCGCCATAGATGCGCGCATGCCTGCTGTCGATGAAGTTGATGACGGCAACCGGAGGCGCAGACAGGTTTTTCGTCCGCTCTCGCAATCGATCGAAAGTGGCGTCGGCATGGGACAGAAATGCTTTTGCTTCCTGTGCCCGTCCGATCATCGTGCCGAGCCGCAGCGTTTCGGCGTAGGAACAGGTCAGCGCGTCCTTGTGCTCGGCGTAAACGGTGAACCTCTCCACCGGCGCGATCCGCGATAGTTTATCGTCCAGTGCCGCAACGAAAGGCGTGCTCAGAATGAGCGACGGCCGGATGCTGGTGAGGACCTCGAGATTGATCTCCGACGTGGTGCCGAGATCGACGACGCCGGCCGGCATCGTCGGCGCGACCACCCATTCTCCCCAGTTTCTCAAGGAAACGACGGCGCGCGGCGTCTCTCCGAGCGCAAGCATCGTCGACGCCAGCCCGTAGTCGAGCGAAACGACCCCGCCGTCCCCGGCGCGCACGGTTGCGGGAGCGCCGGTCATCGCCAGCGCACCGAGCAGAAAGTCTCGTCGTCTCAAAGCGTCGTCTCACCTGCCTGGACGCCGACGAGCGGCTTGACCATGAACAGGCATGGATGATCCTCGTGCCATAGCTTTGCAAAGACCTCCGCCCGCGCAAAGCCGTTGCGGTCATAGAAGCGCCGCGTCGCCTCGAATTGCGGTTGCTCGCGGTCGCGCGGGGCGAGCGTCTTGACCGTCAGCAGCCGGGCACCCGCTTCATGGCTGAAGCGCTCGGCTTCGTCGATGAGATGACGTCCGGCGCCGCGGCCGTGATGTTCGGGGCGTGTCGCAATCAGTGCGATTTCGACGGCATCAGGCAGGTGCGGCTTCAAGGCCATCAGCGCGGTGACGACATCCGCTTCGATATAGCCGAAGACCGGCAGCTCTTCGATCGCCTGGGCGCTCGCCTCGATGACCTCGGGTTCTGAAAACCAGTCGGGCAAAGCCCCCATGATCGATCGGCAAAGCTCCGCCTTGCCCGTCAGGATCTCAACTGTCCTTCCCATTTTTCTCGCTTTCACTCCGTCGATTTAAACTTGACTCCTGTTATCACCTTAAAATAGACACTGCAATCAGATCGTGTACTTTTCCTGTAAAAAGGAGCGCCACGACTGCGTCGACCAGTAACGACAAGCCTGATTTTCCATTTGTAAAAAGGGTACGGGACAATGCAAGCATTGCATCGCGATGTGAATGGAAATGCCGTTGTCAACGCCATGATCGAAAACAAGGATAAGCTCCTTAAGACGATTGAAAGTGTTGTCAAATCAAGGTCATATTCCGAGGATATCTTTCAGGATGGTGTTATTAAAGCTTACGGGGTCAAAACCGATGGTATTCGTTGCCCGATCGGTTACGCCTTTCGGATGGTCTATAATCTCGCACTCGACGAAAGCCGCCGCCATCGACAGCAGATGAACAACTGTAGGTCGATTGACCAGGTGCAGGAGATTACCGCTCCCATCCCCACCGTGCTCGACCAGCTTGTCGCCGCCGAGACCCTGCGCGATGTGCTTGCCTCGCTCGAGGCGCTGCCGAAGCGCACCAACGATGCCTTCATTCGCCATCGCCTCAACGGCGTGCCGCAGAAGGATATTGCCGCCGAACTCGGCGTCTCAAGGACCCTCGTCAACTTCATGATCAAGGCGGCGGAGGAGCATTGCCATCTGGCGATGGCCGAACCCCTCCTGCGCCCCGATCATGCGCACCGGCAAGCTCTCAGCGTTTCGCCGCGTGCAGCGCCTGCTGCAAATCGTTCCACAGCAGTTCCGGCTCTTCCAGGCCAACGGCGAAACGAACCGTCTGCTCGCTCACGCCGAACCGGATGAAGGATGTCATCCGGTCGGGGATCTGCAGCGCCACCTTGGCGGGGACCACCAGCGTTTCGGGTCCCCCCCAGCTGACGCCGAGGCGGATCTCGCGAAGGCTATTCACAAAACGTGCGACATCGATATCGGGATTGAGATCGAAGGCGAACAGCCCGGCATAACCCGACAGCGTCGCCCGCCCGGGATGATCCTGAAAGGCCGGGTGACGGACGCGCGCGATCGCCGAATGCTGTTTCAGCCGATCCGCCAGCAGAAGCCCGCTGCGCTCATGTTCCTTGAGCCGGACACGCAGCGTGCGCATGCCGCGCAACAGCAGCCAGGCCTCGAACGGCGAGAGTTTGGCACCGACATAGGGGTAGGAAGTTGCATTGATCCTGGCGATCGCCTCCTTCGAGCCGACGACGACGCCGGCGACCGTATCGCTGTGGCCGCCGAGATATTTCGAGGCGGCGTGAATGACGATATCGACGCCGTGCTGGATCGGCTTCTGAAAGAGCGGCGTTGCCCAGGAATTGTCGATGATGGTGGTAACGCCCGCGTCCTTCGCCATGGCCGACAGCGCCGCAATGTCCTGCAGCTCGAAGACGAAAGATGTCGGGTTTTCAAGGTAGAGCAGCTTGGCGCCCGACAGCGCCTTGCGGACCTCGTCGTGGTCGGCCGGGTCGACGAAATCCACGCCGACGCCGAGCCGGTCAAGCAGTTTGACCAGAAGGCGGTAGACATCATTATAGAGATGGCGGACCGCAACGACCCGGTCACCGGCCTCTACGAGGCTCAGAATTGTCGAGGTGATGGCCGCCGTTCCGCTCGAGAAGGCGCGCCCATCCTCGGCGCCCTCAAGGCGGGCGACCAGCAGTTCGAATTCGCGGACGGTCGGATTGTCGCCGCGCGAATAGATGTAGTTGCGGGTGCGGCCGGCGAAAACATCCTCCATCGCCTCATAACTGTCATAGGTGAAGAGCGAGGTCTGGAAGATCGGCGGAGACACGGCGTTGAATGCCGCCGGGTCGACGGGAGTGAAGAGATCGTCGGCGACGGTATGGGCGCCGAGATCGTGCGGGTTGATCGACTGGTTCATGGTCATCCTCTCATGGACAAAAGCTGGGATGGGGACGGATGGAGGTCGGATGGCCGGTGGTCCGCTGCCGGAGTGCGTTGAGCGTCCTCATCAGGCAGACGGCCGACAGCAGGCCGGTCAGGGCAGAGGCCAGGAACATCGCCGCCAGCAGGCCCGGAAAGCCGAAGAAGGGCGGCAGGAGCGCAAGCAGCGGAAACAGCAGATAGCCGTTTTGCGCCAGGCCGATGGTAATCGCCGCTTTCGGTCTGCCCTGCGCCTGGAAGAGGATCAGCACGGTTTGCCGCAGGCCGAACAGCAGGAGGGGAAGATGGGTGGCGATGATCGCCTGCCCCGCGATCCCGATCACTGCCGCATCGTCGGTGAAGAACGAGGCAAGCTGTTCGGAGAAGGCCAGCGCGATCAGCCCGTAGGCGCCGCTCACCGCACTCGTGACCACCGTCAGGATGCGGGTTGCCGACAGCACCCTCGCCATATCGCCGCCGCCCCAGGCAAAACTTAAGATGGACTGGGCGCCAAGCGAGAGACCGATAACGGGAAGTGTTCCGACGGCAAGCAGCCGCAAGGCAATCCCGATGCCGGCAATACCCGCTTCTCCGTGATAGGCGCCGGCAAGCGATACCAGGATCGCAATCGCGCCTGCCGTGGTAAGGCTGGTCAGCGTCGTCGGCGCGCCAATTGCAAGGACGGGCCTGAGATAGCGGATATCCGCCAGCCGCCAATCAAGCGTCAACCGAACTATTCCAAGCCGCCTGGCGTGGTAAGCGCCATAGATGGAGAGCGCGACGAGCTGGGACAGGATGGTGGCGATCGCCACGCCCTGCAGGCCAAGACCGAAGCCGAAGATCATGATCGGGTCGAGGATCATGTTCAGGGCAAAGCAGGCGACCAGCGTCCACATGCTGAAGCGGGCGTTACCCTCCGCGATCGCCAGGAAATCGAGAATGATCTGCGCCATCGTCAGCGGCACCGAGACCGCGATGATCATCAGATAATGCTGTGCGAGCGGCTGAAGAGCGGGCGTGGCGCCGAACAGCAGCAGATCCGGAAACGCGAGGAGTGCGATAGTGCTTAACGCTCCGAAGGCGATACCGGCAGCAAGGCTGATCGAAGCAATAGCGCCGGCCCGTGACCGGTTGCCGGCTCCGAGCAGCCGCCCGACCTCGGTTGCGACGCCGACGCCGATGCCTTCGCCGAAAGCGGCGATCAGCATCAGGATCGGCAGGACGATCATGATCGCGGCGATCTGGTCTTCGCCGATCATGCCGACGAAGACCATGTTGATGGTGTGATGCGCGGCGTTGATCGACAGGCCGAACATGGCCGGCAGCCCGAGCCGCAGCAGCAGCCTGAACAGCTGAGGACTGGCAAGATCCTCAGGCGCAAGCCGCCGTTTCCGCAGGCTGCCACTCATCTCGCTCATGTCGTTCATGATGCGGGCACCCAGAGATGGTCGCCGAAGAAGCGCTCGCGGGTCAGCATGACGAGCAGCGCCCGCTTGTGCGGAAAATTGAAATGCTTGACCTTGGCAAAGCCGGAGCGATCGAGGTTGCGGATCTGCTGCTCGTGGCTGGCGCGCGGCTCGCCGACGATGCGCTTCGTGCGCGGATCGTCGAGGAAAATGAAATGCATCAGCGAGGGAAGCCATGCGCTGATCCATTTCTTGCCGCGATAATCGGGCTCGCCGATCGCCACATGCCAGCCGCGGTCGTAGTCATCGGCATCGTAGAAGGCACCGAGCCGGTTTTCCTTGGCCCAGTAGATTTCGAAATAACCGAAGGGGATATCCGCGAAACTGCCGATCAGCGGCAGGACATGCGGATCGGCGATCCGTTCCTCCAGGATCTCGCGATGTTTGTCGAGCGAGCCCGCATCCTCCCAGATCGTGTTGACCTGTTCGTCGTTCATCCAGCGGTGAAAGGCGGCAAGATCGGTCTCGGGATCGGCCACCCTGAAGCTGATGTCCCGCTCCAGCCAGGGAATGAAGCGCCGGTAGACGGCGCCCTTCGGCTTTGCCGGCCGGCGCGGATGATAGCGGCCCGCCGTCATCTCCTGTACGGGCGGCAGCGGATAGGTGAGCTGCGGCAGCCAGAGCGACGGCCATTGCCAGAGGATCTCTGCATCCAGCCTGCCGCCGACGCCCGAAATATGCGGCGGGAGGCTCGCCTGATGCCCCTCGAAGACGATCGATCTGATCGAGCGATCTTCCGCCGTCACGGCTTCGGCGGCCGCCATCAGAAGCTCGGCCGACCGCGCGGCATCGCCGTGGTAGAAGGTCAGCGTCGCGGTGCCGGCCTCGACCTCGAATGCGGCCTCGTGGTGCCCGTGGGCGGTCTTCAGATGGATGAGATTGGGTGCGAGGCTGATGTAGCTGCGCGACTGCAGAACGCGCCTTTGTTTGGCGGCGTCGAAATCCATGATGTTCTCCTTGACCGACAGGGCTTTTGATATGGCGAGCATGAAGCCCGCTCTTGTGCCGATTTGGTAGAATGACGATCCATCTCCGGCCCGATTTAGGGTTGGGGAAGAAAAAAATTCTCAGCAATTTTCTAAACCGCAGCCATCGGGATCCGTCATTTGCGCATAACATCAATCACCGCAGGAGCTTTCGATGGACAGTTTTGAGCCTCGCGACGATCTCTGGATCGCCGTCATCGACACCGAGCGTCACTACTCGGTCTGGCCGAAGGACAAGCAGATTCCCACCGGCTGGGAGCCGGCCGGCTTTGCCGGTTCGCGCCAGGAATGCCTAGCCCATATCCGCGGCGTCTGGACGGATCCACGCCCCCTCTCGCTGCGCTCGGCAATATCAGGCGATGCGCGTCTCTGAATAATCTCCGGATCCCCAAGATGAACAAGCAAATCACCAATTTCGCCGATGCTTCCCCGACCGATGCCGCAATGGATGCGGTCTTCGAGAGCTTTCCGCTGACGATCGCGCAGAAGCGCATCTGGTCGCTGGAGCAGATCGGCAATTACACCGTCTTTCCCGACCAGATCATCGGGCTGCAATTGGCCCCGGCGGTCGACGTCGAGACGCTTGCTGCGGCCTGCCGGGCGCTCGTGGCGCAAAATCCGTCACTTGCCAGCCGCTTCCGCCGGCTGGCCGGCGGCCGCATCGAGCAATATCGTGGCGCATCGAGCGCAGTGCCGATCGAGATCCTCGGCAAAGGCGGCGCGGCCCTTTCAGAGCCGGATGCCCTGGCCGCAAGGAAAGCCTTCCGCGACAAGCGCTTCGATCTGCTGGAGGGGCCTGGCGCGCGCATCCAGATCATCCTGCTTGCCGACGGACAGTCGCTGCTGACGATCGTGCTGCATCCGATCGTCTGCGACGACCACGAAAAATCCGCTCTTGTCGGGTCGCTGGGGCGAATTCTCGATGGCGAGCCCGTTGGCGAGGTGCATCCGGTAGAAATCTCGGCCGGAACGCGGGAGGCCGATTGGCTGGAGACGGACGAGGCGCGGGAAGCGCTCGCCTATTGGCGCGATGCTATCGGTCCCGACTATGCCGCCTCGACCTTTCCCACCCGCTTCAACAGCGGCGGGCTGGCAGGCGTGGCGCGCGCGCAGCATCGATTTTCGATCGACCCCGACCTCTGGAGCAAACTCGAACGGCACGCAGGGGAGAAGGGCGTTCCGGTCGAGCGCGTGCTTCACGCCGGCTTCTGCGCGCTGCTGGCCCGCTACAGCGGCAACTACGCTTTGCTGACCGGCCTTCTCGTCGCGCGGCCTGATAAGGAGCATTTCGCCGGCCGCGGCCGTGCCGAGCAGGTGCTCCCGCTCATCCTGTCGCTGACGTCGAGACATTCCCTCGACGATGTCATCGCGGCGATCTCGTCGGCGAGCGAGGAGGGGCAACGTCGGCTCCTGCCGCTGGAACGCATCACCCAGGAACTGGTCGTCGACGAAGCCGCCGCCCAGGAAGCTGTGGTCAAGGCGCTGTTCGAATTCCGCGAACCCTATGCGCTTCCCGGCCAGGCCACAAATCTGGAGCCGCCTGGTGCCCGCGCCGACAGCGAGCTTTCGCTGGTGGTCGAGGCGCATTCGGATGGCGCATCCGCGCTGATCGACTACGCGCAGGATCTCTATGACGGCGCGCTGGTTGCGCGCATCGCCAGGCATTTCGGCCTCGTGCTCGAACAGATGGCCGCGCAGCCGAATGTGAGGATCAAGGATATCGAGCTGGTGGGCAGCGAAGAGCTCGACTGGCTGTCGGCGCCCTACGAGGACGATGCCGTCAACGACGACAGGCCGGTGCATGAGCTGATCGCAGCCCATTCGCGCCGCACGCCTGAGAAGACCGCGATCGTCTACGGTGACGAGGAATGGAGCCATGGCTGGCTGGAGACGAACACCAACCGCCTCGGACATCGGCTGCGGCAGCTCGGCGTCCGCGCCGAAGTGACGGTCGCCATCTTCATCAAGCGCTCGCCGGAGGCGATCGTCGGCATTCTCGCGACGCTGAAGGCCGGCGGCGCCTATATTCCAGTCGAGCCCGATCATCCGCCGGTGCGCAACCATCACATCCTGCGCGATGGCGGCGTCAAGATCGTCCTGACCCATAGCTGGCTGCGCCATCGGCTGCCGGAAGAGCTCGACGCCATTATCCTCGAACTCGACAAGATCGACCTCGACGGCGAGCCGGATACGCCGCTCTATATTCCCACCCACAAGGATCAGCTCGCCTATGTCATGTACACGTCGGGCTCCACAGGATTGCCGAAGGGTGTCGCCGTCGAACACGGCCCGCTGACGCACCATCTGCAAAACACCTCGCGTGTTTACGGCATGAGCTCGGAATCCCGCGAGCTGCCGTTCCTGCCCTTCAGCTCGGATGGCGGCCATGAGCGATGGATGAACCCGCTGATGGAAGGCGGCAGCATCATCCTGCCCAATCAGCCGCTGTGGACGCCTGAGGAGACATTGACGGCGATGCGCAAGCATGGCGCCAACAATGCCAGCATTCCCACAACCTATCTGCAGCAACTGGCGGAATGGGCTGACATTACCGACGGTGCGCCGCCGATGCGGCTTTACTCCTTCGGCGGCGAGGGGCTTGCACAACCGACCTTCGATCTGCTGTCGCGGGCGCTGAAATCGGAATGGCTGATCAACGGTTACGGTCCCACAGAAACCATCATGACGCCGATGGTCTGGAAGGTGAGGGCCGGCACGAAGTTCCAGGGCGTCTATGCGCCGCTCGGCCGTGCCGTCGGGCTGCGGCGCGTCTATGTGCTCGATCCCGATCTCAATCTTTGCCCGATCGGCGTCACCGGCGAACTTTATATCGGCGGCGAGGGCATCGCGCGCGGCTATCTCGGCAAGCCGGATACGACGGCGGATCGCTTCATCCCCGATCCATTCTCCAAAGCGGGCGGCCGGCTTTATCGCTCCGGCGACCTGACGCGTTGGCGTGAGGACGGAACCGTCGAATTCGTCGGCCGCGTCGACCACCAGGTCAAGCTGCGGGGATACCGCATCGAGCTCGGCGAGATCGAAGCAGCCCTCCTCCAGCAGCCCGGTGTCGGTGAAGCGCTGGTCGTGCTGCGCGATGACGATGCCGGCGATAAGGCGCTGGTCGCCTATGTCGTTCCGAAGAAGGAAGAGACGTTAAACGTCGAGACCGTCCGCGCCGGCCTCGAACGCAGCCTGCCCTCCTACATGGTGCCGGCGGCGGTGGTCGAACTGGAAAAGATGCCGACCAATCCGAACAGCAAGCTCGACCGCTTCGCGCTGCCCGCACCCCAGCCGGTCCGGCGCGAAATCGTCGAGCCGGCGACCACGCTCGAAGAGGAGGTTCTGGATGTCTGGCGCCAGGTTCTCAAACTGGAAGCGATCAGCGTCGAGGATAATTTCTTTACCATCGGCGGCAATTCGCTGGGCGCGATCCGTATTCTTTCGCAACTCAGGCAGCGCCGGCCGAAAACGCCGCTCACCGTCGCCGATATCTTCAACAACCCGACCATCCGCGCCTTTGCCGGCGTGATGGAGCAGGGCGCAGAACGGGATCTGTCGGAGGTGATCGTGCTGCGCGCCTCAGGCGCCAAGCCGCGGCTCTATTGCTTCCCGGGGCTTCTCGTCAGCACCCGCGAATATGTGAAGCTCGTCGATTATCTCGGCGCCGATCAGCCGGCGACCGGCTTCATTTGCCATTCGCTGTCCGAAAAGAAGGAAGTCGGCGCGCCTGTTGAAGAGATCATCGAGAGCTATGTCGACTATATCAGGAAGCACAGCAGCGGCGCGCCCTGCACTTTTCTCGGCTGGTCCTGGGGCGGGCTTCTGGCCTATGAGGCGGCCCGCACGCTCGGCAACGAGGTCGACGTCAGGATGATGGCGATGGTCGACGTTTGCGATCTCGGCTCGGAATTCGCGATCGGCGCCAAGCCGAGGTTCCGGCCGGGCGAGCGCGACATGCTTCACCGGGATGTCGAGGCATGGCTGCAAAAGACGGCAATGCGTCCCGAATGGGATCGGCTGCTGTCGACGATGGATGCCGATACCTACGATCAGTTCCTGCGCTTCGTCGGCGACGAAAAGGACCCGCTTCCGACCGACGGGCCGGATATCAGCAGCCGCGAGCATACGTTCTGGGTGCTGATCGACAACGCCGTGATCTTCCGCAAGCACCGGCTGGTTCCCCATGATGTGCCGATCTATCCCTGGGCAGCCGACGACAGCCTCAACCGCGGCCTCAACCTGATCGATTGGCGCCGGCTGTCGCCGCGGGCGCATGCGGCCGAAATCATCACCGGCACCAACCATCTGCACATGATCGGGTCTCCCGCCTTCCATTCAAGGCTTGCCCTGCGTCTCAAGGAAACAGAGAAGGATTTCGCATGACCGTCGCTTTTACCCGCAGGGACGCCCTCAACGAGCCGCTCGATCTTGCCGGCATCGGCATCGGCCCCTCCAATCTGAGCCTCGCCTGCCTGCTGGAATCGGTGCCCGACGTCCGCAGCCGCTTCTTCGAGCGGCGAGACGCATTCGATTGGCATCCCGGCATGATGATGCCCGGCGTCGAGCTGCAGTCGTCCTTCCTGAAGGACCTCGTCACTCCGGTCCTGCCGACCAGCCGCTGGTCGTTCGTTTCCTATCTGGTGGCGCATAAGAGGCTCTACGCCTTCCTCAACGCCAATTACGATGCCGTTCCCAGGCAGGAATTCGCGCGTTATCTCGCCTGGGTCGCCAAGGGTGTGGCGGGGTTGGGCTTCGGGACGGAAATCCGCGACGTCGAGCACCGCGACGACCGCTTCGTCCTGCGCTTCGACAACGGCCAGGAGGAAGCGCGAAACCTGGTGATCGGCACGGGTTCCTCGCCCTTCGTACCCGACTGGGCAAAACCGTTTCTGGGCGTCGATTGCTATCATAACAGCGAAGCCAAATCGCGCCTGCGCGATCTCGGCGCCGGCCGCATCGTCGTGGTCGGCGGCGGTCAAAGCGGCGGCGAGGTCGTCGAAGCCTTGCTTGCCGATCCCGGCTCGATGAAAGAGCTGACATGGATCAGCCGGCGGCACAATTTCGAGCCGATCAACGACACGCCGTTTTCAAACCAGGTCTTTTCACCGGAATATGTGCAGGCCTATCTGAAGCTCAGCGGCGAGCAGAAGCAGGCAGCCCTGAAGAACTCGATCCTGACGAGCGACGGCCTGTCGATTTCGACGATCCACTCGATCTATCGCCGCCTCTATGCGCTGCGTTATCTCGAACCGGGCACGCTCGCCGCATCGCTGTCGCCGAACCGCGATGTGATCCAGATGGAGCGGAACGGCAATGCCTATCGGCTGATCGTCCGGAACCATTTCGACGGCGGCATAGAAGTGCTGCATGCCGATGCCGTGGTTCTGGCCACCGGCTACAGGTTCCGGCTGCCCGATGCGCTCGGCTCGCTCAGCGAAAGGATAAGCCTCGACAGAAACGGCTATCCCACCCTGAACGACGATTACACCATGCAGTGGACGGGGCCCAGAACCAACCGGCTGTTCGCTCAGAATGCCGGCCGGTACTCACACGGCATCGCCGACTCGCAGCTCAGCCTCATGGCCTGGCGCAGCGCCGCCATCGTCAACTCGCTTCTCGGCCGGCAGCATTTCGATGCCGAACCCGACAACGCGCAACTGGTCTGGGCGACGGAGGTTTCGGCGATGCCGCATCAGTTGCGCGCCGGCTATTCGGACGGCATGCTGTCGTCCTGAAACAGGCGTGTATGAATCTCGGGGAGCCCTGATCGGGAGGAAACAGCCAGCGCAACGACGTGCTGGCTGCCGCTTTCGATCAGACGATGAAGCCATTGCCGGTCGGGTTCGCCGATCATGACGGGGATGCCGACCTTCCGGGAAAAAGCGACATTGCGAGGATCTTCCCGCAAGCCCACGCCAAGCGCCTTGAGATGGCTCTCCTTGAGCGTCCAAAGTTCAACGGCGGCTCGCGCACGTTGATGCGCGGGCAATTCATCGAGCCAGCGTCGCTCGTCCAAGCTGCAATAGGCGTCCAAAGCCGCCTCTTCGATCTCGGTGTCGGCGCGCTCGCAATCTATTCCGATACGCCCGCAGCCCGACGCAATCGCGACCGCCACCAGCCCCTCGGCATTGGACAGGCTGAATTGCAGTCTATCGCGACCCTCAAGGCTCAGCTTGCCGTGCTCGTCCGTCGCCAACACAACCTCACCCGGCAGCGTCCCGGTATGGGCGCTCAACAGCCGCCGCAAGAGATAGCGGCCGGCTATGAACGAGGCTCGATCTCGTTCAAACCGATAGGTCGCCGCCCGATCCCGTTCATCCGGTGAGAGCGACTGCATCCAGCGGTTTCGGTCACGTTCGTTCCTGGAATACTGCCAGAGAGAGATTTCGATACCGGCAGGTTGGCTTTCTGATAGCTGCATGGATCCAGTATGTGTTCCCGGGGCCGATTGGCAAGGACGCAGCTGCTTGCCGACGTTGCGGAGGGCAGGCAGCGGCGTCCCATTCCCTGACAGGTGGCACACAAGTTAATTTCAGGACCTCTTTTGGCTCTGCTCCACGGCCGACGATCGGCGCCGTGCCGATCTCGGCCAAGAGATATTTTCACTCGCGGTGGCTGTTTTTTCCAAGGTTTCCATGAACTTATGGTCGTGCTTCAGCTCTAACTAATCGCAGAAGTGTCGGTCAGAGCAAAGTTTTCTAAAAACGACACCGGCGCCACCGTTTAGTTAATACTAAATTATTAAATCTGGTGCGAGATTTTGCATCAACCGGCAAGCCGGTCGTCCCAGCTATCTTCGAGGAGACCCGCATGAAGCGCCCGAGCATCAAGCAAGCCCTGATCGTCAAGCTGTCGATCATCAGCCTTTTCATGTTTTGTCTATCCTATATCTCGCTGAGCACGATTTCTACGCTTCGTGCCAATACCGAGCAGATCGGGACCTTCTGGATGCACCGGCTTGTGACCGCGCGCGAGATTAAGGATAACTTCCTCGATCTGAAACTGGTCTACGCTCAGTATCTCATGGAGGATACGGCGGAGGAACGGAAGGCCGGACAACAGAAAATCGATACCGCGCGGACCGCGGTTGATAAAGTTGTCGCAGAATACGAAAAGGGTGTCCGCACCGAGCGCGGGCGCGAACTGATCAATCAGATCAAGCCTGAACTGGACAAGTATCGCGGGCTGGCAGAGCAGATGATTGCGCTGCAAAATAGTGACAAGGCATCCGACGCGGCTCGCTTCTTCAAAGAGGATATGGAACCGCAATCCGCGCTGGTGGATAAGGGCGTCGGTGATCTGGTTGCGTTCATTCTCAGCCAGGCCGAAGGCTTCGTCGCCGCGAGCGACAGTTCCGCGACGTCTGCTTTCATGTTGACGGCCGCAATCGCAGCGCTGGCCGTGCTCATCGCCATGGCTGGCATCGCATTTGCAGTATTCGGGATCGCCAATCCGATCCGAAGCATCGCATCGGCCATGAGGCGTTTGTCGGACGGTGACCTGGATAGCGCCATACCCGGTGCCGGCCGCGCCGACGAAGTTGGGGAAATGGCCGGTGCTGTCGAAGTCTTCCGCCAGAATGCTCTCAATGTCGTGAGGCTTGAGAAGGAAGCGGCTGCCTCCCGCAGCGAGAGCGAAGCAGTGCGCGCGGCAGCCCAGCAGCGCGCCGAACGCGAGGCGGAACAGTTGCGCTTCGCAACCACGACGTTGGGCGGAGGCCTCCGGAGGCTTGCATCCGGCGACATATCCTTTCAGCTTTCGGAGCAATTTGCAGCCGAATACGAAACCTTGCGCCAAGACTTCAACGCTTCACTCCGGCAATTGGGGGCGACGATCGGGGCAGTGCTACAGACGGTACACAGCATCGATAATGGCACGGGTGAGATTGCCTCTGCCGCGCAGGACCTCTCCAAGCGTACCGAACAGCAAGCTGCCTCTCTCGAGGAGACGGCTGCAGCATTGGACGAGATTACCTCGAATGTGACGATGGCGACCCAACGCACCGACGAGGCGCGCAAAGTGGCTCTGGAGGCCGATGTCAGCGCGCAGCGGTCGGCAACAGTCGTGTCGGAGGCGGAGCAGGCCATGCGACGGATCGAGGATAGTTCGGAGCAAATTTCGAACATCATCGGTGCAATCGATGAAATCGCTTTCCAGACGAACCTACTGGCGCTGAACGCCGGCGTCGAAGCTGCCCGTGCGGGTGAGGCCGGCAAAGGTTTTGCAGTGGTCGCACAAGAAGTCCGCGAGCTTGCACAGCGCGCCGCACAAGCAGCCAAGGAGATCAAAGGTTTTATTCAAAAATCGTCAGCCGACGTGAAAAACGGCGTGAAACTGGTTCTCGAAACCGGTACGTCGCTCAAGTCGATCGGCGAATACGTTGCGCAGATCAACCAACTGATGGACGCGATCGCCACATCGGCGCGCGAGCAGTCGACTGGACTTGCCGAGATCAATACCGCCGTCAACCATATGGACCAGGCGACCCAGCAAAATGCCGCGATGGTCGAGCAGTCGACGGCTGCTGCCGCTTCATTGTCCTCCGAGGCAGGCCGCCTGAGGGATCTTGTCAATCAATTTCAATTGGACGGCGACAAAGGTACGGTGGGCGCAGAGCGCAGCGGGCGGCCCTTCGAAGACAACATGCCGATCCGATTGGTCGCTCCGCGGCGCGTGACGCAACGATGAAGCGCGCCTGACGTCGGATCATAGATACGAGATAACTCGACCCAGCTGTCCTGGCGATTGCCGAGCATAAGCAACCTGCACAAACGGCAAGTTCCGACGCGTTGTCCCGCTCGCCCGCCAAGACGGTCGTCTTGCTCACTTCTCCCCACATCGGCGCGGTAGGCGCCGAGCTATTCGATATAGCGCGGCGCGTCTAACGGCGCGGCCTCGCCTTTGGGCGAACGTGTCTCCATCAGCATGTGCAGGTCAGGGAATTTATGAGCCTGATCGATAACCCTATGCAAAGAAGGGGGCCTAATCAAAGGGCGGAGGTGCACTAGCTATGCTCACGGCGTCGAGGCGCGCCTATGTCCAACGAGCAAGGTGGAGCAGTCCATGCCAAGCCAGACACGACTGGAACTTTCCCGTCGAGATTTACTTATCTCGTCGGCCGCAACGATTGCGGTAACCGCAGCCGTCACTCCCGCGGCGGCACAGTCCCCAGGAAATGAAATGGCGTATACATCGAAAGTTTCCTTCACGGTCAACGGTGAGAAATGCGATCTCGAGGTCGACAACAGAACTTCGCTGCTCGACGCGCTGCGTGAGCATCTGCATCTGACCGGCACGAAAAAGGGATGCGACCACGGCCAATGCGGCGCATGCACGGTCTTGGTCGACGGCCACCGCATCAACGCCTGTCTGACGCTGGCGGTCATGCACGAAGGCGACCGGATCACCACGATCGAAGGTCTCGGTCAGCCTGGAAATCTTCATCCGATGCAGGCAGCCTTCGTCAAACATGACGGTTTCCAGTGCGGCTACTGCACGCCGGGGCAGATCTGTTCCTCCGTCGCGGTGCTCGAGGAGATCAAGGCGAATATACCGAGCCACGTCACCAGCGATCTTACGGCTGTGGCGGCCGTCACTCCCGTCGAGATCCGCGAGCGCATGAGCGGCAACATCTGTCGGTGTGGCGCCTACTCCAACATTATCGATGCCATTTCGGAAGTCGGGGGGATTAAAGCATGAGAGCCTTCACCTATGAACGTGCCTCGTCGGTCGAGGCCGCGGCTAAGGCGGTTGCCTCCAATCCTGAAAGCAAATTCATCGCCGGCGGCACCAACCTTCTCGACCTGATGAAGCTTGAAATCGAGACGCCGGCGCATCTGATCGACATCAACGGCCTCGGCCTCGACAAGATCGAAGCCACTGAGGCGGGCGGGTTGCGTATCGGCGCCTTGGTCCGCAACACGGATCTCGCAGCCGACGAAACTGTTCGCCGCGACTACGGTCTGTTGTCCCGTGCCTTGGTCGCGGGTGCGTCCGGTCAACTGCGCAACAAGGCGACGACGGCCGGCAACCTCCTTCAGCGTACGCGCTGTCCTTATTTTTATGACACGAACCAGCCATGCAACAAGCGGCAGCCGGGCAGCGGCTGTTCGGCCATCGGCGGCTTCAGCCGCCAGCATGCGGTGGTCGGGGTGAGCGAGAGCTGCATCGCGACCCATCCGAGTGACATGGCCATCGCCATGCGGGCGCTAGATGCCGTTGTCGAGACGGTAAGGGCAGATGGCAGCCGGCGATCGATTCCGATCGGCGACTTTCATCGATTGCCCGGTGATACGCCTGAAGTCGAGACCGTTCTTGAGAGCGGCGAGTTCGTCACGGCGGTGCTGCTGCCGCCCCCGATCGGCGGCAAGCACATCTATCGCAAGGTGCGAGACCGTGCCTCCTACGCCTTCGCACTCGTCTCGATCGGAGCTGTTATCCAGCCGGACGGTACAGGACATGTCGCCGTCGGTGGCGTCGCCCATAAGCCGTGGCGCATTGAGGCAGCCGAAGCCGAGCTGCCGAAAGGCGCCCGGGCGGCGGCAGGCGTCCTTCTCTCCAGCGCCCGTCCTACCGAACAGAACCGTTTCAAAGTCGATCTGGTCGAGCGCACGCTCGGCGCGGTCATTGCCGAAGCAAGGGGGTGAGCCATGCAGTTCGATAGACCCGCGACAGCCAACCCGATCGACAATCTGAAGGTCGTCGGTCAGCCGATCCACCGCATCGACGGCCAGCTCAAGACGACCGGCACGGCGATGTATGCCTATGAGTGGCACGACCCCAACATGCGTTATGCCTACGGCTATCCGGTCGGCGCGGCCATCGCCAAGGGTCGCATCAAATCCATGGACGTCTCCGCCGCCAAGACGGCTCCTGGCGTGCTTGCCGTCGTTACGACGCTCGACGTCGGCGAGTTGGAAAAGGGCAAGTTCAACACCGCCAAGCTTTTCGGCGGCGACGAGATTCAGCATTATCACCAGGCAATCGCGGTCGTTGTCGCCGAGACCTTCGAGCAGGCTCGCGCCGCAGCCGCTCTGGTCAAGGTCGACTATAGCGAGGAAAAGGGTGCGTTCGACCTCGGCCAGGCAAAGGATTCGGCCGTCAAGCCGGATGAAACGCAGCAGCCTGATACCGCGGCCGGCGACTTCGATTCTGCCTTCAGCTCCGCTCCCATCACTCTGGACGCGACTTACACGACGCCCGATCAGTCGCATGCGATGATGGAGCCGCACGCCTCCATCGCAGCCTGGACCGGCGATGAGCTGACTGTCTGGACCTCCAGCCAGATGATCGACTGGTGGCGTTCAGACCTTGCGACGACGCTCGGCATCGACAAGGAGAAGATCCACCTCATGTCGCCCTTCATCGGCGGTGGCTTCGGCGGTAAGCTCTTCCTGCGGGCGGATGCAGTGCTCGCCGTTGTCGGTGCGCGTGCGGCAAAGCGGCCCGTCAAGGTTGCCTTGCCCCGGCCCTTCCTCATGAACAACACCACCCACCGGCCGGCGACGATCCAGCGAATTCGCATTGGAAGCGAGCGTGACGGCAAGATAACCGCCATTGCCCACGAGAGCTGGTCCGGCGACCAACCCGGCGGCCAGCTCGAGACCGCCGTTAACCAGACCCGTCTTCTCTATGCCGGAGCGAACCGCATGACCGCGATGCGGCTGGCGACGCTTCATCTTCCAGAGGGTAATGCCATGCGCGCTCCCGGCGAGGCGCCGGGACTGATGGCGCTTGAGATCGCCATCGACGAGGTTGCCGAGAAAGTCGGTATCGATCCCGTGCAGTTTCGCATCATCAACGACACGCAGGTCGATCCGGAGAAGCCGCAGCGGCCCTTTTCTCAGCGCAATCTCATCGGCTGCCTCAAGCTCGGCGCCGAGCGGTTTGGCTGGAGTGAACGCGGAAGGCCGGGTTCCAAACGGGACGGCAACTGGCTCGTCGGCATGGGCGTTGCCGCTGCTTTCCGCAACAATCTGGTGCTTCCCTCGGGAGCGCGGGTAAAGCTCGACCGGGAAGGCGTCGTGACGGTTGAAACCGACATGACCGACATCGGCACGGGCAGCTACACGATCATCGCGCAGACAGCCGCTGAAATGATGGGAGTGCCGATCGAAAAGGTTGCCGTCCAACTCGGCGACTCGCGTTTTCCCGTTTCGGCGGGTTCCGGCGGACAGTTCGGCGCCAACTCTTCGACATCAGGTGTTTACGCGGCCTGCGTCAAGCTGCGTGGGGCCATCGCAAAGAAGCTCGGCTTCAACTCCGAAGACAGTGTCTTCGAAAACGGCGAGGTGCGCTCGGGCAATCGTTCGGTTCCTCTTGCCGAGGCCGTCGGTCCGGACGGTCTTGTCGGCGAAGACACGATCAAATGGGGCGAGATCACCGAGACGCATCAGCAGTCGACGTTCGGTGCGCACTTCGTGGAGGTTGGCGTCGACGTTGCCACTGGGGAAAGCCGCATCCGCAGGATGCTCGCGGTCTGTGCGGCAGGCCGGATCCTCAACCCGATCACTGCCCGCAGCCAGGTGATCGGCGCCATGACCATGGGGGCCGGCGGCGCGCTGTCTGAGGAGTTGGCGGTCGATACCCGCCGCGGCTTTTTCGCCAACCACGATCTCGCCAGCTACGAAGTGCCGGTGCACGCCGACATTCCACACCAGGAGGTAATCTTCCTGGATGAGACCGATCCGATGTCGTCGCCGATGAAAGCGAAGGGTGTCGGCGAGCTTGGCCTTTGCGGCGTCGCAGCAGCGATCGCCAACGCCGTCTACAATGCGACCGGGGTGAGGGTTCGGCATTATCCGCTCACACTCGACAAACTCATCGGCGGCTTGCCTGATGTGGCCTGATTATCGACGGCGATCTGGAAACCACACCGCCGTCGCTTTCCCTAAGGATTTCCTATGGATCAGACACCCGCGACCATTACGGCGCCCATTCCCGTCAGGGTTTCGGATAGCGACGATCCCGCCGAACTGCTTCGCTTCGCGATTGACGCCCATGGCCGTGGAGCGGCGGCGCTCGCCACTCTTGTCGACATACGAGGCGGGGCTGCCCGCACGCTTGGCTCGCACGTGGTTGTCGCAGCTGATGGCCGTTTTTGCGGCTATGTCTCGGGCGGATGCGTAGAAGCCGCAGTCGCTTCAGAAGCGCTTCTGGCAATGACGGAAGGACGCGACCGCACGGTCAAGTTCGGCGACGGATCGCCCTTCTTTGACATCGTCCTTCCCTGCGGCGGCGGTATCTCCGTCGCAATCCATGTTCTGAGAGATGTCGGCGCTGTGCAGCATGTTCTGGATCGGCTCGGACGGAGGCGGGCAGCCGGCCTTGCATATTCACCAGAGCGGCAGACGCTCGAAGTGACGGATCCACGGCCACGGGCCTGCTGGCTGGAGGAAGATTTCGTCGGCGTCTACCGTCCCGGCACCCGCGTCGTCCTTTCCGGCCAGACGATCGAAGCGCAGACCGTCGCACGACTGGCGGCGGTTGCTGGCTACGACGTGGTGATCCGCGGACGCGATGAGGAACACAGGGCGGCGGCCGACAGCATCGATCCCTTCACGGCCGTCGTGCTCCTGCATCACGACCTCGACGCTGAAATCGCCATTCTCAAGACCGCGCTTCGGTCGCCCGCTTTCTACATCGGCGCGCTTGGGAGCACCCGGACGCATCGTCGACGTGTCGAGCGGCTGGCGGCGCTCGCTTTCGGACAGGATGAGATCGATCGGATTAAGGCGCCCATCGGGATGTTCGGCCCGACGCGGGATGCAACGTCGCTCGCTTTGTCGGTCCTGGCGGATATAGCCGCAGCAAGACTGGTCGCCCATGCCTAAAACGGTCCTTTCCGGTGTCCGCCGTGTCGGAGGCTTCGATGCCGATTGAGAATGACCCGCAGCAACGCGACCTGAGCGAATTGCCGAGCACAAAGGCGTCGGTCGCGATCGTCATTCTTGCTGCCGGCAAATCAAGCCGGATGGGCAGGGGCGGGAAGCACAAGCTGCTGGCCGAGTTCGACGGCATCCCGCTCGTCCGACGGTCTGCATTGACCGCGCTCGGGTCGGACGCAGCCTCTGTAATTGTTGTGACGGGCCATCGCCGACGGGAGATCGAGGCCGCGCTCAGCGAGCTTCCGGTCACGCTCGTCGACAATCCTGACTATGCAGATGGCATGGCGAGTTCGCTCATAGCGGGCGTTTTGTCAAAGCGTGCAGACGGCGCCGACGGCATTCTCGTCATGCTGGCCGATATGCCCGGTATTTCCACCGTCCATATCAATGCCTTGATTTCCACTTTTCGCAACGCAGGCGGTGAGGCCGTCGTCCGCGCCGTCTCGGGCGGCAAGCCCGGTAATCCGGTTGTTCTGCCACACTCTCTCGATCACGCGGTCCTGCGACTTAAAGGCGATGTCGGCGCCCGTGATATCATCACGACGTCGGGTCTGTCGGTACTCGATGTCGACATTGGCGATGCAGCCCATCTCGACGTTGATACGCCGGATGATCTATTGGCGGCCGGCGGCGCAATGAAGAGCTGATGCGCGATAATGCCCCGCCGCTCAGCATGCCAGATTTGACCTAGCCTGGAATGGCGAGAAAGCGTGTTGAAATGGTTCGGTCGGCCGTGTTGGCGCGCTTGAAGTTGGGGGCAGGCCAAAGATAATCTCCCCCAGAGGAATCTACCAGCGTAGCAGGCGAGGGCCGGTGACGGCGCCGAGCGCGCCGGTGAGCAGGATGCCGAGGGAATACCAGATCAGCACGAAGGGCATGCCGTTCTCGGTGCAAAACCACGAATAGACCCAGGCACCTGCGGCGCCTGCGGCAATGCCGGCGACGAAACCGGTCAGCCGCAGATCCGTTGGCGCCGCCTGGCGCAGTGCCCAGACGGCGCCGGCATAGACGGGTAGGGCAAAGCCGAGGATGAGCAGCGGGCAATGGAGCGCCGAGGAGCCGAGGATCAGCACCGGGTAAGTCTCGGTTGGAGCCATGATCAACTGGATGGCTGCGACGGCCGCCATGGCGGCGAAGATTAAGGCAAGCACATCGAAAAAGCGGCCCTCGGAACCGTCGGGGCGGGAAAGCCGATAGACGGCGAGGAGCGCCACGACTGCAATCAGCGCATTATAGGCCGATTTGATCCAGAAGACCGGCAGCATCAGCACATCTGATATATCGACCCGCGGACCGAGAATGGTCAGCATCAGCAGCAGGGAGAGCCCGAGCGCCGGCACGATGCCGAGCGCGAAGCGGCGGCGCAGCGCATCGCTCGGCACCGGCTTCAAGTCACCTGCCAGGCGTTCGATGAGGTCGTCCGTTTTTGTCACGATGTGCCTCGCATTTTCTCTGCCAGCGCCTTCAGCGCCCGGTGGATGCCGACCTTCACCGCCGATTCGGACTGGCCCGTACGGCTTGCGGTGTCGGCGACCGACTGGCCCTCCAATTTCACCTGCCGGATCAGCTCACGTTGTCTCGGTGACAGCCCGTGGAGCAACCGCTCGACATCCACGCTGGCCGTCAGCGCATCCTCGCTGAAGTCGCTTTCGATCTCCTCGCCAAGCTCGGTCTCGGCGAGCCTACGTCCGCCGCGGCCGCGATGATGGTCGATCAGCTTGTAGCGGGCGATCGAGAAGAACCAGGCCGTGAATGGCCTTTCCCGGTCATAGGTGGATCGGCGCGAATGCAGTGCCAGCAATGTCTCCTGAACCAGGTCTTCCATATCCGCTTTCGCCGCCGCCGCCATTCTGCGGCTGTAGTAACCGACAAGCAGCAGGCGCAAAGCCGCCAGCAAACGCCGATAGGCCGCCTCGTCCCCGTCAAGGGACAGAAGCATCAATGCTTTCAGGGCTTCTTCCGAATGGGCGGTTGTCATGCTGTCGGAGAGTTCATTCGCTGGAAGCTGCCGATCGGTTACAGGGAAGATGAAAAACAACGTTGGTATCACAGCTCTATCACAAGCGCGTGAGGCTGTAACGCATCCCGACGCTCCCCCGAATAGCCAAATGTGAGCCATCGGCAATCCGCCGGCGGACACGAAATCCATTTTCAGGAGAGTTCCCATGACCAAGCTTTTTTCCAGCCTTGCCGCTTGCACCTTCATCGTCGGCCTTTCTCTCGCCGGCGCCGCGTCGGCTGAGGATGCGATGAAGTCCGATACGATGAAGAAGGACAATATGAAGACGAGCACGATGTCGAAGGATGCCATGAAGATGTCGGGCACCAAGACGGACTGCATGCACAAGGCCGGCATGGAAAAGGATGCGATGAAAAAGACCGACATGATGAAGGCCTGCGACGCGATGAAGTAGGCATTCGCGTTGTCGCGGCCGCTGAAACTTTCTCAACAGCGGTCGCGTCTTCTGCTCTCGAAACGTCCATCCATTCGGAGAATGATCATGGCGACGATCGATGCCCGTGCGAAAACCGGGCGCATGCTCATCTACCGCCACAGCCTTGCAGTCCGGCTGTCGCATTGGGTTAACGTATTGTGCCTTACCGTGCTGCTGTTCAGCGGTCTGCAGATATTCAATGCGCATCCGGCGCTCTATTGGGGCCAGTACGGTGCCGACAACGACCCTTCCTTCATCGCCATGGAAGCCGTCGAGGACGGCGACCGGGCGAAAGGATTGACGCATGTCGGTTCCTTCACCTTCAATACGACAGGTTTCCTCGGTCTTTCGAATGTCGATGGCGAGGCGACAGCAAGGGGGTTTCCAAGCTGGCTCACGCTTCCCAGCTATCAGGATCTGTCGACCGGCCGGCGCTGGCATTTCTTCTTCGCCTGGCTCTTCGTTCTCAATGGCTCCGTCTATCTCCTCCATGGGCTGATCAGCCGGCATTTCCGCCGGGATCTCGCCCCTGAAGGCAAGGAACTAACGCTCGCCCATCTCGGCCAAGAGGTCGCCAACCATGCCCGGTTGCGCTTTCCCAAAGGAGCCGAGGCACGCCACTACAACACTTTGCAGAAGCTGACCTATCTCGCGGTGATCTTTTTGCTGCTGCCGCTGATGGTTGCGACGGGTCTCACCATGTCGCCGGGCTTCAATGCGGTGGCGCCCTGGCTGCTCGATGTCTTCGGCGGCAGGCAATCGGCCCGCACCCTGCATTTCCTCACCGCCTTCTCGCTCGTCGCCTTCGTTGTGGTGCATGTCGCCATGGTGATCCTGTCGGGTGTTTTCAACAATCTGCGCTCGATGATCACCGGCTATTACTCCATCGAACAGGGAGACGAATGATGAGCCGCGTGATCACCCGCCGCCGCTTCCTGATCGGCTCGACTTTGACCGCCTCCGCATTGGGATTGAGCGGCTGCGACGCATTGGTCGAAAGCGACCGGCCGAAGTCGGTTCTGAAGATCGCCGAGGGCTTCAGCATGAAGACGCAGCGCTTCCTGCTCGGCGACAAGGCGCTGGCCCGTGAATTCAGTGAGGCGGACCTGTCGCCGGTCTTTCGCTCCAACGGCACCAGCATGCCCGATAACCCGCAATATCTCGACTGGATGAGCCGGCAGTTCTCGACCTGGAGACTTGATGTCGGCGGTCTCGTCGAAAAGCCGTCGCAGTTCTCGCTGGCGCAGCTGAAGGCGATGCCGTCGCGTACCCAGATCACCCGCCACGACTGCGTCGAAGGCTGGAGCGCAATCGGCAAATGGACGGGGCTGCCGCTCGGCGCCTTGCTGCAATCGGTCGGGCTGAAGCCCGAGGCGCGTTACATCGTGTTCCACTGCGCCGACGAATACGAAAAGACGCTGGATGGCAGCGGCTGGTACTATGAGAGTATCGATCTGGTCGATGCGCTTCATCCGCAGACGATCCTTGCCTATTCGATGAATGGCCGCGACCTGGAAGTGGCGCATGGAGCGCCGCTGAGGCTCAGAGTCGAGCGGCAGCTCGGTTACAAACAGGCGAAATATCTGACCCGCATCGAAGCGGTCGCCGATCTCGGCCGGCTTTATGGCGGCAGCGGCGGCTTCTGGGAAGATCGCGGCTATGAATGGTACGCCGGGATATAAGCCGCGGTCAGGCCGTGGTGCGCACGCCGCGGAATCTATGTTTGACCCATCGATCGTCACGTCTGGACCGATGGCGTGGCCTCTCCTGTTTAAGTTTCATGCGGCGGATTGACGCACAACCCCGGCGATGATACCTATGTGCCAATTGGTCAGGCCAGTTGACCAGATGCGCGCTTGAGGAGAAGCCCGCCGGGGAGGCCACGATGTTTTCGCCTGTTGAATCACGCCGCCTCTACAGGCAGGTGGCGGACCAGATCCGTTTGATGATTGCGAGTGGCGAGCTCGCCGTCGGCCGGCGGTTGCCGGCCGAGCGTGATCTCGCGGAGCAACTGTCGGTGTCTCGCCCGACTGTGCGCGAAGCGCTCATCGTCCTGGAGGTCGAAGGCCTCGTCAATATCCGCATGGGATCCGGCATCTACGTGGTGCGCCAGCACGCCGCGACTGCGGCGGGAGCCGAGCGCGAGCCGGTGGAGGGGCCTTTCGAGCTGTTGCAGGCGCGCGCCATCATCGAATGCGCCATTGCCGAGGAAGCGGCGGGCTGCGCCAAGCCGGAAGGCATCGCGCTGCTCGATGAAGCGCTGACGCGCATGAGCGGCGGCGTCAACGATGCGAGCGCGGTGCTTGCCGCCGATCGCGCTTTTCACACCGGCATTGCCGCCATCGTCGGCAATGCGACGCTGATCCGGGTGACGGGCGAGATGTTCGACATGCGCATGACCCCCTATTTCGCCAAGCTCGCGAGCCACTTCGAGGGGCCGGGCACATGGCGCAGCGCCGTCGACGAGCATCGGGCCATTCGCGATGCGATCGCCGCCGGCGATGGGGCAGGCGCCAAGGCGGCCATGCGCGCCCATCTCACCCTATCACAGAAGAGGTTTTCCGAGAGCTTCGGGGAGGAGCTTTCGGGAGAGGAGGCGCGCGGCCGCAAAACGGGGCCCGCGAAAGGAACCGACAAGATCTAACCCAAGCTCGGGAGGAGAGAGCGATGAAGAGCAGACTGGCAACGATACTTTGCACCGCAGCCGCGATCATGGCGACGACGGCGGTCGCACATGCCCAAACGGTATTGAAATGGGCACATGTCTATGAAACCTCCGAGCCCTTCCACATGGATTCCGTCTGGGCTGCGGAAGAGATCGCCAAGCGCACCGAAGGGCGTTACAAGATCGAGGTCTATCCGGCCTCGCAGCTCGGCAAGGAAGCCGACATCAATCAGGGTCTCAAGCTCGGCACGGTCGACATTATCATCTCGGGATCGAGCTTTGCCGCACGCGACTACAAGCCCATCGGCGTCACTTACTTCCCCTATATCTTCCGCGGCCCCGATCACCTGATCGCCTACACCAAGAGCGATGTCTTCAAGCGCCTCGCCAAAGGCTATGAAGACAAGACCGGCAATCACATCGCCGCCGTCAGCTATTACGGCACGCGTCATACGACATCGAACAAGCCGATCGCCAAATGCGCCGACCTGCAGGGCCTGAAGATCCGCGTGCCCGACGTTCCGGCCTATCTCGCCATGCCGCGCGCCTGCGGCGCCAACACCACCCCGATCGCCTTTGCGGAAGTCTATCTCGCTCTGCAGAACGGCACGGTCGAGGCGCAGGAAAATCCGCTGACGACGATCGAGGCGAAGAAGTTCTACGAAGTCCAGAAGAACATCATCCTGACCGGCCACATCGTCGATCACCTCAACACCGTGGTCTCGAAGACCCGGTGGGCGAGCCTGTCCGACGAAGACAAGAAGATCTTCGGTGAGGTCATGCAGGAGGCCGCCGAGCGCACGAGCAAGGCGATCGCCGGCAAGGAGGCCAGCCTGGTTGCGACCTTCAAGGAGAAGGGCCTGAACGTTGCCGAGGTCGACAAATCGGACTTCGAAAAGAACGTGATGGAAAAGGTCAAATTCGAGGACTTCGGCTACGAGAAGGCCGATTGGGAAGCCATCCGGGCGATCCAGTAAGGGCCTACAGGGAAGACTGTCCCTCACCCTAACCCTTGCCGGGGTCGAGCCGCGGGTCTCGACCCGTCCTTCGGACCTCCGCGCGCGGAGAGAGGGGACGTGCCAAAAATGCAGCGTTGAGGTTCAGCGAAGCCGGTGCGGCATATCCCTTCTCCCAGCATGCGGGGAGAAGGTGGCGGCAGCCGGATGAGGGGCAGGCGCCACCCAGCAACGAACGAGGTTTGTCGACGAACTGAAAGGGCGCCAACTACCCTTTACTCTTCGTCATGCTCGGGCTTGCGCCCCAAGCATCTGCACCCGTCCATAGGGCAGCAGATCCTCGGCACAAGGCCGAGGATGACGGCGAGCAAGAATAAGCGTCGCCCTCCATCCCCAACCGGAACAAGGCCGATCATGTCGCAAGAAATTCATACGCCAATCACGGCCGAGGAGATCGGTCACGAGTTCGAGGGCCATGCGCCGACAGCGAACATGTCGGACTACGCCATCGAGGACTGGATCACGCTGATCGTCTTCTGGCTGATGGCGGGCTGCGTCTTCCTGCAGTTTTTTACACGCTATGTGCTGAACGACAGCTATGCATGGACCGAGGAGATCGCCATCAACTGCCTGATCGGTGTCGTCTTTCTCGGTTCCGCCATGTGCGAGCGCATGTCACGGCATATTCAGGTGGATGTGTTCTATCACTATATGCCGGCAGGGCTGGCGCGTGTGCTCGCCACTTTCGTCGACATCGTCCGCATCGGCTTCTTCGCCTATGGCTGCCACCTGATGTGGCGCTATGTCGATATCGTCGCCGACGAGCAGATGGTCACTGTCGAGCTGCCGCGCAACATCGTCTTCTACTCCGTGCTCATCGCCTTCGTGCTGATGCTGATCCGCGCGGTCATCGTCTTCATCGCCAATATGCGCCGCGGCTACTCCGTTCTGGAGCGCCCCGAAGAATTCCAGACTGTCGAGGGTTGATCCGATGCTGCTGCTGCTTGGTTCGTTTCTGGTGCTGATGCTGATCGGCGTGCCTGTCGCCATCTCGATGGCCGTCGCATCCGTGCTTTATATCGTGCTTTACGGCATCGCGCCCGACATTATCGTAGCCCAGCGCATGATCGCCGGGGTCGAAAGCTTCCCGCTGCTCGCCGTGCCCTTCTTCATCCTGGCGGGCAATCTGATGAACTCGGCCGGCGTCACCGGCCGGATCTATTCCTTTGCGGTCGCCCTCGTCGGCTGGATGAAGGGTGGGCTGGCGCAGGTCAATATCATCGGCTCCGTCATCTTCTCCGGCATGTCCGGCACCGCACTTGCCGATGCGGCCGGCATCGGCACGATCGAGATCAAGGCGATGAAGGATCACGGCTATCCGGTTGAGGCTGCCGTCGGCGTGACGGCGGCGTCTGCCACGCTCGGCCCGATCTTCCCGCCGTCGCTACCCTTCGTGATCTACGGCATGATGGCGAATGTTTCGATCGGCGCGCTTTTCATGGCCGGCATCCTGCCCGGCGTCGTCATGACGCTGTTGATGATGATCACCGTCGCCGCCTTCGCTTACAAGAAGCGCTGGGGCTCCGATGCGCCCTTCGATATCAGGCAGCTGCTGTCGGCCGGCATGGAAATCGTCGTTGTCCTGATGGTGCCTGTGGCGATCTATCTGATGATGCAGGCCGGCCTATCGATGAACGCCGCGGCCGGCATCGCCCTTCTCCTGCTTCTGGCGCTCGACTGGTATTTCGGCTTTTCCGCCGTCATGGCGCTGATGACCCCGGTCATCCTGATCGGCGGCATGACGATGGGCTGGTTCACGCCAACGGAGGCTGCCGTCGCCGCCGTGCTCTGGTCGCTGTTCCTCGGTCTGGTGCGCTACCGCACCATGACCTTCTCGACGCTTGCCAAGGCAAGCTTCGATACGATCGAGACGACGGCATCGGTTCTCTTCATCGTCACTGCAGCCTCGGTCTTCGCCTGGCTGCTGACGGTCAGCCAGGCGGCGCAGCTCCTATCGGATGCAATCCTGTCGATCACCGACAATAAATGGGTGTTTCTGATCCTGGTGAACCTGCTGATGCTCTTCGTCGGCTGCTTCCTGGACACGATCGCGGCGATCACCATTCTCGTGCCGATCCTGCTGCCGATCGTCGCCAAATTCGGCATCGATCCGGTTCAGTTCGGCCTGATCATGACGCTGAACCTGATGATCGGGCTGTTGCATCCGCCGCTCGGCATGGTGCTTTTCGTGCTGTCGAGGGTCGCGAAACTGTCGGTCGAGCGCACCACCATGGCGATCCTGCCCTGGCTGGTGCCGCTCTTCCTGGCGCTGATCCTGATCACCTTCATCCCCGCCGTATCGCTCTGGCTGCCACAGCAGCTTGGGCTGCTGCGATAGGAGGATACGATGCAGACTCGTCTGGCACGGCTTTACCAGAAGGGCGACCTCAGGATCGAGACCGACACCGTTCCGGCCCCCGGTCCAGGCGAGGTGTTGCTCAAAATGGCAGCCGCAGGCATTTGCGGCTCCGACCTGCATTATTACCAGGACGGCGGCTTCGGGCCGGTCAGGGTGCGTGAGCCGATCATCCCGGGCCACGAGGCCTCGGGAACGGTAAGCCAGGCAGGCGAGGGCGTCGACCTCAAGGACGGCGTGCTGGTGGCGGTCAATCCCAGCCAGCCCTGCGGACATTGCGAATATTGTGAGAAAGGCATGCCGATCCACTGCTTGAAGATGCGTTTCATGGGCAGCGCGATGCGCCTGCCGCATGAGCAGGGCATGTTCCGGGAATGGCTGGTGGTGCCGGCCAAACAGTGCTTCGAAGTGGGTGCCGCGACGACGGCCGCGGAAGCCGCCTGCAGCGAACCATTGTCCGTCTGCCTGCACGCCGCATCACGTGCCGGAGAGATATCGGGCAAACGCGTTCTGATCACCGGCGCCGGCCCGATCGGCGCGCTGATGGTTGCCGCCGCTGCCTATCACGGTGCCGCCGAGATCGTGGTGACCGATCTTGCGGACGCGGCGCTGGAGAGGGCGAAGGCGATGGGGGCCAGCCGCGCGATCAATGTTTCTCGTGATGCCGCAGCGCTTGCGGAATTCGAGACGGGCAAGGGCTATTTCGATCTCGTTTTCGAATGCTCGGCCGCCGCTCCGGCCATCCGCAGCGCCATCGCCGCCATCCGGCCGCGCGGCACGATCGTTCAGGTCGGGGTCACGGGAGAGATCCCGATCCCACTCAACGCCATTGTCGGCAAGGAGCTGCATATCCACGGCACGCAGCGCTTCCACGAGGAGTTCGCCACCGCCGTCGCGCTGATCTCAAGCCGCAAGATCGATGTGCGCCCGATCATCAGCCATAGCCTGCCGCTGGAAGACGCCAACGCCGCCTTCGCGCTTGCCGGCGACCGCACCGCCGCCTGTAAGGTGCAGCTTACGTTTTAGCGTAGAGCTCGGCTTCGCCTCACTCCGTCCCGGCCTGCCATTCGCGATAGGCGAGATGGATCTTCGCGCCGATCGTCGTCAGCGGCTGCGGCGGCAGCAAAACCGGCGCCGCCAGGCGGCTATAGACACGGCCGAGTTCGGAGTCGTGCCCCAGCAGGCGTTCGGCCGCGGCGATGCCGGCGGCAGTCGAATTCGACGCGCCCAAACCGTTGCAGCCGCAGGCGGCGAAGACACCGCGTTCGATTTCCCCAAAGGCCGGCACATGGTTGTGCGTCAGCGCCATCGCGCCGCCCCAGCGGTACTGCATGCCGACGCCGGCAAGACCGGGGAAACGATGGGCGAATTTGCCATCATGCAGGCGGCCGGCGCTGCGGATAGCGGAATCGCCGATCTCGATGTTCGGATTGTAGCTGTAGCGCGAGCGCACCAGGATGCGGTCGCCGCCGGCAGTATTGATGCGCCGCACCGTCGTCCCCATCGGCAGCGCCGGGGTTGCCGCCCATTTTCTCTCACCGCCGAGCCTTGCCGGATCGAACTCCTCCGTCATCGATGCGTAAGTGAAGACATGAAGGAGGCGCCTGCGGAAGAAGCCGAAGCTTTCCGCATGGCCGTTATTGGCCATGATGATCTTGCCTGCCCGCACCGAACCCTTCGGCGTCTTCACCAACCAGCTATCGCCGGAGCGCTCGAAGGAGAGGGCCGGCGTCTGCTCGAACAGCCGCACCGGCTCCTTCAGACAGTCGGCCACCCCTCTGACATAGGCGGCAGGCTGGATGATGACTGTGCCCGGCGAGAACAGGCCGGAGGTAAAGGCCTTCGATCCGGTTACTGCCTCGATCTCTTGCCCCTTGAGCAGGCGATGCGCTTCGCCCATCTTCGCAAGCTGCTGGGAATAGGCTTCCAGATGCTTGTCGCCTTCAGCGCTCATCGCGATGCTGTAGCGGCCGCAGGGATCGAACAGTTCTTTTCCCCAGCCGTTCTCTGCGGCGAGTTCGGTCGCGAGCGCAATGGCCGAGCGCTGCAGGAGCACGGAGTCGCGGAACTTGCCTTCCGACTCGCCGCTGAAATCGTCCGAGGAAACCTCGTGGGGCAGGTCGATAATGAACCCGGAATTGGCGCCGGCCGGACCTTCACTGATAATGCCCGCTTCGAGAACGGCGACCCGGACGGTGGGATCGAGACGCGAAAGGCGGTGGGCCGCCGAGAGGCCGGCAAAGCCGCCGCCGATGATCGCGACATCGACGCTGACCGCTTCGCCCAGTGCCGGGCGCGGCGTGCGCGGTGGAAGCGTCGCCACCCAGCCCGATACGCCGGCACGTTTGGGAAGCCTCGATGCGACGAAGACATTCTTTGCGGCCTCTCTCACGTCAGATCGCTTCCCGCTCCATGAGCGTTTCGAGGGAGTGCCGGAGGGCGGGAAGCTTTTCCGGGGCAAGGGCGCGCAGCGGCTTTCTCGGGGCACCCGCGCCATAGCCGACCAGCTCGGCGGCTGCGTAGACGGACTGCACGTAATCGCCCTCCCAGATCAGGCCCATGGCCGGCTCCAGGATTTTCCAGAGCTCGCGGACCTCGTCCCATTTGCGCTGAGCGGCCGCCGCAACGAGGGCAACGCAGGTTTTCGGCGCGAAGTTCACCCCGCCCCAGATCAGTCCGTCGCATCCGGCATAGAGCGCATAGGGAACGAGCGGGTCGGCGCCGTTCATGACGAAGCGGCCGGTGCGGATGAGGGCTGCCTGTCTTCCCAGATCCCCGCTGCTGTCCTTGACGGCTGAAAAGCCCGGAATATCGTTCAGCTTATCCAGAAGCTCCGGCGTGATCGCGACGCCGACCGCCTGGGGCACGTTATAGCCGATGACCGGAAGGCCAGCCTTGGCGACCTCGGCGTAGAAATCGAGAATGCCCTGGTCGTCGGTCGGTCCTTCGAAGAAGGGCGGAAGCACCATGACGCCTTCGGCGCCGGCGTCGCGGGCGCGCGCCGTCCGCTCCACGACGTCTTCCACCAGCAGCGCCGAAGTTTGGGCGATCACCTTGGCGCGGCCATTGACGATCTTTGCGCCACGGCGGACCAGTTCCTCGGATTCTTGCTTGGAGAGATAGACGTGCATGCCGGTTCCCGAGCTGAACAGGAAGCTGCGGATGCCTGCGGCGAGATAGTGTTCGACATTGACTTCAAGCCGTCCGTAATCGATGCGGCCGGCATCGTCGAACGGGGTGGTGATTGCGAGATTGAGTCCTGGAAAGGGAAAGGTCGTCATTGATGGAAATCCCGTTGCGTTAGGCCGAAGGTCGATCTGGATTGTCTTGAGCTGCGTGTCTGATTGCCTGGCCTAGAGGGTCGGCGTCTGCAGTCCCTCAGGGGCGGCGTACATCGCCATGTTCCGCCTGGAGAGTTCGATATGGAGCCGCGCCAGCTCGCCGGAGGCATCGGCGTCACGCCGCTCGATGACCTCGATCATCTCATCGTGCTGATCCGACGCCAACTCGAGTTCTTCCTGCATGCGCGGTGTGTTCGGGTGCTGGTAGAAGATCTTGCCGATCCTTGCGTGGTCGATCTGCAGGCGGCGCAGGCTTGGAACCACGTAGACATTATGCGCCATCTCGCCGATCTGGCGGTGGAACTGATCGTTGTGGAATACCCGGCCCTCGACGTCGCAATCATCGACCGCCTTCCGGAAGGCGCGCTGGATCTCTTTGAGAACTTCCAGCTCCGCTTTCGTCCGGTTCTCGGCCGCGAGCTTGTTGGCGGTAATGTAGATCATCGGCGCGAGCAGGAAGAAATCGCGTAGCGAGTTGTAGCTCATGGAGCTGACGCGGGCGGCGCGGTTCGTCTCAAGCTCGATATAGCCCTCGCCGGCCATCTGCCGCATCAGCTCGCGCACCGGCGGACGTGAAAGCCCGAATTCCTCGCTCAAGGCCACCTCGTCAAGCACCGCCCCCGGAGGCAGCTGCATCGTCAGGATGCGCGTGCGCAGTGCGAGTTCGAGGCTGGACTTGCGGTCCGGAATGGCGACTTCGGCATTCATTTTTCAGCTTGCCTCATAATTTCTTTAGAAGACATTATGTAGACATACGGTTGCCGTCAAGCCTTCATTGCTCCGTCGGGTCCTCGGAGGCCGGCAAATCGAGGCTTGCTCACGTCAAAGTGCGACACGCACGGAAACAAAAGCGGTCTCGGCTTGTTACCGCTAAACCCGCGCAGGCATTCTGGTCGGGCGCGCACCCGCATTGGAGCAGGACATGGATACAGGAACGCAGTGGGCCCTTCTTCTCGGCGCTTTGACGCTGGCGAGCTGGATCGCGGGCGGGCTGACGGCCGTCTTCGGAATCGTCGAGCCCGGTCATCGGCAAAAGGCAGCCGGATATCTGATCTTCGGGTTCAACGCGGCCGGCCTCGTCTCTGCGGTCGCCATGGCTGCGATCCTGGTGATCCGATGACGTCGATCAGCCGGGGGGCTCCGTTTTAGCGCCGGGCGGCGATCTGCTCGGTGGCGGAAGGTGCAGCCTGGTGCGGTCGGCGAAAGACGCAGACCTGGTTGCGGCCGGCTTCCTTGGCGCGGTAGAGAGCCATGTCGGCCTCGTGCTGGAGATTGGCCAGTGAAATGTCGGTGTCGAGCGCCGATTTCAAGGCGACCCCGACGCTCAGCGTCACCGAAGGGCCAACGCCGGAGGAAGGATTGGGAAGGGCGGCGGCTTCCACGCTCTCGCGTATACGCTTTGCCACCGCGATGGCTTCGTCTTCGTCGACATCCGGAAGCACGATCAAGAATTCCTCGCCGCCATGGCGCGAGACCAGGTCGCGATCGGCGCGCACGCAGCTCTGAATGATGCCGGCAACCTTGACGAGGCAGCGGTCGCCTTCTCCATGGCCGAGCTTGTCGTTCAGCGCCTTGAAGTGATCGATGTCGCACATGAGCATGGCTGCGACGACGCCGGTTTCACGGTCGTTGCGCCACAGACCCTCGAGGGTTTCCATCATCCAGCGGCGGTTGGCAATCCCCGTCAGCGGATCGGTTCTGGCCAGCCGCTCCAGCCGGGCGTTCGCATCGGCCAGTTCCGCAACCCGGCGCTGGTCCCTGCAGTCCAGGAGAAATGTCTTCTGCGCCAGGATGTTCATTGTGCGCCGGGCAACCACGGTGGCGATGATCCCGCAGGAAAAGAACAAGGTCGCGGCGACGACGCTACCGGCGTCCAGGATCGGGTTGTGCCATTGAAGGATGAAATAGAGACAAAGGGCGTAACAGGCGATGGCAACCGTCCACGCTAAGGGCACGCTGAAGATGGTGATGGCGCTCGTTGCGACGAACAGCATGATGCTCAAATGCCGCTCGTAAAATTCGCCGCCGGCAAAGACGCCGACTAGTGCCACCGATAGAAGAATAAGGCACATTCCCACAAGCAGCGATGCGCGCTGAACCGCCGCCGCGCGCGGCTTGCTCCAGACGAGCGCTGTCAAAATCGCTGCCGGCGGCAAAAGGCAGGCGGGAGCGACCATCGTCAGCACGACCTGTGGGGGAAGCAGGATGGCGTTCAGCGCCAGCGTCAGGATATCGACGAATGCCACCCATATCATCCAGGAACGGATGACCTTCGCGGTCTGCCGCCATGACTTTTCGTCATAGCGGCGGCGCAGATCCCCCGTCAGGCGGATATCGCGAGTTCGGCCCGACAAAAGACGTTCGACCTCGTCGGCCATCGCACCATTCAGCGGCCGCAGCGAGAAGGACCCGGCGGCAGAACCTTCGGAGGATGTGCTTTTGGCATCATTCATCCTTGGATTATGTAGCCGCGATCGAAGGCCCGGCAAGGCGCATGCCCGGACGTCCTGATTCGTATGTTGATATTTTGTAAACAAGATTCCCTGCGTGATCTGGGCCAGATCGTCCCGATCATGCTACGAACCCTCGTCCGAGAGGGAACAGGATGAGACTCAAGCTGGTTGCAGTTGCGGTCGCGGCGCTGGCGCCGGTGGTCGCGATGCTCGCATACAACGAAGTCGCGCTCCGCCATCAGCGCAACGAAGAGGTGCGCGCATCCGCGGCACAGGCCGCAAGGCAGGCATCGTCGGAAGTCGAACGGATTGTGGAGGGCCTGCACGCCCTTCTGGTGTCGGTGTCCGCCATGCCTTCCGTCCGGCATCTCGACGTCCAGGCGTGCAATGAGGCTCTGAAATCGGTTGCCGAAAGCATTCCCAACATCCGCACTATCTTCGTCGTCGGGCTCGACGGGCGGCCGGTCTGCGGCAGCATGGCTTTTCCGGACGGCGTGGTGTTCTCCGATCGCGATTACTTCAAGCAGACGCTCGAGACCAAAGACTTTTCCGTCGGCACCTATACGCAGAGCCGCCTTTCCGACCGCCCCGTCCTGCCGCTCGCCATGCCTTTGATGGAAGGCGAGAGCGTCAAGGCCCTCATCGTCAGCGGCATCAGGCTGGACTGGCTGCAGAACCGCATCACCGAGCGCGGCGTCGCCCCTGGTAATGCGGTGACGATCGCCGATGGCAAGGGAACCATCGTCGCGCGCGTTCCGCTTCCGGAACAGTTCGTCGGCACGGTCATACCCGACGAATACCAGCACCTGATCCACGCCGAACAGCCCGATGTGATCGAGGTGACGAGCCAGGACGGAACCGTGCGGATCCTCGGCTATCGCCCGATAGCGCTGCCGTCCAGCCCCCTCTATGTCAGCGCCGGCTTCTCGAAACCGGAGGCTTTCGCGCCGATCAACCGGGCGACGCTGATGAATACGCTTGCCATTATCGGCGGGGCGCTTTTCGCCTTTCTTGCCGCGATCGTCATCGGCAACCGCTTCATCCTCGCGCCAATCTCCAGGATCGCAGAGGTGATGGAGAAGTGGCGCAACGGCCAGACGACGGCGCGCACCGGCATGACGGGCCCGGACGAACTGGATGTCGTCGGCGCGACCTTCGATCGGCTGCTTGACGAACTCGACGAGCGGAGGCGCCGGAACGAGCAGGCGGAGGAGGAGCGAACCCTGCTCGTCCGCGAAATGGCGCACCGGGTCAAGAATGGCTTCGCCCTCGTTCAGGCGATCGCCCGGCAGACCTTCTCGCGCTCCAATCCGGAAAGTTACAACGCCTTTGCCGAAAGGCTCGCCGCACTTGCTGGCACATATGATCTCATCCTGTCGCGGGAGGGGTCGGCCGCCCCCATCCGGGAGATCATTTCCGCCGCCTTGCGGGCGCACATCGCCTCGCAGGACCGTATTCGTCTCGATGGCCCCGACGTGGTTCTTCCGGCCGACATCGCCCTGCCGCTTTCCCTCGTGCTCCACGAGCTGGCGACCAATGCGACGAAGTACGGAAGCCTCGGAAGCGAGCAGGGAACCGTCGCCATCGCGTGGAAGCACGATGACGGCCGCGTCCTCCTCGTATGGACGGAAGCCGGCGGACCGGCGGTTTCGACGCCGACAAAAAGAGGCTTCGGCTCCGTCCTGATAGAGCGGGCATTTTCCTCCAAGGCGCAGGCGCAATCTAGATCGGACTACAGGCCCGAAGGGCTCGTCTTCGAAGTTGTCTTCTTAACCGGGGAACCTGCTGCGAAGACGGAAGGCGACGTCCCGTAGGGACATAGTGCCTTCGAGCAGATGTGTCCGGAAGCAGGGCGGCTTGAAGCCGGTCAGGACGTCCATGCGCCCACCGGCATTCCGGCCAGAGATTCCTACCTTCCCGCTGCAGCGGGACGTTGCAAATCGATGCGGCTCGTCACCACGGATTTGCCTGACGTCGGATCCTGATCGACCGTCTGAAGCCGAAGCCTGTCCTGTCCGACTTTCTCGATCATCAACATGGCGTTTCGGTCGCCATTGACCACGCGAGCCCAGGTCACGCGAAGATTGAGCGCGTCGCCCTGCCTGCTGCCGACCAGTTTGGACGGCTGTCCCGATGGCCCGATGTAGTTGCCGGTGTATCGTTGTCCCAAGGCTTTGACATTGGCCGAGAACGCTCTTGTGAAAACCGCAAGGCCGCGGCATTTCCCGTTCATCGAAACTGCGGATTCGCTCGCGTCTGATTTGAGCGTGCAGGAAACATTGAAGTTTGTTCCGCCGATCTTGGTGAGAACCATACCGGTCCCGCGCCAATCGCCCGCCAGGGATCGCAAGAATCCTGACTCCGACGCCTTTGCTGTGTGAGGCAGGCAGGACAGCGAGAATATAGCAGCGATCAGAACAGCACGCATGATAGCCTCCCCGTTTAAGCGGCTCTACCAAACCGCTGAACGCTGCCGATTGTTCCGCAGAGGTTCAGGTTCTAAAGCGCGTCGCATCAAACTTGATTCATGCGACGCGCTTTAGCTCTTTGTTTTTATGCATGCCGTTATCCCGGAACGGCTGCACACTTCCGGGCGACATGCATTAGTCGGCACCGCAGCCAATAATCCGCCGCTTATGAGCGACCCGCAAGGCTGCGGCGTTGAGAATTGATCGAGGCCCTGCCGGCGCCGCCCGGTTGCGCAAATCAGCAACTCCCCGTCTTGAACCTTCGCGCAAGACGGAGAGGGGGATCGTTTTGAGCCGGAGTTCGGCTCTCATTGGCAGGCAGTCAGACCGCCCGGATTTCGAATGGCGGCAAAACCGACGCCGTCAATCGTGTTGTCGTTGCGGGCAATGAAGCAGTAATTGTCATTCGCGTGAGGTGCTGCGACGACGCAGGAGTTGGCCCCTTGCGGTATGACGTAGGTATCCAGTCCGTTGATGGCGAAGATGGAGGCCGTTCCATTCGGATGGGGCGCCGGCTGCTTGGTGAACAGGATCGCATCCTGCGGCGGTGCGACGGCGATCGGCTGGTGGTTCCGGCAATCGGGCGAAAAGGCGAGCTGCGCGGCGGCGGGCAGCGCGGTTGCGAGGAGAGAGAGGACGGCAACGACAAGCCCGCCGGCGATCCTACCGCGTGCTGTTCGGCCAGCGAATTTAAACGTGGTGCGCAACATTGCTATGTTCCTTTCGTTTGCAGGGTTGATGGTTTGCTGAAGCGTCGATGGGGAAGGATTTCTGGGTCTATGGACCTCCAGTCGCCGAAAACGTTCCGTTGGCGTTGTAGGTCACGGTGTAGGTCGCATAGCCGGTGGTGAAATCGCAGCAGGCCGCGTTGCTCTCGTCATAGGCCACCATGCTTCCCATCGGCTGGTAGCCCATCTTCACGAAGAAGATCTGCTTCGGTACGCAGTTCATGACGGCGTTGGGGGTGGGAGCGATGAAGCTCGAGAGGATGATCGCCTCACTGCTATTCAGGGCGGCGACGCCGCAATAAAGTTCGGGGTTTGGCAACGGCGTATAGGACGGCACGTTCATGCCAAAGCCGCCGATCGCGATCCCGGTTTGATTGGCAGGCGCGGAAAGCCCGAGAGGATCGAGCGTCAAGGTCGTGGAGTTGTCCGGCGAACCGTCAGCAGTCGTGAGCGCAACCGGTCGGGCGGCCGTGGTGCTGGTGACTATGGATCGGGTGGCGGCATTGAGCGAAATAAGCGCGATAAGCTGAGAGGACGACGCTGACTGTTTGGTGCTGAGGGCGCCTGCATAGACCTGGCTGTCCAGGCCGAAATTGATCTGAGCTCCCGAACTGGCGTAATTGCCGACGCTTTGGCAGCCGAGACTGCCGCTGAGGATGGAAGCCGGGCTCGGCAACGACGACGGAAATGCGGCTTGCTTCTGAAAGACATAGAAATATTGCGTCGTCTGCGACAGGTTCCGAACGATGATCTGATAGGACGAACTGGTCATGGCGTGCGAAATCCCCTCTGAGATTCAGCCTGTCCGCCGCCTTGGCCGGCGGCGGCAATCGCGCGGATGGTGCGCATGCGGTTGAAGAGGGGACGGTTCTTCACCCGCATGCCTGCGGAGACTTACTGGAGTTGTGTCGTCCAGGTGCCGTCAGATTTCAGGCTGACGTTGCAGATGGAATAACCGCCGGTGAAATCGGACAGCGCCGCGTTCACGCTCGACTGCGTGAAATTCATCACGACACCTGGCGTGTAGGAACCGGTTTGGACGTAATATTTCAGGATCGGCTGGCAATCGGTGTTGCTGGCCGGGTTTGCCTGCACGAAGTTGGAGAGAACGATGCCGCCATTGACGGCAACCGCCGAGCCGACATTGTAGTAGGGGGGTGAGTTGAAGACCGGCGTGGTGATGCGGAAGGCGCCAGGCTGCACACCTTCACCGTAGATCGGCGCGGAAAGACCAAGCGGATTGACCGTCGCGGTCGTCCAGTCGTTCGGTCTGCCGCTGCCCCCCGAACTTGGCGCGAGATCGATGGCGCGGCTGGCCGATGCATAGCCGGAAGAAGCGCCAATTTGCGGCGGTGTGTTCGCCTGCTGGATGCCGGCATAATATTGCAGGTTGACCTGGAAGGTCAGGATCGCACCCGTGGCATCGTAGTTGCCGAGCGATTGCGAGAAAAGGCTGTTCGAATAGACCTGTCCGCCGCCGGTATAAATCGCCGGCTGCTGGAAAAAGTAGAAGTTTTGCGTCTGCGACTCGTAGTTTTTGACGTTGATGGTCAGCAATGTAGACATGGTCGGCACCCCTTCTGCGTTGAGAGTGAAAACAAGGGTCTCTGCGGCGGCGAGGACACGGATGGCTGGCCGTTCTGCCGTGATTGAAACCCTGACTAGAAGATTGCCCGATTATTTTCTTTTTCTCAACCTTAAGGTGTTGATCGCAGGTTGAAAAGCCAGGCGAAATCATGCCTGGCGTTTTGGGTGCTCCGGAGGAATGGATTCAACCAGCCCGACGAGATTGGACTGCGTTGCGGCGGACCGGTTGCGCAGCGCCAGGACCAATTGCAATTCCGTGGCGGAGATGGCGCTGTTCCTATGCCAGTCCATCGTGCCTCGCCCAAGGAGCAGCCAGTCGAGGGAGACATCCAGCAGATGGGCGAGCGCGCAGGCACTTTCCAGCGAGGTATGACCACCATTCTGCCAGCGCGAGACGGCCGCGACGGACACGTCCAGTTCGGCCGCCAGGGCGTGAACTTTCCGGAACTTGCCGCGGGATATCGCCTCCCGAATGCGCCTGCCGCGCGCCAGGTCGTGAGTCATCAACAATCCTCCCCTTGGTACATTCGCATTGGCAATCACGAAGAGCTTTCGATCGGTCGAGCTTCGAAATTCTGGTGAAAATGAAAGACAAGGCGAAGTGCCGGTCAATCTGGTGAAATATCCAGATTGCTTCGGATCGGCCTCCTGTTGTGAAACATCGACGATCAGGAGGGACGGATATGTTGCGGATACTCACCAGAGATATGCTCGATACCGACCGGCGTGCTTTCGACGACATGTTTCGGGCGCGCGCCGCCGTTTTCCGCGATCGGCTGGGATGGCAGGTCGATGTCAGGGACCAGTGCGAAAGGGACCGATACGACGAGACGGAAGACCCCGTCTATCTCGTCACGCAACAGCCTTCCGGTACACTGACGGGTTCGCTGCGCCTGCTGCCGACCACCGGCGCGACGATGCTCAAAAGCGAGTTCCGGGATTTCTTTGATCAGCCCATCGACGTCGATAGCCCGACATGCTGGGAATGCACCCGCTTTTGCGTTCATCCGCTTGCTATTGACGCCGCTCAAAATTCGTCGCGCACCGTCGCGACCGAGCTGCTCTCGGGGCTTTGCGATCTGGCGCTCGACACCGGTATCGAAAGCATCGCCGGCGTTTATGACGCCGCGATGATCGGCGTCTATCGCCGGATCGGCTGGAGACCGACGCCGCTTGCCCGATCGAGGCCCGAGATCGGCAACCTGTATGTCGGTTTATGGGACGTGACGGCAGACCATAGCAGGACACTTCAAGCCAACCTGTCCCGTCTTCTCGATAAGGTGCCCTCCACTCCTGCGGCAACGGTCATCGGCGAAGGACATGGCGGCATGCGGTGAATGCCGCAGTGGCCAGCCTAATCGCCATCCAGGCAGTCTGCGGGCGGATGCGGCTACGCCTCGGCCGCGGCCTGTGCCGCGCCGAGCCTTAACGTATTTTTCACGTCATGCCGTGAACAGGCTATTATCAGCAGTCGCTAAATGATACCGATGCGAGTGGAAAATGAATCGCACAACCACGAGTCCATCTCATGCTGAGCAGTTCTCGTTTTTTCGATTGTCTGGACCGGATCTCCGCATCGCCGACATTGCAGGATCTGGAAACAACGCTGGATGAAGTGCGCCATATTTATGCGATATCGCATATGGTTCTGCATGTGACCCGTTCGGCGACGGCAGCCAACAATCCGTTGCTGATGCTGACCTACCCGCCCGAGTGGGTGAAACAATATATTGCCCGGGATTACTTCAGCATCGACCCCGTCGTGCGGCTCGGCCGGCGCGGTTTTCTGCCGGTGGAATGGTCCGCATCAAAATGGGATTCAGGCCGGGCATGCGGCTTCTTCAAGGAGGCGATGGCCTTCGGTATCGGCCGGCAGGGCGTTACGCTGCCGGTACGAGGACCTCAAGGCGAGCGCTCGCTGTTTACGGTCACCTCCACTCACCCGGATTCTTATTGGCGACAGTTCCGCATGGACAGCATGCGCGACCTGCAGTTTCTCGCCCACCATCTTCATGACCGTGCCATGGTTCTGTCGGGGATGAGAAAAACCGCGGATTTTCCGCAATTGTCGCGCCGCGAGCTGCAATGTTTGCAGATGACCGCCAATGGCCTGCTGGCAAAGCAGATTTGCGCCCGCTTGTGCATTTCGGTGAGCGCGGTGCAGCTCTATCTTGCCTCGGCGCGCCGCAAGCTGACTGTCGCGACGACGAGTGAAGCGGTCGCCAGGGCCACGGCGCTTGAATTGATATGAGCGTGGGGATCGCGTTTTAACGTCTGCCTCTGGTGCGCGTCGCCAGAACATTGCGGATCGAGAAGCTGGAATGAATCCTGAGAACGCCCGGCAGGGTCGACAGGATTTCCTTGTGGATCCGCTCGAATTCGCCCGGACTGGCGACCTCCACGCGCAGCAGATAGTCGGAATCGCCCGTCATCAGAAAACATTCGCGGATCTCGGGATGCCGGCGGACCGCCGCCTCGAAGCGGTCGAGATGGTCCTCCGTCTGTCGCTCGAGCGTAATGTTGATGATCACGGCGATCATCTCGTCCGCATTGCCGGTGTCCACCAGCGCCGTATAGCCGCGGATCACCCCTGACTTTTCCATGATCTTGATGCGCCTGAGGCAGGCGGACGGCGACAGGCCGATCTCGGCGGCGAGCTTGGTATTGCTCATGCGCGCGTCGAGGCGCAGCAGCCTCAGTATATTGCGATCGATCGAGTCGAGAGCGGCCATGATGGATTATTCCAAATTTTCATCGATTATGCGGATAATAGGCAAATCGTGCAATAACCTGTTGCTGAATGATAGGCAATTTCGCGCATTGTTTCATAAACTTCATTGAGATCGAGAAGGGATGGACATGGATAGCGATATTTTGGTTTCCCGCACACGCACCACCACGACCGCGCAGGGCGCCACAGGCTATCTGACGATCGATCTTGCCGCACTCGGCCGCAACTACCGCAAACTCGTATCGATGCTGGCGCCGGTCCGGGCGGGGGCGGTCGTCAAGGCCGACGCCTACGGCCTCGGTGCCGAGCGTGTCGCGAGAACGCTCTACGGCGAAGGCTGCCGGCATTTCTTCGTCGCCCAGTTCGTCGAGGCGGTCAGACTGCGGCCGACCCTTGCGCATGACGCCCAGATTTTTGTGCTGAACGGCTTGCAGCCGGGCAACGAGATCGCCTGCGCCGAGACGGGCATCGTCCCGGTTCTCAACTCGCTGGCCCAGTGGCGGCAATGGTCGGCGACGGCGCGCATGCTGAAGCGCTGCCTGCCTGCCGTGCTGCAATTCGACACCGGCATGTCGCGGCTCGGCTTTCCCGAGGAGGAAAGAACCGAACTGGCGGCAGCGCTTGGCGACGGCAGCAATGTCGAAATCCTGTTCATCATGAGCCATCTCGCTTCGGCCGATGACATGGAGAGCGACCAGAACGGCGAACAGTTGGCTGAGATGGCCCGTATCGCTGACCAATTTCTTGGCTTCGACATGTCCTTCGCCAATTCCGGCGGGGTCTTCCTCGGCGACGCCTATCACGGCGTGCTCGCTCGCCCCGGCATCGCGCTTTACGGCGGCGCGCCCAACGCCGGCGGCAACAACCCGATGGAGCCCGTCGTCAGCCTCGACGTCGCCGTCGTGCAGACCCGCACCGTGCCGGCCGGCGCCAAGGTCGGCTATGGCGGCGCGCATGTCACGCAGCGGCAAATGCGCCTCGCCACCATCGCCGCCGGTTATGCCGACGGCCTGCCGAGGTCGCTCGGCGACCGCGGCGCCATCTATTACAACGGCATCCGCCTGCCGATCGTCGGCCGCGTTTCGATGGACAGCGCGACCGTCGATGTGTCGGCGCTACCCGAAGGCGCCCTGACGCTGGGCAGTCTGGTCGAAGTGCTCGGCTCGAACCAGACGCTCGAGCACATTGCCCGCGACGCCGGCACAATATCTTACGAAATCCTAACCGGTCTGGGCGATCGTTACGACAGGCAATATCGCTGAGAGCACTGCGGCTCCATCATTGGGAAGATCATGAAAGTCATTGTTCTGGGTGCCGGTATCGTCGGCGTCACATCCGCTTATCAGCTGGCCAAGGCAGGTCACGAGGTCACGGTCGTCGACCGGCAGAAAGGCCCGGCGCTGGAAACGAGCTTTGCCAATGCCGGCGAAGTCTCCTTCGGCTATTGCTCGCCATGGGCAGCGCCCGGCATTCCGGCGAAAGCGATGAAGTGGCTGTTCATGAAACATGCGCCGCTCATCCTGCGCCCGAAGCTCGACTTGGCCATGCTCTCCTGGATGGCGAGGATGCTGTCGAACTGCACCTCCGAGCGTTATGCGATCAACAAGAGCCGCATGCTGCGTCTTGCCGATTACAGCCGCATCGCGCTGGCCGAGCTTCGCGCCGAGACCGGCATCGCCTATGACGAACGCATGCAGGGAACGCTGCAGTTGTTCCGCACCCAGCAGCAGCTCGAGGCCTCGGCCAAGGACGTCAAGGCGCTGGCGGCGGACGGCATTCCCTATGAGGTGCTGGACCGCGACGGCTGCATCCGCTTCGAGCCGGCATTGAAGCATGTGCGCGACAAGATCGTCGGCGGCCTGCTGACCCCGAAGGACGAAACCGGCGACTGCTTCAAATTCACCAATGCGCTGGCCGCCAAAGCCGAGGCGCGCGGCGTCCGCTTTGCCTATGACACGACGATCAAGGCGCTGGATGTCGAGGCCGGCCGCGTGCGCGGCGTCATCACCGAGCGCGAACGGATGAGTGCGGATGCGGTGGTGGTGGCGCTCGGCAGCTATTCGCCGCTGCTGCTCAAGCCCTTCGGCATCAAATTGTCGGTCTATCCGGTGAAGGGCTATTCGCTCACCATCCCGATCACCGATGCGTCGCGCGCCCCGGAATCGACCGTCATGGACGAAACCTTCAAGATCGCAATCACCCGGCTCGGTGACCGCATCCGCGTCGGCGGCATGGCTGAAATCTCCGGCTATACCAACGATCTCGGGTTCGCCCGCCGCAGCACGCTGGAACATTCGGTCACCGATCTCTTCCCCGGCGGCGACGTTTCCAAGGCGTCCTTCTGGTCCGGCCTGCGCCCGATGACGCCGGATGGCACGCCGGTCATCGGCCCGACGAAGATCAGCGGCCTCTTCCTCAACACCGGCCACGGCACGCTCGGCTGGACGATGAGCACCGGTTCGGCGCGGTTGATCAGCGATCTGGTCGGCGGTCGCACGCCTGAAATCGATGCGCGGGATCTCGCAATTAACCGATACGGCTGAAACCTCATCAGACGGCGCAAAATGAAAAGAAATGATTGCGCCCATCGCTTATTACCGATGGGCATTGTCTTCGAGGTCATGAATGTCCGGTCGTTCTCATATGCCCGCCAATGGCAGCTCCCTCCACGATCCGGCGAGGCAGAGCCCGTCGTTTTGGGAGACGGCGTTCAGCGGCACGGATCCGGACGCACTGTCGGAAATATTGTCGACGCCGAACTCCCCGATCAAGGCTGCGGCGCAAGCCGCGGCACCCATCGCCTACCGCTGCAATTTTATCTCGACGGAAGAGCTGGCCATCGCCGACTGTGCCTACGACGGCACGATCTCAATCAGGCGGGAAGCACCCAACGGCAAGCTGATCATATTCTTGCCGATGGAGGGGAACGCCGTCTTCGATGCCGGGAAGGAGCCGATCCATTCGGTTCCCGGCCGTGGCGCCATTATCGGGGCAGGCCGCGCCTCGGGTTCCCGCCTGATCGGCCCGCGCCGTCATCTCGGTCTGTTCGTCGATCAGGCGAAGATCAACAGGCAGCTCACGCATATGTTCGAGCGGACGATCAGCGGTGACGCCGATTTCCATCCGACGATCGATCTGACGACCGGTTCGGGGCTTGTGTTGCAGCAACTTGTCGCGAACCTCTATTACGGGCTCAGCGGCGATGGGCCGCTGCAGCAGTCGCCGCTGGCTCGGAGTGCGCTTTGCGACGCGATGATCTATCTGCTTCTGGAGACCTGTCCCCATCGCTATTCGGAGGCGCTTGCGCTACCCGCTCCGGCCCCGGCTCCTCGCCATGTGAAATGGGCGATCGAATTCATGCAGGAATATATCGCCGAGCCGATCTCGCTCAACGACATCGCGACCGCAGCCAAGGTCAGCGTCCGCACTTTGCAACAGGGTTTCCGGCAGTTCAGAGATACCACGCCGATGGCCTACCTGCATGAACTCCGGATGCTTGCCGCCCATCGCGATCTGCTCGAATCCGGCACGCGACAGGCCGTCGCCGACATCGCGCTCAGATGGGGATTTACCCATCTCGGGCGATTTTCAGCCGAATACCGGAAGCGTTTCGGTCAACTTCCGTCACAGGCCCTGAAGCGCTGATCGCCATGCTTGCAGCCGGGCGGTTCCGTCGGCGATTGAAATCGCCGACGAGGGACGCAGCATGCAGAATTATGCCGCGCGCTTCAGCGCATCGCCGATCGTCGAGACGATCGTGTCGATCTGGCTCTTCTCGATGATGAGCGGCGGCGAGAGTGCGATGATGTCGCCGGTCACGCGGATCAGCAGGCCCTTGTTGAAGCAGTCGACGAAGACGTCGTAGGCGCGGGTTCCCGGCGCGCCGTTGCGGGGCGCCAATTCGATCGCGCCGACCAGGCCGAGATTGCGGATGTCGACGACATTCGGCAGCCCTTTCAGCGAATGCAGGGCCTCCTGCCAGTGCTCGGCCAGATCGGTCGCGCGCATCAGCAGTCCTTCTTCCTCGTAGATTTCGAGGGTTGCAAGCCCGGCGGCGCAGGCGACCGGATGGCCGGAATAAGTATAGCCATGGAAGAGTTCGATCGCATTTTCCGGGCCGACCATCAGGCCGTCATAGATCTTGCGGCTGGCAAAGACTGCGCCCATCGGGATCGCCCCGTTGGTGAGCCCCTTTGCCGTGGTGACGAGATCGGGCACGACGCCGAAATAATCGACCGCGAAAGGCGTGCCGAGGCGGCCGAAGCCGGTGATGACCTCGTCGAAGATCAGTAGGATGCCGTGTTTGTCGGCGGTTGCTCGCAGCTTTTCCAGATAACCCTTCGGCGGCAGGACGACGCCCGCCGATCCCGACATCGGTTCGACGATGACGGCGGCAATGGTTTCGGCGCCGTGCAACTGCACCAAGCGCTCCAGATCGTCGGCCAGTTCCACGCCGTGGGTGGGAAGGCCCTTCGAAAAGGCATTGCGCTCGACGTCGAGCGTATGGCGCATATGGTCGGCGGGTATCTGCGGAAAGACCCGACGGTTGTTGACGAGGCCGCCGACGGATATGCCGCCGAAGCCGACGCCGTGATAACCTTTCTCGCGCCCGATGATGCGCGTGCGCGTGCCCTGGCCGATGGCACGCTGATAGGCGATGGCGATCTTCAGCGCTGTGTCGACTGATTCTGAACCTGAGCCGGTGAAAAACACCCGGTCGAGCTTGCCGTCCGGGCCGCCGGGCGCGTTCGCGGCCAGCTTGGCGGCGAAGTCGAAGGCGATCGGATGGCCCATCTGGAAGGTCGGAGCATAGTCCATGGTCGAAAGCTGCCGCTCGACTGCCTGGGCGATCTTCTTGCGGCCATGGCCGGCATTGCAGCACCAGAGGCCGGCAGTGCCGTCCAGCACCTTGTTCCCGTCGACGTCGGTGTAATACATGCCCTCCGCTGCGGCCAGGAGGCGCGGCGTAGCCTTGAACTGCCGGTTCGCGGTGAACGGCATCCAGAAATTGTCGAGGACGGGCGCGTTCGTTTTGCTGATCTGGTCCATGCTGGCCTCCATTGGGATGGCGTGCAGAATGGCAATTTCTCCCTTTCAAACAAGTCCTTTTCTTCGGTGGTGCAAGTCATTGAAACTGAATGAATGACCGGATATGTTTTTCGATATTCTGGACAACACAAACGGACCGCATCATGTCAGTCGACATCGGCAGCCGCCTTCGCCATCTGCGCATCGCCCATAAGCTTTCCCAGCGTGAACTCGCCAAGCGCACCGGCGTGCCCAATTCAACGATTTCGCTGATCGAATCGAATGCCTCCAACCCTTCGGTCGGGGCATTGAAGCGGATTTTGGACGGTATCCCGATCGGTCTGGCGGAGTTCTTCGCCTTTGAGCCCGAGCGTCCGAAGAAGGCTTTCTATGCGGCGGAAGAACTGGTGGAGATCGGCAAGGGCGCCATCTCCTACAGGCAGGTCGGAGAAAATCTGTTCGGGCGCAGCCTGCAAATGCTCAAGGAATGTTACCAGCCGGGCGCCGACACCGGAAAGATTCCGCTTGTTCACGAGGGGGAGGAGGGCGGGATCGTCCTCTCGGGAAGGCTTGAGGTGACCGTCGACGACGAGCGGCGTATCCTCGGGCCGGGGGATGCCTATTATTTCGAAAGCCGGCGGCCGCATCGGTTCCGTTGCGTCGGGCCGGTGCCCTGCGAAGTCATCAGCGCCTGCACGCCGCCGACGTTCTAGAGAATGATGCCGAAAAGTGTGAGCGGTTTTCGGGCGACATCATGCTCTAACTCTTTAATTTAGCAGGTCAGCATCTATTCTGAAGCGGATTTGATGCATTCGACAATTGCCGTACGGCACACTACGGCCTCCCTTTGCCCCGGAGATTGTTCACGCCAGGCCTTGTCGGCGAGCCGGAACTCGATGTCCTTGTAAAAATAGGTCTTTGCCTTCCGTCTGAGGCGGCTCCTGTCCAAAGCCTCCGCCGTCACGACGAGATATGCGGCAAGCCGTTTGAATTGCCAGGGCGGGGTATGCCGCTCCTTCTCGATCATCTCAAGATGGTAATAGGGATCGTGATCGGCGGGGTCGGGAACCTTGTAGATGGTGGCCCAGCGAACGGTCCGTGGTGAGAGGGAGAGAATGACGGTGGAAACGGCCGGTGGTTTTGCCGCCTCGGCATGCGCCAGGACGGTTCCGCCGAGAAGGGCCGCGACGGCTGTAACGCCTGCCAGGCCCGTTCGCATCCATGCCGATGTCATGCGCCTCAGCTCCGGCGGCCTTCGATGCGGGCAAGCACGCCATCGAGGGCGCCGTTGAGTGCCGCAAGACCGCCCTGCCTGTCGAAGTCTGAAAGAACCTGCTCGTTCAGGCCGCCTTTGGTGGCGAATTCGCGGCTCAGCGCGCTGAACGGCTCGTTACCGGGGTTGTTGGCTTTCTGCGCCAGGCTTGCAAAGAGCGGGGCGATGTAGGCTTGGCCCTTAGCTCTTTCGAGGCCGCTTTTTTCCAGCCAGCCGATGATCGACTCCATGACGCCGAAATAGGTCGACATGACGGCGCTTGCGGCCGCGAGGAGATCGTACTCTTTCCGCGACTGACATTGCACCGCCGTTCCGAGCGTGTCGAACAGCGCCGCGATGGCGGCATTGGCGGGATAGAGGGCGGTGACGCCTTGCCGCTGTGCGACGCAGGGCAGGGGGATGGCCTGGACGAGATCGATATCGGCGCCGATCCATTCGAGCAGGGCCTGGCGCTCCGTCGCCGCAACGAGGCTGACGACCGTCTGGCCGGTCCTCAACGACAGCGCCCGCACGACCTCCTCGGCGATCTGCGGCCTTATCGCCAGGAACACCATGTCGCTGCGATCGACGACGGTCTGGTTGTCCCCGGCAATCCTGACCGAGGCGAACTCCTCCGCCAATGTCGCGGCAATGTGGGCGCTTCGCGGAGACACGTGAATCTCCGAGACATAGGCCGGTTCGGCCAGAAGGCCGCGAACCATCGCTTCGGTGATGGCGCCGGTGCCGACGAATCCGATGCTGTTGATTTTCATGTGATTACTCCGCAGCCCGCAATGGCCCCAGCGCGACGTCCGTCGTGTAGTTCTCGCGCATGAAGTTGATGAAATTATCCTGGAACTGGCGCGTATGGGCGTGGGCGAGCTCGTCGGCGAGCTCGACGTTCTTGTCCCGGATGGCATCGAGCATCAGCGTGTGCTCGTCGGTCAAGAGATAGCCCTCATGGGTTCGCTCCAGATATTCGAAATGCAGGTGAAGCATGCGCTGTCCCTGCGACAGCAGCTTCTCATAGAAGGAGGCGAGGTACTGGTTCTTTCCGGCATGGGCGATCGCCATGTGGAATTCCTTGTTGGCCTCGGACATGGCGAGGTGATTGCCGGTTTTAACCGCCGCTTCGAAGATCTTCAGCCGCTTGGCGATGGTCTTCAGGTCGGCCTCGGTCCGGAGCGCTGCGGCAAGCCGCGTATTCATGCGCTGCGCGATGTCGAGCGCCTCGACATATTTGGGAAAGGTCGCGACTTCGATCGGCGCGACGATCGTGCTGCGGTTGGAAAGCGTCACCACCAGCTCGTCGGCGCCGAGCCGGATCAGCGCTTCGCGCACCGGCGAGCGCGACATGTCGAAGCGTTCGGCAAGCGTCATCTCGTCGAGAAGCTGACCGGGCGGCAGAGCAAGCGACAAAATCTCGTTGCGGAGCGTTTCATAAACGCTCTTCCAGCCGGTCCCGCGGATGCGTTTCACTTCCGATTCATCAGACACTTAAGTCCCTTTCTCCAGGCGCGGATCCCATTGGGCCAGAAAAACAGCGTGTCGGCAATGTAATTTTTCCGCTTGACTTTGTCGACACGCTGTTGACTTATTTCCATAAGTCGACACGCAGCCGACAAGAAAACAATAGAAACGGCCAGAGCCGACGAGTGGAACCGCGCGCTTTCGCGCACAGCAAAAGAGGAATGCCCAATGCTTTCTTTGATAACGTCCGCCTTGCGGGCGCTGCCCGTGCTCGCCCTGATGGGCGGTCTTTCCGCAACCGCCGCACACGCACAGACCGCCGAGGGATATTGGCAGGGCGTGCAGAAGGCAGGCACGTTGCGCTGCGGCGCGGCTGTCGCGCCGCCATATGTCATGCGCGATCCGGCGACGGGCGAATATTCCGGCTTCTTTGCCGATCTCTGCAAGGAATTCGCCGATGTGCTGAAGGTAAAGCCTGAATTCGTCGATACCACCTGGGACAATATCGTTGCCGGCCTGCAGGCAGGCAAATGGGATCTGTCGCTGGCGCTGAACCGCACGCCGACGCGCGCCATGGCCGTGCAGTTCTCGATCCCGGCGATGGAGTACCAGATCTCGCTCGCCTACAATAAAAACAACCCGAAGATTACCGCCGGTGCCGCTTCGGTCGCCGATATCGACAAATCTGGCGTGACGCTCGCCGTCATGTCGGGCACGGCGCAGGATAAGGCCATTTCCGCTGCGGTGAAGAACGCCACGATCATGCGCCTTCCCGGCAATGACGAGACCCGCCTGGCGGTCACCTCGAAGCGCGCCGACATCCTGGTCGACGCCTCCGATACCAACCAGCTCTTCACCCAGTCGAACCCGGATTGGGCAGTCGCGCTCAACCCGACGCCGGCCCTTGCCAAGCAGGGTGTCGCTTTCGGCCTGCCGCATCAGCTTTCGGCCGCCGACGTCGAAGTGGTCGATATTTTCCTCGAAGAGAAGGTCGCGACCGGTCACGTCGATGAGCTGATCCGCAAGGCGGTCGACGACGTGCTCAAGGGCGCGAAGTAACCTCGCCGGGCCGGTGCGGGGATCGCGCCGGCCCTTCCAGCTTCGATCATCGGAGATTGGCCATGACCACGTCTTTCAGCCTTCCCCTCGTGAAAATGCAGGCGCTCCACAAAAGCTATGGCAACGGAGCAATCCAGGTGCTGAAAGGCATCGACATCGAAATGAAGCCCGGCGAACGCGTCGTCGTCATCGGTCCGAGCGGCGGCGGCAAAAGCACGCTGCTCAGGGTGATGATGGGCCTGGAACAGATCGACAGCGGCTCGGTCAGTTTCGACGGCAAGGCCTATATTTCTTCCGATGGCGCTGCCAGGAAGACCCAGATCGACACCAATGTCCGCCGCTCGATCGGCATGGTCTTTCAGCACTACACGCTGTTTCCGCATCTGAGCGTCATTCAGAACCTGGTTCTCGCGCCCTGCAAGGTGCGCGGAGAAAGCAAGGCGAAGGCCACGGCCCGCGCCCAGGCGCTGCTCGAGCGCTTCGGGCTCGGCGCCAAGGCCAATGCCTATCCGGCCCAGCTTTCCGGCGGTCAGAAGCAGCGCGTCGCCATCGCTCGCGCTCTGATGCTCGACCCGAAGCTGATGCTGTTCGACGAGGTCACCTCGGCGCTCGACCCGGAACTCGTCAGCGAGGTCGAGCAGGTCATCCTGCAGCTCGCCGCCCAGAACATGCCGATGATGATCGTCACTCACGACATGTGGTTCGCCAAGAACATCGCATCGCGCGTCATCTTCTGTGCCGGCGGCGTGGTCGTCGAGGACGGTCCGCCAGAGCAGGTGCTCGGCGCCCCGCGCGAGGAGCGTACCAAGGAATTCATCGACCGCGTCTTCCATATCAAACAGTAGGGAGGCACAGATGAATTATACGTTCGATTTCAATGCCGTCTCCGTCGCTCCGCTTCTGCAGGGGCTGTGGGTTTCGCTGCAGCTGACGGCGGCTGCGAACGTCCTCGGCATCGTGCTGGGCTTCGGACTGGCCCTCCTCATCATGAGCCCGATCAAGATCGTGCGGCTGCCGTTCATGCTGTTCGTCGAATTCTTCCGCTGCACGCCGGCCATCGTCCAGATCGTCTGGATCTTCTACTGCGTGCCGATGCTGTTCGACGTCTTTCTCGATCCGATGACAATGGGCATCATGGCGCTCGGGCTCAATCTGATGGCATTCAACGCCGAAGCCTACCGGGCGTCGATCCAGGCGGTTCCGCGTGAGCAGCTCGATGCCGGCATCGCGCTCGGCCTCAATCCGCTGCAGCGGGTGCTCTATATCGTCTTTCCGACAGCGTTCCGCGCCTCGATCCCGGTGCTTCTGACCAACGGCATCGTCATCTTCCAGCAGAGCGCGCTGGTTGCGATCGTGGCGATCCAGGACCTGATGTACCAGGGCAAGACGCTGGCGACGGAGACCTACCGGCCGATCGAGACCTTCACCGTCGTGGCGCTCATCTATTTCGCCGTGTCCTTCCCGATAACCCAGATCGTCGGCCTGCTTGAGCGCCGCCGCCAGATCCTCGTCAGCTAGGAGGCCAGCATGATGACGCTCGACTTCTCGATCCTGCCGCACTTCGAGCACGCACTGCTGCTCGGCCTGTGGATGACGATCAAACTGACGGTCATCTGCATCGTGCTCGGATGCTCTCTCGGCTTCCTTGTCGGCCTCGCCCGGGCTTCCGGCAATCTGGCGCTTCGCGCGGTCTCCGGCGCCTATGTCGAATTCTTCCGCGGCACGCCGGTGCTGATCCAGCTCTTCTGGATATTCTTCTGCCTGCCGCTCATCCTCGGCGTCGAGCTTTCGAACCTGGCGTCCGGCGTCATCGCGCTGACGCTTTATATGGGCGCGATCACCAGCGAGACCTTCCGGGCGAGCCTCAAATCCATCGGCCGCGAGCAGCTGGATGCCTGCGTCGCGCTCGGCCTGCCGCGCAGCGCCCAGGTCATCAACGTCGTGCTGCCGCAGGCGGTGCTGCGGGCCATCCCGACATTGTTGTCGAACTGCGTCAGCCTGTTCAAGGAGAGCGCGCTCGTCTCCGCGGTCGGCATGGCGGACCTGATGTTCGTCGGCCAGAACATCTCGAACAACACGGCCCGTCCGGTCGAAGTGCTGACGGTCGTCGCCCTGATCTACTTCGCCATTGCCTTCCCACTGACGCGGGCGGTCTCCCTCATCGAGGGACGCATCCTCAAGAAGCTCGCAATCTGAAACCGTCATTCCCAGGACAGGAGAAATCCCATGAAACTTTCCGGCGTCATGCCCGCCCTCATCACCCCCTTCGACGCGAACAACAGGATCGACTTCAAGGCGTTCGAAAAGCTTCTGACGCATCTGCGTGAGGCCGGCGTCACCGGCTGGGTTCCAAACGGCTCGACCGGCGAGTATTTCAGCCAATCCAGGGAAGAGCGCCGTGACGTGCTGCAGTTCGTCAAGGAGTTTGCCAGGCCGGGCGAAATTCTGATCGCCGGCACCAACGCGCCGGCCACCCGCGAGGTGATCGAGCAGACGGCGCTGGCCAGAGATATCGGCTATGAGACAGTCCTGCTGGCGCCGCCATTTTATACCCGTCCGACCCAGGCGGAACTCGTCAAGCACTATGAAGCCGTACTCAGCGCCGTCGATGTCAGCCTCGTGCTCTATTCCTATCCGGCAAAGGATGGTTCGGACATCAGCTTCGAGCTGATGGATCATTTCGCCGATAATTCGCGGGTGATCGGCATCAAGGAAAGCTCGGGCGTGTTGCAGCGCGCGATCGACATCGTCAGCCGCTATGAGGGCAAGATCCAGCTCGTCAGCGGCTCCGACGATATCGCGCTGGATTTCATGTTCTGGGGCGCGGAAAGCTGGATCTGCGGTCCGTCCAACTGCATGGCCAAGGCCTGCTGCGATCTCGACCGAACCTACAAGTCGGGAGATCTCGGCAAGGCCCGCGAGATGATGAAAACCCTCTACCGGGCGATGAACATCCTCGAGAGCGGCAAGTTCGTGCAGAAGATCAAATATGGCTGCGAGCTTCAGGGCTTGCCCGTGGGGACGTGCCGCGCGCCGCTCGGCGAGCTGACCTCGGAAGAAAAGGCCGAGTTCCGGGCGGCGATGGAGCCGATCCTCAACTGGTAGGGTTTTCCTGCAGAGAGCGGGATCGGCCACGCGGGCGACCGGTCCCGAAAATGCACCTGCTTCCCCACGAAGACCTGGAAGGCTCAAGCGATGCGATTCAAGAAGGTCCTGTCCATCGTCGATTGTCACGCGGAAGGCGAAAGCGGCAAGGTGATCGTCGGCGGTGTCGGCCAGGTCAGGGGCGAGACCATGTTCGACAAGCGGACCTACCTCGAAACCCATATGGACGATATCCGCAAGATGGTTCTCTTCGAACCGCGCGGCGCCGTCTGGCACAATGCCAATATCGTTCTGCCTTCCAATCACCCCGAGGCGGATTTCGGCTATGTGATCCTGGAGACCACGGAATATCCGGCTATGTCGGGTTCCAACACCATCTGCGTGGCGACCGTCCTGCTCGAAACCGGCATTCTGCCGATGCAGGAACCGGTGACAAACCTGACGCTGGAATCGCCGGCCGGTCTGATCCGGGTCCGCTGCGAATGTTCGGACGACAAGGTGACGAGCGTCCGGCTCGTGAACCAGCCGGCCTTCTGCTACCACCTCGGCAGGCATATCGAAGTCGAAGGTCTCGGCACCGTTCAGGTCGACATCGTCTATGGCGGAATGACCTATACGATGGTCGATGCCGCGGCTCTCGACTTTTCGATCGATCCCTCCGAAGCCCGCGACCTTTGCGCGGTCGGGCAGAAGCTGAAATTCGCCGCCGCCGAGCAGCTTGCGGTGGAACATCCTGAAACCCCCGATATCCCAGGCATAACCAACACTGAGTTCATGGGGCCGCTTCGCCGCGAAAACGGCCAGCTGATCTCGAAGAATTGCGTGGTCGTCTCTCCCGGCCGCTGCGATCGCTCGCCCTGCGGCACCGGCTCTTCGGCCCGCCTTGCCCTGCTGCATGCCAAGGGACTGATCGCGCCCGGCGAAACGCTCATCCATGAATCCATCACCGGAAGCCGCTTCACCTGCGCCATCGACGGGCTAGCGAAGGTCGGAAAATATGATGCCGTCATCCCGGCGATCGCAGGACAGGCATGGATCACCGGCTTCTACCAGATGGGCATGGATCCGACCGATCCCTACCAACAGGGGTTCACCGTGGCGGATACCTGGATGACGACGGTCTGACTTGGGAATGGATATGAGTGGAAACAAAGCTCCTTTGGTGGTCGTCGGCGCCGGTATCATCGGCGTCGTCATAGCCTATGAACTCCAGCGTCGCGGGCAGGCGGTCGTGCTGGTGGACAAGACGACCCCCGGCATGGGTGCCTCCTACGGCAATATGGCGAGCATCGCCGTCACCGAATTCATGCCGGCCTCTCGCCCCGGCATCTGGGCGCAGATGCCGAAATGGCTGCTCGATCCGGAAGGGCCGGTGCGCATTCGGCCCAGTTACCTGCCGAAACTGGTGCCGTGGTTCCTGAGATTCCTCGCCGCCAGCCGCCCCTCAAAATTGAGGGAGCTGGAAGCGGCCGGCGCCGTGCTCTGCGGCCGGGTCTATGAAGATCTGGACGCGCTGTTGAACGAGACCGGCCTCACGCAGATGCTGACGGCCGAGGGGTGCTTGAGCCTCTATACCGACGAGGCCGAGTTCAGGGCGGATCGCGCGCATATCGACATCCTGGAGCGCTTCGGCTTCCGGCACGAAATCCTCGGCGGCAACGCCATCCGCGATCTCGAGCCGGCCTTGACCACCAGGATCGGCAAGGCGGTGCTCTTTCCCGACAACCGGTCGATCACCGATCCGCACAAGCTCGTCGCCGCCCTTGCCGAAAAGTTCCAGGCACTCGGCGGCCGGATCGTTGAGGGCGATGTCGTCGGTTTCGAGCAGAGCGAGGCCGGCGTCTCGGCTCTGCGCCTGGCGGACGGGCGCATCCTTGCGGCCGACAAGGTGGTGCTTGCGGCCGGCGCCTTCACCGCCCGGCTTTCCGCGCTGCTGCGCGAACATATCCCGCTCGAAACCGAGCGCGGCTACCACACGCAGATCATGGAGCCCGGCATTTCGATGCGCCATTCGATCATCTGGCCGGCGCGCGCCTTCATGGTCACGCCGACGGCGGGCGGCATCCGCGTCGGCGGCACGGTCGAGATGGCCGGACTCGATGCTCCGCCGGACTATCGCCGCGCGAAAATCCTGGTGAAGAGGGCTCGGGAAGCCTTGCCTGATCTGGTGCCCCGGAGCGCGACGGAGTGGATGGGGCATCGCCCGGCGCTGCCTGACACCGTGCCGGTCATGGGTCCATCCGCCAAGCGCCGCAACGTCTGGTACGCGACCGGGCACGGACATCTCGGCCTCACCTATGCGGCGACGACCGGCCGGTTGATGGCCGATCTCATCACGGGCGTTGAACCGCCCGTGGACATGAAACCCTATCGTGTCGACCGCTTCTGAGAGCGGCGACGCCAGGAGAAAGGGAGTAAAACATGCGAAGCGAACTCTATATCGACGGACAGTGGGTGAAGCCGGTCAAGGGCGGCACCTGCGCGGTGACCAATCCCGCGACGGAAGAGGTGATCCAGACGATCGGCGCCGCAACGGGCGAGGATGTCGATCTTGCCGTCAAGGCGGCGCGCCGCGCCTTCGACAAGGACGGCTGGCCGAAGCTGACGGGAGCCCAGCGCGCGCGGTATCTCCGTGCGATCGCCGACGGCATCCGCGCCCGGCAGGCCGAGATCGCCCGCCTCGAAGTTCTCGACAACGGCAAGCCGTTCCCCGAGGCCGATTGGGACGTTGCCGACGCGGCGGGCTGCTTCGATTTCTATGCGGGGCTCGCCGAACAGCTCGACAACAATCCCGAGGAGGCGATCACGCTTCCCGATCAGCGCTTCACCTCCAAGGCGGTGCGCGAGCCGCTCGGCGTGGCCGGCGCGATCATTCCCTGGAATTATCCATTGCTGATGGCAGCCTGGAAGGTCGCTCCGGCCCTTGCCGCCGGCTGCACCGTAGTGCTGAAGCCCGCCGAATTGACGTCGCTGACGGCGCTGGAACTGGCGGCGGTTGCCGACGAAGCCGGGCTGCCGGCGGGCGTGCTCAATATCGTCACGGGAGCAGGTTCGGTCGCCGGGCAGGCGATAATCGATCACAAGCAAGTGGACAAGTTGGCTTTTACCGGCTCGGGACCGGTCGGCTCGAAAATCATGGCGGCGGCCGCCCGCGACATCAAGCGTGTCAGTCTCGAACTCGGCGGCAAGTCGCCCTTCGTCGTCTTCGAAGACGCCGATATCGACAAAGCCGTCGAATGGATCATGTTCGGCATCTTCTGGAATCAGGGCCAGGTCTGCTCGGCGACGTCGAGAGTCCTCGTGCAGGACACCATCTACGAGCGGCTGCTCGCGCGTCTCATCGAGGAAACCAATAAGATCAAGATCGGCAACGGTATGGACGAGGGCGTCCTCCTCGGGCCGCTGGTTTCCAAGCGCCAGCACGAGCAGGTCGTTGCCGCGATCGAAGCGGCCCGGCAAGCTGGCGCAACGGTCGCCTGCGGCGGAGCGCGCCCAGAGGGTTTCGACAAGGGCTACTACCTCCAGCCGACCATTTTGACGGATGTCCCGCTCGACAGCGCCGCCTGGGTGGAGGAGATCTTCGGACCCGTCGTCTGCATCCGGCCGTTCAAGACTGAGGAGGAGGCGATCGAGCTCGCCAATGATTCCCGCTTCGGCCTAGCCGCCGCCGTCATGTCGAAGGACGACATCAGGGCCGAGCGCGTCGCGGCCGCCTTCCGTGCCGGCATCGTCTGGATCAACTGCTCGCAGCCGACCTTCACCGAAGCGCCCTGGGGCGGTTACAAGGAATCCGGCATCGGCCGCGAACTCGGCCGCTGGGGCCTCGAAAATTATCTCGAGACCAAACAGATCACCTGCTTCGCCAGCGAGGAGCCCTGGGGCTGGTACATCAAGCCGGAGGCGGCCGAATGAACTGGAACCGCAGCCTCGATCTGCTGCAGGTCCACTGCCAGGGCGAGATCGGCAAGATCATCGTCTCCGGCGCGCCCGAAATACCGGGCGCGACGATGCTCGACAAGATGAGCCACATTAACACGGTCGACGACAGCCTGCGCCGCTTCGTCACCTTCGAGCCGCGCGCCAGCGTCGCCATGTCGGTGAACCTGCTGGTCGAACCGACGCGCGCCGATGCCGATGCCGGCTTCATCGTGCTGCAAGCCGACCGCGCCCATCCGATGTCCGGCAGCAACTGCATCTGCGTCGTCACCGCACTTCTCGAAAGCGGCCGGGTGCCGATGTCGGAGCCGGAGACGATCGTCCGCTTGGATACGCCGGCCGGCCTTATCGTCGCCCGCGCCGCCTGCCGCGATGGCCGCTGCCTGTCCGTCAGCCTCGACAACGTGCCGAGCTTCGCCGAAGCGCTGGACAGGGAGGTGGAGACGCCGAAATGGGGGCGCATCAAGATCGATGTCGCCTTCGGCGGTGTTTACTACGCGCTTGTCGACGTCGATCAACTCGGCCTCGATATCTCCCCGGCCAATGCCCGGCTGCTGGCGGAAGCCGGCATCGAGCTCAAGGCGCTTCTGGCTGGCCAGGTTTCGGTTGCTCATCCGGTTCTCGCCGGCGTTGATGAGATCGCTTATGTGATGTTCCGCGGCCGGGAAGCCGACGGCGCGGTCAGAACCTGCACGACGCTGCAACCCGGCCGCGTCGACCGCTCGCCCTGCGGAACCGGCAGCTCGGCGAACCTGGCGACGCTTTATGCTCGCGGTGAGGTCTCCGTCGGCGATCGGCGGACATCGCGGTCGATCATCGGCGGGGAATTCCTCGCGGAAGCGATCGGCGAGAGCGAGGTCGGCGGCCGTCGCGCCGTGCTGCCGCGAATAACCGGCCGCGCCTTCATCTATGGCCGTGAACAGTTGCGCCTGTCCGACGATGATCCCTTCGTCGCCGGCTTCGCGCTCTCCGACACCTGGGGACCCCAGGTCGACCTTCTCGGTTAGGAGCCACCATGTCTCACCTTCAATCCCTGACCGGCCATACAGTCCTCGTCACCGGAGCATCGGGCGGGATCGGTGCTGCCATCGTCGAACGCCTGTCAGCCGAAGGCGCGCGACCCGTCATCCATTACGGGCGCGACAGGGAGAGGGCACAAGCCTTGCTTGGCAAACTCGGTGGGAACGGCCTGATCGTCCAGGCCGACCTCTCCCGCCCGGACGGCGCCTTTGCGCTGTGGCGCGACGCACTCGCGGCGGCGGGACGCATTCATGCCGTCGTCAACAATGCCGGCATCCGCAGCGAGATTTCGATCGATGCCGATCCCGCCGATTGGCGGGCCGTCTGGCAGAAAGAGTTTCAGGTGAACTTCTTCGCAGCCGCCGATCTCTGCAAAGAGGCCCTCGTGCATTTCAAGCAAGAGGGCGGTGGGCGGATCATCAATATGGCCAGTCGCGCCGGACAGCGCGGCTATGCCGCTGACGCCATGCCCTACGGGGCGACGAAGGCGGCGCTCATCAATCTCACAAAGTCGATCGCGAGGAGCTTCGGTCGCGACGGGGTCGTCGCCGTCTCCATCGCGCCGGGCTGGGTGCGGACCGATATGGCCGAGGAGTTCGTGGCGAGGCACGGAAAGGATGCAGCGGTCGGCGACATCCCGATCGGCGAGATGGCCGAGCCGGCCGAGATCGCCGAGCTTGTGGCCTTCCTTCTTCGTCCTTCGCAAGTGTCGGTCAATGGGGCGACGTTCGACGTCAATGGCGGCAGCTACATCAGATAGAGCAATTCCAGCAAAAGTGTGCAGCGCTTTTGCGTTCGGAATTGCGCCAAAAGGAGGTTCGGGATGAAGAGATTTCATGGCAAGGTCGCGGTCGTGACCGGTGGCGGCGGTGGCATCGGCTCGGCCATATCGAAGAGGTTGGCCGAGGACGGCGCGCTGGTGGTGGTGACCGATGCCAACGCCCAGGCCGCAGGCGAAGTTGCTTCGCTGATCGAGACCGCCGGCGGATCGGCGACCGCCATTGCCGCCGACATCTCCCGTAAGCCGGAATGTGTGGAGCTGATCGGGAAAGCCTATGCGATCAAGGGGCGGCTGGATGTGCTGGTCAACAATGCCGGCATCAACCGGCGCGGCAATCTGCTGGCGCTCTCGGATGAAGACTGGCAGCTGAGTTTCACGGTCAATCTGGATTCGATGTTCCATCTCTGCCGCGCGGCCCTGCCGCATATGATCGCCGCCGGCGGCGGCGCGATCGTCAATACGGCCTCGCAATGGGGTCTCTACCCCGCGCCGAACCATATCGCCTATAACACGACAAAGGCGGCGGTTGCCGCCTTCACCCAGAACCTTGCCAGGGACTATGCGCCGGACAAGATCCGGGTCAACGCCGTCTGTCCCGGCGAGATCCATACGCCGATGCTCGAAGCCGGCGTCAAGCGCTCCGGCCGGACGATCGCCGATCTCGACAAGCTCGTTCCCTATGGTCGTATCGGCAAGCCGGAAGAGGTGGCGGCCCTCGTTGCGTTTCTCGCATCGGATGAGGCCGCATTCATGTGCGGCTCTTTGGTGGAGATCACCGGCGCGCAGGCCGTATCATAGCGTTCGGGCGACTATGTCGAACTTCGGACGACGAGCCGGCCCGGCAGCGTCACGGTTTCCGGTTCGACGGCGCCCTTGATCATGCCGACGACAGCCCGCACCATCTCTTCCCTGGGTTGTTCGTAGGTTGTCAGACCGTATCCGTATGATCCGCCGAGTTCGTAATTGTCGAAGCCGACGATAGCGATGTCCTCGGGAATCTTCAGTCCGAAGTTTCCGCGAATCTCGTCCATCGCTCCCAGTGCGAGAATGTCGTTTTCGCACATCAGGACATCCACCCGCTCGTCCGCAGGCGTGCTCGCGAGATATGCCCGGACGGACGCCGCGCCCGCGTCCGCACTGTACCTGTCTGCGGAAAGAAGTGAGATGTTTTGGATGCCGTGCTCGGCCCAGAACTCGACATAATGCTGGCGTCGCCTCAGCGCCGTCGAGAGAGCAGCAGCCCCACTCATGAAACCGGGGCGCCGATAGCCTCGTTCATGAAGGTGACGGACGATGTCCCGAAGCGCCAGTTCGGCGTCGCATACGACAGCCGGGACGCCGTCGATCTGGCTGTCTCGGGCCAGAACGAACATGGGAGGCATTCCATGGCCGAGCTGCAGGTCGGTCAGCGTTTCGTCGCGGAACGCGGTGCCGAAGAGAACGATGGCGTCGACCTGACGCTGGTCGGCATGGAGCAGCGCGTTCACATGGTCGAAGTGATTGTTGATGTTGATGAGCATCGCAACCAGTCCGGCCGCCTGTAGCTGCTCCGTCAGCGCTTCGAGGAAAGGGAGTTTTTGCGGGTTGGCAAAATCGTCGACGAATACCGCCACCTGCCGCGTCGAGTTCGTCGCGAGACTGCGCGCCAAGAGGTTCGGCGTGTAGTTCAGCGCGGCAGCCATCTCCAGCACCTTGCGTTTGCTCTCCTCGGTGATGGACGCGCCGGGTGTGAAGGCCCTGATGACCGTCCACTTCGATACTCCTGCGGCCTCCGCCACCTGTTTTGCCGTTGCCCGCTTGCGCATTACGCCTCCCGAAGAAAATAGAATAAACATTCCATTTTCCGATTCCGGTGAAATGAATGCTTGCTTTTAGCTTATTCCTGCATATGATGCACCCGCTTGCACCCGGTAGCAAAGGTTTTGCACCCGGTAGCATTCGTTAATCCGCCCTGTGGAGGGGACGGCTTGGAGGAGGAAAAGATGAAATCCATTCTGAAGAAGCTTGCATACGGTGTCGTCGCCGTCGGAATCGCAGCGTCGTGGTCGGTCGGCGTGAAGGCGCAGGAGCAGCCGAGCATCATCGCCGTCACGCACGGGCAGGCGTCGGATCCGTTCTGGTCGATCGTCAAGAACGGCATGATGCAGGCCGCCAAGGACAGCAACGTGAAGGTCGACTACCGCGCGCCGGAAACCTTCGACATGGTCGCAATGGCTCAGCTCATCGAAGCCGCGGTCAATCAGAACCCGGCCGGCATCGTCATCTCCAATCCTGATCCCGACGCGCTGGGCCCGGCTATCGAAAAGGCTGTCGCTGCCGGCATCCCGGTTATCTCGATGAACTCGGGCATCTCAGCCGCCGAGAAGCTCGGCATCAAGCTGCATGTCGGCCAGGACGAGATGCCGGCCGGCATCAAGGTCGGCGCGAAGCTCAAGTCGCTGGGCCTGAAGCATGTCCTCTGCGTCAATCAGGAAGTCGGCAACGCCGCGCTCGACCAGCGTTGTGCCGGCACCGAGAAGGGCTTCGAAGGGGGCAAGGTCACCGTGCTGCCGACCACGGCGGACCCGGCGGAAATCGAAGCGAAGATCCAGGCGGCGCTGACCTCCGATCCGTCGATCGACGTCGTGCTCGGCCTCTCGGCTCCGCTCGTCGGCGAGCGCGCCGTCGCGGTCGTCGAAAAGATTGGCAACGGCAACAAGGTCAAGGTGGCATCCTATGATCTATCCGCCGGCTTCCTGCAGGCTGTTGCGGACGGCAAGGCCCTCTTCGCCGTCGATCAGCAGCCTTACCTGCAGGGCTATCTGCCTGTGACCTTCCTCGCTCTCAACGCCCGCTACGGCACCATCCCGGCAGGCAACGTCGCCTCCGGCCCGAGCTTCGTCGAGAAGGACGCGGCCGCTTCGGTTATCGAGAAATCCTCCCAAGGTATCCGCTAAGCGGACCCGCGGCAGCTCCCGCCCGCGGGCGGGGGCTGCTTTCATCGCCGTATGGCTCCCGATCCGTGATTCATCCGGACAGCGGGCGCGGCGCACGATAACGATCTATTCTAAGGAACGACCATGACGCTGGCCAACGAACAGAACGGGACTGCGGCCCGGTCCGACGAGCGGCTGAAGAAGGTTTCGACCATAACCGCGCTGCTGCGCCGTCCGGAACTTGGCGCTGTCGCGGGACTGGTGCTCGTCTCCATCTTCTTTTTCTTCACTGCAAATCCGGCCATGTTCACGCTTGCCGGCGTGATCAACTTCATGGCGCCTGCCGCACAGCTCGGCATTCTTGCAATCGGCGCGGCCCTGCTGATGATCGGCGGTGAGTTCGATCTGTCGATCGGCTCCATGGTCGCCTTCGCGGGCCTGGTGTTCGGCACGGCGCTCGTCGTTCTGCACCTGCCGCTGAGCGTTGCGATCCTGATCGCCCTGGCCTTCGCCGCCGTCATCGGCGTGACCAACGCGCAGCTGACGATGCGCACCGGCCTGCCGTCCTTCATCGTGACGCTGGCATTTCTCTTCATTCTGCGCGGCCTGACGCTCGTCGGCCTCAAATGGGCTAGCGGCGGCGCGACGCAGCTTCGCGGCATGAAGGAGGCCGCCGCCAACAGCCCGCTCGCGCCGCTCTTCTCCGGCGATGCTTTCGGTGGCCTGTTCTCGTGGCTTGGCGCCCATGGCTTCATCGAGACCTTCCCGAGCGGCGCGCCCAAGGTTCCGGGAATTCCCATCGAGATCCTGTGGTTCGTTTTCATCGCTTTGCTGGCGACCTGGGTGCTGCTACGCACGCGCTTCGGCAACTGGATCTTCGCCTCCGGCGGCGATCCGCGCGCCGCCCGCAAATCCGGCGTTCCCGTTGCGCGCGTCAAGACCACACTCTTCATCGTCACGGCGATGTGCGCCACGCTGGTCGCCATCCTGACCGTGCTCGATGCGGGTTCGACCGACGCTCGCCGCGGCTTTCAGAAGGAGTTCGAGGCGATCATCGCAGCCGTCATCGGCGGATGCCTCCTGACCGGCGGCTATGGCTCGGCGATCGGCGCCTTCTTCGGCTCCATCGTCTTCGGCATGGTGCTGATCGGACTGACCTACACCTCGATCGATCAGGACTGGTACCTGGTCTTCCTGGGCGGCATGCTTCTGACCGCCGTCATCTTCAACAATGTCATCCGCAAACGCGTGACGGGAGAACGCTGATGAGCACGTCCCAGGCGCCACTCGTCGAGGTCAAGAACCTCGTAAAGCACTTCGGCTCCATCATCGCCCTGAACGGCGTCTCGCTGAGCGTAAACGCAGGGGAAGTCCTCTGCCTTCTCGGCGATAACGGTGCGGGAAAATCCACTCTCATCAACACGCTGTCGGGCGTGTTCAAACCGACGTCCGGAGAGTTTCTCATCGACGGGCAGCCGCGATCCTTCAGCGGACCTCGCGACGCGCTCGATGCCGGGATCGCGACCGTCTATCAGGACCTTGCGATGATCCCGTTGATGTCGGTGACCCGGAACTTCTTCATGGGACGCGAGCCCCTGAAAGGCTTCGGACCCTTCAAGAGCATGGACATGGACTTCGCCAACAATGTTACCCGCGACGAGATGCGCAAGATCGGCATCGACGTGCGCGAGCCCGATCAGGCGGTCGGGACCCTTTCCGGAGGCGAGCGTCAGTGCGTGGCCATCGCCCGCGCTGTCTATTTCGGGGCGAAGGTGCTCATCCTGGACGAGCCGACCTCGGCGCTCGGCGTCGCCCAGACCTCGATGGTCCTGAAGTATATCGGCCTTGTCCGAAACAAGGGGCTCGGCGTGATCTTCATCACCCACAACGTCCGCCATGCCTATGCGGTCGGCGATCGGTTCACGGCGCTGAACCGCGGCAAGACGCTGGGAACCTTTGCAAAGAGCGAGATCAATCTCGACAGCCTGCAGAACCTGATGGCCGGCGGCAAGGAACTTCAGTCGATCTCCGAGGAGCTTGGCGGAACGATCTGACGCTCCCGTGAAAAAGCGAATTCGGTCCGGGACCTCGTGCCGGACCACGGACACTCATACCCATGATCAGGGAAGAACCCGCAATGAGCAATTCCATATCATCCCCCTTTCCATTAGCGGCCTGCGCCGAAATGCTGTGGCGCGACCGGCCCATCGAATGGCGCGCCTCGCGCCTCAAGGAACTGGGCTTCGGCGTCGGTCTCTGGAACTGGCCGGAACACGACATTCACAAGCTGGAGGCGACCGGCGCCACCTTCACCATCATGAACGGCTATCTCACCGGTCGGCTCACCGACGACGAGGGCGCGGACGAACTTCTGAGGACGGCGCGCCAGACCGCTGAGGTCGGCAAGCGCCTCGGCGTTCAGCGGCTGAACCTTCACGGCACCGGTCTTGGCGACCGCGGCCTTCCGGTTCAGCCGATCGAGGTCGTCACAGGGGCGATGTGGATGAAGGCGCGCGACACACTTCGCCGGGTCGTCGACCTGGCGGAGGATGAGAATGTCGTCTTCACGCTCGAGAATTTGAACCTACCGGTCGATCACCCGGGCGTGCCGTTCGGGCGCGCGGAGGACACGATGGCGCTCGTTTCCAGTATTGACCATCCCCGTCTTCGCCTGAACCTTGATCTCTATCACGCCCAGATCGGCGAGGGGAACCTGATCGAGCTTTGCCGAAAGTGCTTGCCATGGATTGGCGAGATCCAGGTCGCCGACGTGCCGGGACGCTGCGAACCCGGCACCGGCGAGGTCAACTGGAAGGGAGTCGCCAAAGCGCTCAAGGCGATGGGCTACGCCGGTCCCGTCGGCTTAGAAGCCTGGGCTGCCGGCGATTCCGACGCCGCGCTGGAAGCCTTCCGCTCCGCATTCACCCTCTGACGTTTCAACCCTACAGGACCCGACCCATGCCCAAGATCAAATCCGTCAACGTCGGCCTTATCGGCGCCGGCCGCATCGGCTCCTTCCATGGCCAATCCATCGCTCGCCGGCTGGTCGACGCAGAACTCGTCGCCATCGCAGATCCGGCGCCGGGCGCGGCGGCGAAGCTTGCGGAAACGCTCGGCGTGGACGCCGCATATAGTGAGGTTTCAGAACTCCTTGCTCATCCGGGTCTCGATGCGGTGGTTATCGCCACCCCGGCGCGGTTCCATACAAACGTGCTGGTGCAGGCCGCCGAAGCCGGCAAGGCGATCTTTTGCGAGAAGCCGATGGCCCTGACCCTCGAAGATGCGGACCGGGCGATCGCCGCGGCTCGTTCGGCCGGGGTGCCGCTCCAGGTCGGCTTCAACCGGCGCTGGGACCAGGCTTTTGCCGAAGGCCGTGTCGCCATTGACGCCGGAAAGATCGGCGCCCCGCAGCTCATCCGCTCTCTGACGCGCGACCCGGGTCCGTTCGGCGCCGATCCCGACCGCATCCCACAGTGGACCATTTTCTACGAGACGCTCATTCACGACTTCGACACGCTGCTTTGGCTCAATCCCGGCGCCAAGCCGGTCGAGGTTTTCGCGATGGCCGACGCGCTCCTTCGTCCTGAGGCAAAGGAGAAGGGCTTCCTCGACACCGCCGTGGTCAACATCCGCTTCGACAACGGCTCGGTTGCTGTTGCGGAGGCGAACTTCTCGGCGCTTTACGGTTATGACATCCGTGGCGAGGTGTTCGGATCCGGGGGCATGGTCGCCATGGGCGACGTCCGGCGGTCAAGCATGACCCTCTTCGACAAGGATGGCGTCTCGAACGACACGTGGCGACGGGACACTGATCACTTCGTCCAGGGGTACACCGCCCAACTCGCCGCGTTCGTCGACGCCGTGCGCAATGGCGAACTGAAGGATGCGCCGACAGGCGTGGACGCGCGCAACGCTTTGATGATCGCGCTCGCCAGCATCGAGTCCGTTTCGAAGAAGCAGCCCGTTCTTTTGTCATGAAAGCTCGGATGCGCCGCCTGGTCGGCGCATCCCGCATCAACAAGGAGCCGACACCGATGAGCGCCCAGCAGACATTGCACAAGCCGAACAGCGTCGCCGAACTGAAGGGCATGATCACAGCAGCCGGGTTGCGGCTTCCTGAGCAGCAGGAGCGCGTGGCGCGCAAGATGCTCGCACAACCCGACATCGTCGCCTTCGGAACGATAAGTTCCGTGGCGGGCGAATGCGTGGTGTCGCCTTCCACCGTGGTCCGCGTGGCCAATGCGCTGGGCTTCGACACCTTCAGGGAGCTGAAGTGTTTCTTTCAACAGCATTTGAGATCGATCTCTGGCGCCGCCCGTCCAGCCATTTCCAAGACACCGCCCTCTGCTGCAACGCATTGAGACGCCACAGGAGTACGGCGCGATCGATTCGCCCCGGTTGTCCGCTTTGTCCGCGAGAGCGCCTATCAAGGGTGGCTCGTCGCGGAGGCCGAGCAGGACCCGTCGGTTGCGCCACCGAGACCGGCGGTCGGCAGGGCATTCGCCCATCTTGCCGGGCTTTTCGGTCAGCAGAGATAGCGCCCGAAAGGGCCGCCCCCTTCGGCCCGCACGGCAATTTGTCGGTGAACGCAAAACCGGCGGCTGGATCCGAAGATTACGGGAGCGCAAGCCGCGGCGTGAAAAAGCTGATCGATCTTGAGGAATGAGATCGTCTACGATATCCCAAGCAGGAATTTCGTCTCGGAAAGAAGGAGCTTGGGGAATGCCTTTCAACACCGCTCAGGTGACAAATCTCGGGAAGGCGCCGACGGCCTCGGATGTCATTTTGAAATTCATCCGAGATTCCATCGCCGACGGTTCTCTGGACGAAGGGGAACCAATCCGTCAGGACGATGTCGCCCGGCTGTTCAACGTCAGCAAGATTCCGGTGCGGGAGGCGCTGAAACGGCTGGAGGCCGAAGGTCTCGTGGAATTCCACCGCAACAAGGGCGCGATCGTCACCAGCGTTTCGGAGCCCGAGATCGCGCAGATCTTCGAGGTGCGCGCGATCCTGGAATCGAATGCCATCAAGCTCTCGATCCCTCACATGACGGAAGAAACCTTTGAAAAGGCGCTTGGCTATTGCGAGGCCTTCGCGCGGGAAACCGATGTCGCCCGGTGGTCGGAATTGAACTGGCGATTCCACAGCTGCCTCTACGAGGATGCGCAGCGGCCATTTCTCGTCACCACCATCCGTTCCGTCAACGACCGGCTGGAACGATATCTCCGGGTGCAGTTGACCCTATCGCATGGCAAGCAGACGGCGGATCGCGAACATCGGCAGATCCTCGAAGCGTGCCGCGAGCGCGATGAGGAAAAGGCGGCAGGTCTGCTCTATGCCCACATCATGAGCGCCTGCCAGTCACTTCTCGAACATCTTCCCGCGAAGAAACCCGGCTGAGCCGTCAGGCGCCCGCTATCCTGCTGACGGCCTCGAAGACGGCGCGCGGCACTTTCAGCTTTTCCGACGCCGGCCTTGGATATTCGATGCCGCTCACCCCCGGCACAAAGACGCCCTTCTCTTGAAGGCGGTCGGCCTGGCGGCGGGCACGTTCGACAAGCCCATCGTCGGTGCGCCCCGGCATCATCGCGACGACGGTCAATCCGACGGCAGGGCTGGCGCTTCCCTCTCTGAAAGACGGCGTATCCAATGACCAGGGGCCGCCGGAGAGGCCGGCCGACAGCATTTCCACCATCAGCGCCACATTGGCGCCCTTGCGCCCGCCGAAAGGAAGAAGCGCTCCGCCGAGCGCTCTTGCCGCATCCTGGGTATCCTTGCCGGCTTCATTGACGGCCCATCCCTCCGGGATGGCGCGCCCCTCGGCTGCGGCCGCGACGATATTGACATAGGCGGTCGCGCTCGACGCCTGGTCGATGATGAGAGGCAGCGACCCTTCTCCGAGTGGAAAGCCGAAGGCCATCGGGTTGGTGCTGTAGACGGCCGGGCCGCCGGCTTTGGCCACCACCATGGCATTGGCGTTGGTGGCGGCGATGCCGACGATCCCTTGGCCGGCAAGCCTGCGAACATAATAGCCCAGTTCTCCCGCCGTATAGCTGTTGGTTTGCGTGAAGACTGCGAGCCCGAAATTGCGCACCGCTGTCACGAGATCATCGAATGCCAGATCGAAACTGAGCTGCGCGATACCCCGATCGGCATCTGCGACGAAGAAGGCGGGATAGGGACGCTCATATCTCGGCGCGGGATTGCAGTTGATACGGCCTTCGCGGAAGCTGTCGAGATAATCGACCATGTGGGGAAAACCGAGCATGGCAGGCCCATAGATCGCGGCTGATAAGGTGGCGTCCACGAGGGAGCGGGCGGTGGCTTGCCCAGCGCCTGCTGCCAGGCAGGCCCGCATCGCCAAGGCTTCGGCTTCTGTCTGATCGAGTAGGATCTCATCCAACATCGCAAATCTCCGATTCTCTGTTTCCTTGGCCGCCGTTCCTAGCAGAAGCGAGGAAATGGCGACAGAAAAATGTACAATTGTGTCTACAAACATGACTTTGGTGATTGACAAGTCTGCAGCTTCGTACAAATGATATCGTATACGATATTACAAAGCAACGGCGTAGCCGGACTTCAGAGGAGAATGGATATGGGATTCAAAAGAACGATCCACGCGGTCGATACTCATGCAGGCACGCCGATGCGCGTGATCACGGGCGGCGTTCCGCATATTCCCGGCAATTCCGTCTACGAAAAGATGAAATGGCTGGAGAGCAATGACGACCAGCTGCGCAAGCTGATGCTGCGTGAGCCGCGCGGTTATCCCGCCCATTGCTGCAACATCATCGTGCCCCCTCTCATCCGGAGGCCGATGCCGGCTATGTCATCATGGAGCAGTTCGAATATCCGATGATGTCGGGCGGCAATACCATCTCGGTGGTCACGGTCCTTTTGGAAATGGGCATGCTTCCGATGAAGGAACCGGTCACCGAACTGGTTCTCGAGGCGCCCGCCGGACTGATCCGCATCAAGGCGGAATGCAGCAACGGCAAGGTCAAGAGCGTGACCTTCAAGAACGTGCCGGCATTTGCCGCCCATCTCGATGCGGTCATCGACGTGCCGCATCTCGGAAAGGTCACCGTCGATGTCGGCTGGGGCGGCATGTTCTATGTCATCGCCGATGTCAGGCAGTTCAAAGGTCTCGAACTGATCCCGGCGCATGGGCGGGAGATCGCGCGAGTTTCGGCGATGATCCGGCAGGCGGCTATCGAACAGTTGCAGGTCGCTCATCCGCATTATCCCGGCGTCGGGATTACGATCTCACAGCTGTCGGGACCGACGGACGATCCGAACGCCGACTGGAAGAACACGGTGACGATGGCCACGGGCGATCTTTCCTGGGACGATCCCTCCACCTGGACGGGAGCGCTCGATCGCTGCCCCTGCGGCACCGGCACCTGCGCGAAGATGGCGGTTCTGCATGCGAAGGGCGAATTGCCGCTAAACCAGGATTTCCGGCACCAGGGTATCCTGGGCAATATCTACACCGGCAGGCTGGTCGAAGAAGCCAGGATCGGCGACAAATCCGCCGTTGTCCCGACGCTGACCGGCACCAGCTGGATCTCCGGCCTGAATACCCTTGTTCTCGACAATGACGATCCCTTTACCGAAGGGTTCACCCCCGGCGACATCTGGGCCTGAGCATCGGCGCGCGACGGCATCGCCTTAGGTGATGGTGATGTCTTTCGTTTCGGATTTCGGATGTTTACAAGGCTGAGGCAGCTTAAAACATTCGACCGGAAAGGCATCGATCGTGAATCTCATGCGTCGCGCGCTGTTGGGAACACTCTGGGCCATGCTCGGCTGGAGGCCGGCATCCGCCAAGGAATCCGGCCCGGATTCCGGCGAGGAAACGATACAGGCTGAGGCATCGTCGGTGACGCCTCGGCATGTTCTGTGTTTTCTCGGGAAGGATCGCGACCTCGGCCATTTGTCCGATGCGGCATCGCAGGCGATCCGTGACTTCGCCAGCGGTTTCAGCATCGACGAGGATTATTCGCAGGCCGAGCCGGATGACCGCATGAGCCGGTCGTTCGACGTCTGCTGGGATCGGGTCGAACCCGAAGCCTGGGGTTCGGCGGACGAGAAAGCCGTCGCCGATCATCAGTCGGTGCTCTACATCCTTGGGCCAAGCATGGCGCAGGCGGAAACGGTGACGGTTTCGATGCTGGCGCTCCGCCTCGTCGAACGCCTGATCGGTGCGGGAGCGGTAGCCGTGAAAGGCGAAAGCGCCGGCATCGCCCATGGGCTCGATCGGTGGCGAGAGCTGATCCGGCAGGGAGCCGAAGCGCAGAAGGCCGCCGACAGGCTTGCAGAGCAGCGGATCGGCCGGCTGGCCTTTGCGAAGCGGCCGCTCTCTGGGCGGGGGTATCTCGAAAGCGTCGGCTTCCATCTCGTCGGACTGCCGGATGTCTATGTGCCTGACGCAGCCGGCAGCGAACGGCAGATCGTCGCCATCATGGATGCGGTCGCCGACGAGATCGCCGAGCGGGGACTCGAGCCGACGCTGAGCGCGCGCCGGGCAAGCCTCTCCTTCAATTCCACTTACGAAGTGGACGAGTTCAAATTCAATCCATACGGCATCGTCAGGCTCGGCGGCTGAGTGGCGCAATCTCGCGCCGGGGTTTTTGCTTACCTTCTCTCCTGATCATTGACGCCGCTTCAATCAGTCTGCTGCTCCAATGTCTTGGCAAGCTCTTCGTAGTGGCGGGCGGATCCGGCATTCTTCTCGGTGGCATATTGTGCGCTGACCTGCCGCGCCGCCTCGGCCGCGATACGGAAGGCATTGATCCTGTCCTGCGGATCGGACTCGGCTTGCCCGCCGATATCATCGCCGCTGAAGCTGCCGACTCGAAATCCCTCAGGCAGATCTACGACACCGATATCGGGGACCCCTTCTTTCATCCGGCCGAAGAAGGCTGGACCGGCCTGCTCGCCGTCGCGGCGGCGCAGCATTCCTTCCCCCGACGCCTTGCCGTTGATGCAGGCGCCGATCCAGAAGGTGGGGCCGCTGGTCAGGGAGACCGGCGCTACGAATTTGCAATGGCTGCTCGGATCTTGCGACCATTGCGCCGCGTCGGCAGGGACGTGGGAACAAAGCGCGGCCGCCAGAGCGATCGCCGCCACGGCCGGCAGCTGTCCCATGCCGCGGAAAACTCTTGCTGCTGTCATTTTTTCATGCCTCTTGTCGCTGAAGAGCTCTCCGCAATCATTCATCGCGATACTCGGAGAAAGCCATCAATCAATCGGCCGAAGCCATGCACTATTGTCGGCCCGGTGACAACCGATCCGAGTGTGTGGGGCATCGATCGCCGATTGCGACAGATGCTTGGCCTTACTTATAAGTAATCTTGTCGCTGACCCTGGGGCGATTGAAGAAATAGCGATCGAAGCTATAGCCGTTCTGCCCGGTGAAGTTTGAGAAAAACGCCGAGACCGGTGTCGTCAAGGTATATTGCACCCGAGTCAGCACCACTTGCACGCCGGTTTCCTGGATTTTGGAGGGGATTGCGACCGCGCTCGCCGTGCCGGAATTCACCGCCGAGGTGTTTAGCGCGGCAGACCAGTTGACGGTCGCGCTGCCGCTCGTGCTGACATCGTTGACCGCGACCGTGATCGTCAGCTCGGTGGTGTCATAGGGCTGCAGGATGAAGCTCGCGCCGGAAAGAAGTTTGGCGACGTCGGACTTCGTCCAGGAGCTCTGCTGGGCAATCATGTCGCCCGTGGACGAGGCGATCTCGTCGATCTTGCGGCTGACCGTCAGCGCATGGCCGAGATCGGCGGTGCCGAACAGCAGCATCAGCAGCATCGGCAGCACGAGCGCAAATTCAACGCCCGAAGCTGCCGACCGGTCTCGTGCGAGATGACGGATGCGGGATCGCGCGAAGCGGAAAAGGGACAGGCTCCGTTTCATGCTCATGTCAGAAAGGCTCGTTGCGGAACAGCGCGGAAGATCCGAGCAGGTAGCGGCCGTCGGAAAGCTTGGCGCTCGACAGGTTGAAGAAACTGACGACGGCCGTCCATGGCATGAACGCTTGAACCAGGATGTAGTCGCTGCCCTTGCCGACATCATAAGTCTCGGTAACGGCGAGTTTGCCGCTGCTGTCGATCGGATCGGTGTGGGCTGCGGACGACATGTCGGAAAGCACGTTCACCTTGACGACGAGACCGCTCGAGCAGTCGAACGACAGAAGCATGTCGGCGCATATCTTGGCCTTGAAACCGGCCAGTGTGATCTTCGAGGACGCCACCTCGCCGGTGCGGATCATCCGGGAGATCTTGTGCACCGAAGCATCCAGCGCGGAATTGACGAAAAACATCAGCGACACTTCGATAATGCCGAACAGGATGATGAAGAGCGGCAGGGCCAGGATCGCAAATTCGATCGCAGCAGCCCCCTTCCGGTCGCCGATCAGGCGGCGCAGCGGTGCGAACCGTTTCCCGCGCCTCATTGGGTCAGCCGTACGGAAGAGAGATATTGCGTGAAGAGCGTCGACAGGCCTGCCGTGATCTCGGTCGAAGACGAGGCTGACAGGAACAGGCTCTTGGAGGATGCGCAGTCGGCAAGCGCATAGGGGATGTAGTCCCGCCTTGTGATGCTGGTCGACACGCCGCTGTCCATGGTGCCGCCCCAGGTGTTCTTCCAGTTGGCGCTCGCCATGGTCGAGCCGACGGTTGCGTTGTAACCCCAGTCCGAGGTGATCGGCAGGTATTCGGTGTAAAGCACCGCCATTGTGTTGGATTGATTCTTCAGATAGGCGCACCAATCAGGGTTGAGCGGCGCCACTTTATTCCAGTATGCCCCGGACACCGCCTGCCCGCTCTTATTCCATACGACGCTGTCGGTCACCCATTCGCGCTGCGACTGCACGCCGTCGGTCAGCAGTAGCACCAGCTTGAGCGGCGTGCCCGAGGTGGTTCCATCTCCGCCGGCGCCGACTTTCTGCTTGAGCGTCGCCAGCGAGACATCGAAATAGGTCGCTGCCTTCGAGGTAGCGCTGGTGAGGCCATAACTTTTGTCCGCGAGACGGGTGCGTGCCGTGTCCGTGCTCAATGTCGGGGCGAGAACCTCCGTCAGCGTATCGCCGAGGCTATACAATCCGACCTTGATGCGCTCATGATTGCTGTCGGACGTGTCGATCAGGGAGAGCACGTCCTTGACGGCGTCGCCGGCGACATCGGCGCGCAGCTTTATGTTCTTCGCCGTGCTGTATTCATAGTTGTTGGCGTATGTCTTATTGCTGACGGTGTGTGCGTCGCCCGTGTGGCAGGCGAACTGACATTTGATGCCGGAATACATGGTCGACTGACCTGAAGTCGTTGCCGCCAGAAGCATCGACGGAGACGTGTCGATGACGATATAGACGTTGAGATAGGACGTCGCCGGCCCCTTGACGGCGCTTCCCACGCTGACGGGGACGGTATCGATATTGGCGATCTTCATGAACGTCGTCGGCACGGTGCCGCTTGCCGTCGCCGTAATGTTGTGATTGGCGGTATCGATGTCGATTTCACCCAGCGTGTAGCTGTTGTCCACCTGTGCATGGAACCAGTCGGAGACCTTCGCCTTGAGGGCGTCGGCGTCCGCGGTATTGTTGATCTGCTTGACCGCGGCGATCAGAGCGGCATCAAGGTCGCTTTGCATCTTCTGCCGGACATTGTAGCTGCGAATATAGTCAAAGCTCGCGCCGACCCCGACGAGCATCGGCACCAGGCTGAGGGCAACGACGATCGCAACATTGCCGGTTCGATCCCTTCTAAGACCGCGAAGTGTGTGGAAGCATCGACCTAATGAAAGTGAAAAAGCTGATTTCAAAAAACCACCGTCGCGCTGAACATGAAAAAATACTAATGCGAGATGTATCCAGGAAGCTTAAGCCTTTGTTAAAACTTGTAAGTTCCGGCGGGAAATGGATTGCTCGCCCGTCGTTTGCTGCGTGTATCGGACATGTCTGCGAATTATGGATATTCGCGCAACGCCACGTCATCGTCTTTCACTGGAATGACTTTGGTGAGCCGATGGCAGCCAGGAGCGGGCTGTCTGGAACTGCGCGAAAACCCTGGATATCCATTTTGCGCAGTCCAATCCGTATCGCGCGCTGAAAGTGACGCCGGCACTGGAGACGGCAGCAATCTCTTAAATTTTCTCTCCGCATATTGAGGGTCAAGCCGAAGTGCCCGATTCTCGCGGACCGGTGCCATTATGGCCACATCTCGGAGTGCTGGTTTCAAATGACTTGGGCGGGCTTTCCGAGAAAATTCTCGATTGGATGGATGATGCATTCGGTTGATGCCCATGGTGAGGAGATCCGTCGTGACATTGTCCCAATCGCTTCTGCAGCCGGCCCTTACCGTCGACAACAACGAGCACAAGCAGGCGGAGCGGGAGCTCAAGAAGGCCCTTGAATTCACAGAGGGGATCATCGCCGCCATTCCGGATGTTCTCTTCGAGGTGGACGAGGACGGCCGTTATCTTCAGGTCTGGACAAGAAACCCCGAGTTGCTGGCCCAGCAGAAGGAGATGCTGCTCGGCAAGACGGTCAACGACGTTCTTGCGCCCGATCAGGCGGCCATCGCGATGGAGGCTCTGCGGGTGGCCGGCAGAGAGGGAGTTGCCGACGGCCGATGCATTTGCATCTCCCTGCCGAACGGTGAAACGCGGTGGTTCGAGCTGTCCGTCGCCAAGCGGCCGAGTGCCGATCTGGCGGCGGCCACCACGCTCCTGGCATTATCGCGAGATATCACCGAGCGAAAACAAGCCGAGGACGCCATCAACTCCGTGCGGACGCAGTTGCTGAGTGTGCTCCAGACAATGCCCGACATGATCTGGGTCAAGGACATGAATGGCGTCTATATGCTGTGTAACCACACCTTCGAGCGGCTGACCGGGTTCGCCCCGTTTGACCGGCCGACCGTTCCAGCCTTTCGAGCCCGGTCAGCGTGTCGAATATGACAATGTCGGATCGGTCGTCCGCGATCGCATCAACACGCTCAGCCGTCTTACCGGCAATTCATCCTTCTATCCCGAGCAGAACTTTGCCGAAAAGCTGCTGATCGACCCCACAGGCGGCGCGCAGATGGTGAAGGCGGAACAGATCATCAACCGTCTTTCCACCGATGCGCGGCCGAAGCAGCTTACCGACGTCAGGATGATCTAAGGCGGTGCCGATGCTGTTGACTGGTCTTCTGAAACCGCGCGGATACATGCGGTGGCCGTTGGCCGCGGCCGCTCTCGCCTGTGTCATGGCCGCGAGTGCGGCCGGCATGGTTGGCGCCTCCGGCTCCACCGATCAATCCCTGCTTCAGATCGAAGCGGTGTCGTCGCGCCTTTCCGACACGCCCGCCGCTGTCGAAAATGTCGCGAAAGCCGCCACCGAGCGGGGCATTTCCGAGGCGCCGCAGGCCCAGTCCGTGCTTGAAACGGCTGTACGGTCTTCGTTCAACGGCGACAGCATGCTTGCCGAAATATCGAAAGCCACCGGGAAGGCCGGCGGTGATGCCGCTGACCCTGAGGCTTTCGCCAGGGCGGCAGCGGCAGTGGAAGAGGGGCAGGCAAAGATTGCCCGCATGTACCAGGCGCAGGATCAGGCAGCGGGCAAGGATATCGAAACGCGTCTTGCCGATCCGGCTGACGGCCCGCGGATCAGAGAGCTTGCCGATCTCATGGCTGGCCCGGATCTTGCCGTGGAAACCGCGTTCACCGCGCAGCTCATGTATCTCTCCCTCGAAGCCCTTTCCAATTCCGATACAGGGACATTGGCGTCCGCTCCGCAGGACCAGCTCAAATCCGAGATGAAGAGCGTGATCTCATCGCTGCGTTCGAAAAGCGAGAACGAGAAGCCGGTTCCCAAGGACATAGCAAGGACGAACGAAAAGACGCGGCTTAGCTTCGTGCTCGCCACCCTGTCTCCGGAAGACCTGTCGGTGCTGACGGATTTCTATCGAAGCTCGGGCGGGAAGGCCAAGCGCGACGCGCTTGTCGAAAGTTACAGGCAGGCCTCCGATCGGGCCAACAGCGAAATGCTGGAGCAGTATTTCCAGGCACTGGCGGATTATCTCAAAACCCATCCTCGGCCGCAACAGCAGCAGTAATCGGCTTTTCAAGACGGAACGTGATGTTATGGACGATTTGCAATCCCTCGCCGCCGATTTCATCCAGGCGAACCGTATTCTGAAGATCGTCTCGCCGCTCGGTGAAGACCAGCTTCTGCCGGAGCGTGTGACGATCGAGGAGGGTATTTCCTCACTCTTCGAAATCAGGATTTCGGCACGCGCCAAGAAACCATCCGTCAAGCCGGAGGAACTGATCGGCCGGCTGATGGATGTTTCCGTCGAGGTGCAGCAGGGCGATCGCGAGGGTGGCGTGCGCCGACCGTTCAACGGCCTGGTGACCGAACTCAACGAGGGGCCGCCGATCACCCGCGGCTTGCGCTCCTATTCCATGGTGCTCAGGCCGCAGATGTGGCTGCTGTCGCGCCGTTCCGACTGCCGCATCTGGATGGACAAGACCTCGGTCGATATCGTCGAAACCCTGTTCTCAGAGCACGGAATCCCGGCGCCGGATACGTCGGGCGTCATTACGCCACCGCCGCCGCAGCATTATTCGGTGCAGTGGAACGAAACCGACCTTGCCTTCCTCACCCGCCGCTTCGAAGAGGACGGGCTGTTCTACTGGTTTTCGCACGAAGATGGCAAACACAAGCTGCATGTGGCCGACAGTGCGCGCTCCTGGCTCGGCCCGTCGCCCTCGGCGCAGGGCGAGGGGCAGGTCCGCCTGGCGCAGGGCTCGGCCGACCGCAACCACATCACCGAATGGAGCCGTCGTTATTCCTATGTGCCGGGGCAGCGGGCCGGCGCGGACTGGAATTTCGAGACACCGCGCATGGTGCCCGGCACGATGACGCCGTCGCTGGTGCAGATGCCGGAGGCGACCAAACGCGAGCTCTACGAATATCCGGCGCGCATTTCTTCCGTCGCTGAAGCCGAGCGGGCGGAAAAACTCAGGATGCAGGCCTCCGAGGCCGACCACGACCGCGTCTTCGGCGGCTCGACATCCCGTATTCTGGAGGCAGGACGCCGCTTCACGCCTTATGAGGTCGCCCACCCCGACCATGCCTATGAAGAGCACGTGGTGGTCAAGGCGACGCATACCGTCGTCGACCGGTCCTACGAGACCAACAGCAACGAGCCCGAATACACCAACACCTTCGAGGCGGTTCCGTCGCGGGTGTCGATGACGCCACATCGCGAGACGAAGCGGCCGCGCATCGAAGGCACGCAGGTGGTGATCGTCGCCGGTCCTTCCGGCGAGGAGATCCACCCCGACCAATACGGCCGCATCAAGCTGTGGTTCCCCTGGGACCGCAAGGCCAAGAAGGATGGCTCCGACACCTGCTGGGTGCGCGTCAGCCAGGTCTGGGGCGGCGGAACCTGGGGCGCCCAGGTCATTCCGCGCATCGGCATGGAAGTGATGGTCGCCTTCGTCGACGGCGACCCCGATCGGCCGCTGGTGACAGGTGTGGTGCCGAACCCCGCCAATACGGTCCCCTACGACCTGCCGGCCAACAAGACGCGCATGGTCATGCGCTCGAACACCCATAAGGGAACCGGCTTCAATGAAATGACCTTCGAGGACGAAGCCGGCCAGGAGAACATGTTCTTCCACGCCCAGAAGGACCAGACGACACGGGTCTTGAACGACCGCACCAAACGTATCGACCGCCACGAGGTCTCGGCCATCGGCGCGAACCGCACCGTCGAAGTCGGCGGCAACCAGAAACACGAGGTCGGCGGCTCGATGAACACGGTCGTCGGCGGCACCGGGCCGATGGCGATGGCGTTGATGGGGGCGGTGAGCGGTCTTTCAGGGCACACGGCGGGGCTATTGGCACAGGCCGGCCAAATTGCAGGCGGCGGAGGGGCCGGGCTTGCGGCCTTTGCCGGCACGGTTGCGTCTTCGGCGCTCGGTTTCCTCGGCGCCGGCGGGCTTGGCAGCCGCGACGGCGTGGTGTCAGGGCCGTCGCCGAGAGCGGATGCGGGTACCGCACTTGCCGGCTCCGGCACGGGCGTTGGGGATGCAGCCTCCGGCCTCTTTCCGCTCCCCGGCATCATGAACACGATCGTCGGCGCCTTCAAATCCGACACGATCGGCATTGCCCGCGCCGAGCAGATCGGCATGAGCAAGGTGACCAATGTCGGCCAGACTTCGCTCGAGAGCGTCGGCAAATTCAAGAAGATCGCCGTCGGCGAAGAATTCGTCATCGAATGCGGCGATTCCAAATTCATCATGAAAGCCAATGGCGAAGTGATCATCCTCGGCAAGACATTCAACTTCGTCGCCACCGAGCACTTCCAGATGCGCGGCAAGCCGATCGACCTGAACTGAGGAGGACGTTCGCTTGGAACTGATCAACCGGCTTCCCTTTCCAGCCATGGCCTTTCGGCAATTCGACGCCAACGGCGATTTGGATTGTGTCGTGTCGGTTCGCGGGACGTTCGTTCACCGCCAGGGCCAGGCGCTCGCCATCGCCGCAAAGCAGGAGGACTTCCAGTGGGAAGACGCCTATGACGGTGATCCCCATGCCGGCCCTTTGTTGCGCCAAACCGATCTCACGCCCGAGAAGGCCGGGACCGATATCACCTTCCTCGGTAATGCTTATGCGCCGAACGGCGCACCGGCGCGTTCATGGCAAGTCGGTCTGCGCGTCGGAGAGTTGTCCAAAAAGCTTGAGGTCCATGGCCCGCGTTTTTGGCGCCCTGTTATCAAGGAAAAATGGGCCGGCTTTTCGGCCAAGGAAGCCAAACACGTCTTGACGGACTGGCAACTTACCGAAGCCGAGCCGGCATCCCAGGTGCCAATGTGCTGGAGCAAATCCTATGGCGGTCAGGTTCCCGGCACCGGCGATCCGGAGACCGAAACACCAGCCGATGTCGAAGCACGCAATCCGCTCGGCTGCGGCATCGTCAATCTCGAGATGCCGTCGGATCACGCCCCTGTCGCCGCACCACAGATTACCTTACCTGGTGAGACGCTGAATTGGCGCGAGCCGGCCGCGCCGCAGGGATTGGGCCTCGTGTCGCCGTGGTGGCGGTCCCGCCAGCAACACGCGGGCACTTATGACGATGTCTGGCTCAACGAGCGCCACCCGCTTCTGCCCAGGGATTTCGATGCGCGTTTCTGGCAATCTGCTCATCCAGATCTCGTTGCCGTTCCGCATCTGGCCGGTGACGAGGATTATCAGTTGGATTATCTGCACACGCGCTTTGCGCGCGCCTTAGGGCGGCTGCCGGGAATAACGCTGGGGGTACGGTGTGTCGGCCATGATCGCGACGAATGGCACGTGCTGTCACTCGACGGCGTACATTTCGACTGGCGAGACGACGAGCGAGTGATGCTGACCTGGCGAGCCCGCTTTTCGCTTGCGGAGGCTCTCGGAACCGAGCTGACGCTGACGCGGGTACGGCTTAACGTCGAGGCCGATGCTCCTGGCGGGGTAGCGGCATGAGCATCCCGCGCGACAACTATGTCGGCGAGCCCGATTACCCAAGCCCCTGGACGACGAAACTACCCCGAGAGGGATTGCGCGACTTGGACGAGGCGCGGGTCGTTTCGCTGTCGCCGGATGTCTGCCTGACGCCGGTCGGCTCGTCCGCCGTCCCCATCCCGTACCCGATCGTCGACTATTGCGGGCACGACAAAGATTATACGCCATCCGTCCGCTTCACCGGCAAAAAGGCGATGGTCATGCGCTCGTGCACGACGCATGTCCACGGTGATGCTCCGGGAACGAAAAAGGGTTTCAAATCCGGTACCGTTGAAAATATTTGCGAGCCGATTGATCATGCCGAGCAGGTACGCGCCGAAGGTTCCCACGTTATCCGTCATCTCGACCGCTTTTGGATGAACAATCGGAATACGCAGGGTGAAGCGATCTTCGTGCGCGGGACACAGACATACGCTCCGCCGGAAGACGATGATCCGGTTCGGGGATCGCTGCGCTCGAATGGTGCCAGTTCAGACGAAGGCCGTGTGATAAGCGATGCCTCGCCCGAGCCGCTGATCATGGGTGCGCAATATGCGCAAGCGAATGTCGGCACAATGACGAATCCAGGCGGCGGACTGGTAGGTGGAACGACGAGGGGCGCGACCACAACCGCTCCGTCCACGACGCAGACGCCGACCGCCAGTTGGCCTAAAATTGGTTCGGCGGTACTCAAAAGATTTGGAATCTGGGGGCGCGTCGGGTCGCTGGTCCTAGACGATCTCGGCAAAACGCAGGCTGAGAAAGCTGCGGAAGCGCGCGCTTTCCAAGCGATCCTTTCTGGCCCCGGCGATTACGTCATGACTCAAAATCGCCTCCTTGGCGGTCGCGAACATGTCAGCAATCCTTTGGATATGTTCAAATCTTCGACCTGGGAAGGGAAATACGGCCTCATTATCAATGACAACGAACGCGTTCCGCTCGCCAATGATATTTTGTCGACATTGGCCGGAAAGCCGATGGACGTCCGCACAATGTCGGATGCCGAAGTTCAAAGCGTCCTCTCTCCCTTCCAGGGGTTGTCGGAAGACCAGATCGAGCAGAAGCTCAAGGAGATAACCGAGGCTCGGAAAAAGGAAGAAGAGGAGCAGAAACCAAAGCCGGAGGAGCCAACGCCGGTTCCCATCTTGCCGGATAGTAGCGTTCGTATTGATGAAGATTATAACCGGCGCTGCCCAATCAAGACGATTTCCTTCGAGAGCCACGGAAAGCGGGATGAATTCGAACGGCAGATTGAGGAACAGGAGGGGCGTCTCAATAGGATGCCTGTATCCGAGTATATGCAGAGGCGCGCGCCGATCCTACCGGGCGTGCCTGGACGTCAACAAACCCTAGCGTCTCGCCGAGCCGCATCCCTCCCTTATCAAAACAATGTGCGGAACGCTTACATCCGAGATAATCAACTGGCCTATGTTGCTCAGTATGGACGTAAAGCGTGGCAGGATCACCTCTCCTCTCTGGCAGCAACCCACGAGTTGGACCTGATTGCAGGCGGGTATGAAAATGAGATATCTGGCATGGGTGGTACTGTAGAAAACAGCTCCATAGGACCTCAATGGCGAGCCGACAGCCGCAGCGGCGCGCTCGACCGGCATGCGCAAGAACTCGCACGCAACGGTTGCCCGATGATGCGTGTTAACCTCGTTGTCAAATAGGAGCCAATATGTCTGTTACACCTCGGCGTCCCCTGCAGGAAGTCCTGGATGAATTCGGGCCGCTCAAAGATAGTACAACGGTTTCTGCTTCGCAGGCTGAGGGCTATCGTGGGAGGCTCCCTGACGCCATGGTTGATTTCTGGATTGAACATGGTCGCGGGCAGTGGCGCGATGGTCTCTACTGGATCTGCGATCCTGAGCCAATAATGCCTGTTCTGCATGCGTTGTTTGCTGGCGATCCGGAATTCGACGCCGCAAGAATGGTGCCCTTCATGCGTGATGCATTCGGTGAAGTCAGCATCTGGCATCCCAAATTTAAGGTGATCACACTCAATGTGAATTCCGGCACGGTCACCACCACGGACATTACTACCAAAGTCATCGAGGGCATTCCTCCCTTCGATGACGATATGGCGGTAGCCGCCGCCGTGGACGCCAATGTTTTCGATGTTCACGGCTGGGTGGATTCTAGGAGCGGCAAGCCTGTTTTCGAGACCGTGCGTCGTCGGCTCGGGCCGATCAGTGCCAATCAGGTTTATACTATGGTCCCGCATTTCCGCCTCGGCGGTGACGGTGCCGCAAAGGATTTCTCAATCGGCGGATTTATCGAATATCTGGGCGTTCTAACACAGATGGGATCCTTTACATTTGAACGCTACGTCGATCCAAAGGAGGGTGGTCGGGGTGCCTTTGGGCATCTCGAAGCTGTTCGTACGATCGGACATGACCGCCTGATCGATAATTGATGTGCGCTTTGCATTAGGTGCAACTCCATTGATTAAGGTACGTCTTCGAGGAAGCGCGGAGGTCGCGGCTGGAGAATATTGGTTCATTTTCTAATCGCGGTTTGAAATACGAATGAGCGCAGCAGAGTTTCTTGAGACGCGAGGCAAACCCCACGAGGCAAGAAGGGTGCCGATGACCTTGCCGCCTTCGGATATTCGAGCCTGGGAACCGTCAATCTCTGGCATAGGACAGGACGGCACTTCACATTTTCGCTCGATGTCGCACTGCTGATGGATTTGACGAGTCGAAGCCGAACCGATCCTCCGCCCCATGATCTGGACGAGATTTATCGCGCGGCTGGTGTGGACATGCCTCAAAATGCAGTCGAGTTGTTTCTGGAAGCCAGGTCCGCGCCCGAGGACATCTGGACCATATTGTTGGCGGCAACCAGCACGGATTCATACAAGGCGATTTATGACGATAGCGGTAAAGCCCTCACGCCGCAGCTTCGCCGAAGCCTCGGGGAGCCTTCGCACGATGAGATCTATTTTCGAGATAGGGCTACCGGGGGAAATACGGCTGACCATTATCAAAAACTGAAAATATCCGAAGCCGTCTCGCGCATGCCTGACGAAATCTATTATTCATTCGCAGTCGAAGTCGGAGGACAGCAGCAAATTATATCTCGGACGATTCTTACTGGTAACGTCCGGTAATTTAATGCGGCTTACTGGTGGCGCAGGTCAACGCGTTGCATGGCTGGTTTTGCAGAGGATGAATATGAAGCGGTTTTCGAACGTCCGGACCCTGTTCTTCGCACCGATCGTTCTGATCGGGCTCGGCGGTCCGGCGGCATTGGCGGGGCAGAATGAATGCGCCGGCCGTGCGGCAGACATCATTCGGCGAGCCTATCCGAGCGCGACAGATGCCGACGATGGTACTCTTCTGTTCGAGGGGGCAACCATCACGCTACCCAAGGACGACAATGTTGATGGCGTTCCGCATGCGGTGATCTGCCGGGTTTGGCCGGCTCAGCCCCAGCTGATGCTGATTGCGGTCCCGTTGATGATAGAGCAGTCGGATTCGGAAAACGAAGGGGACATCGAACTGCTGGTCGTCGACAGCACCAACCTGCAGATAAAGCGGCTGCGTCTTGACGGCCTTATGTCCGACGACGCCGTTCGTGTACGAAGCGTCGCCTTCGATACCGCACGCTATCGATTCGCTCCGGGGAGAACAGCTTTCGGTCTGCGTGTTTCGCTGGAAGGCAGCTCGCGCGCCAATCCATTTGGTGAAACCACCTTATGGCTCTTTTCGATCGAAGGTGATGGGCTGAAGCCGGTTCTCGACAACATTGTCGTCGGCGAGAGTCATGGAGAATGGGATACCGTGTGTGCCGGTGAGTTTAGTGAAACGACGCGCACGCTTTCGATGGTTCCGTCAGCGAAAGCTGCGGTTGCCGACATCGTCGTCACCGAGAAGACGACGACATCCGTCAATACGGTCGGAACGGATAATAGTTGCAACAGCGAAGACAAGACGACGATCGACAAACACCGGCTGCAATACGACGGATCGGGATATGGCGTTCTGAAAGACTTGAAGCGGGTCGAATAGGAGGAGTTGATCGGAATGGTGGTCGAGGCTGCGCATCGAACCGGCTGCGGCGATCGGAGCCTACAGGCTGCTGGATCATGGTCAAAACACGCTGACGCTGTCCGTTCTGCGCGGCAAATATCCGACTTTAGAGGCAAGGAAGGACTTTTTTAAAGCGTTGCTGCCTTGGATGGTCCTGTTTTGGCAGGGGGCCGGTTTCGCTCACACATAGCAGCGATGCAATTGGTCAGCAGGAAATACGATATGGTGCAAGGCATCTATGCTTTTATGATCCACCGCAAGTCCGGCGGCGATGCATGCGCAGAGGCTCGGCGTCTGTGGTCGAAACAATGAACGGCTCCGGACCGAATACGACCTATCAGGGCCGGGATATCGGCGATCTCGATCCGGCAGATCAAAAAGCCAAATTCTGCGCTGAAATCGCAGCATTCGCCAATGCCGCCATGGATGGAAACCTGACGCGGCGAATGAATGCCGACTACACCGATCCGGATCTTCGCCGCTCGGCGGCGCTACTCAATGAACTGATTTCGTCGATCGACGACAATCTCTACGACTTCAACGATGCGATGGCGGCCTTCGCCCACGGGGATCTCCGCGTCGGCATGCGGGACAAACACCGTGGGGCGTTCAGGCCGTTGCAGAAAAATTTCAATCTGGCCGTCGCAACGATCCGCACGGTGCTGGGCGAGCGCGGCTCGGAGCGGTTCACGGACAAGGCCACAAAATTTCGGCGGATGATGGCGGCGGTGAGAGTAAACGCGGTTGTCGCCGATATTCGGGCCTCCGACGAAGATTCGCGGTCGGTTCCCTCGCCGCCCCACGATCTCTGGCTGAAGCTTGCCGAGGCTCTGCGCGGTTCCTCGGTCTGAAGGGTCGCGGCGGGCAGCGGCGAATGTCACCGGCCCAAATTCTGATCGCGCCACAACCGGGATGGCCGTGGCGCGCTCAACCTTCGGGACGATTGCCGTCCGCAGCGGAAACCTTGCTGCCCCTCAGAAGGGATAATGCTGGGCGGAATCTTCGACCGTGATCCAGCGCAGATCGGTGAACTCTGCGATCGCCGCCTTGCCGCCGAAGCGGCCGTAGCCGCTGCCCTTGACGCCGCCGAAGGGCATTTGCGCCTCGTCGTGCACGGTCGGGCCATTGATGTGGCAGATGCCGGATTCGATCCGCGCCGCAACCGCCATTGCCCGCTGGATATTGCGGCTGAAGACGGCGGATGACAGGCCGTATTCGGTGTCGTTGGCGATGCGGATCGCTTCTTCCTCGCCCGAGACGCGAATGATCGGCTTGACCGGGCCGAAAGATTCTTCCGCATAGACGCGCATGTCCGATGTCACGTGATCGAGCAGCGTCGCCTCGACCACGGTGCCGGAGCGCTTGCCGCCGGCCACGAGTTTTGCGCCTTTGGCCGTCGCATCGGCGATCAGCTCTTCCATTTTCTTGGCGGCATCGAGGCTGATCAGCGAGCCGAGCACGACATGGCCGCGCGGGTCGCCGGCCGGGAGCTGGCTGGCGCGGGCGGCGAGTTTGGCGACGAACGCATCGGCGATCGAGCTATCGACGATGATCCGCTCCGTCGACATGCAGATCTGTCCCTGATGCATGAAGGCGCCGAAAGTGGCGGCATTGACCGCGCCGTCGATATCGGCGTCGTCGAGAATAACCAGCGGGGCCTTGCCGCCGAGCTCGAGAAGGGCAGGCTTGAGGTGCTTGCCGCAAATCTCGGCGATGATCTTGCCGACTTTGGTCGATCCGGTGAAGTTGACGCGTTTGACGGCGGGATGGGCGATCAGCGCAGCGACGATCTGAGGTGCATCTTCCGGCGCATTGGTGATGACGTTGAGGACGCCGGCCGGCAGGCCGGCTTCGGTCAGCACCGTTGCGATCAGCCGGTGCGTGCCAGGACATTGCTCGGAGGCTTTGAGGATGGCGGTGTTGCCGCAGGCAATCGGCATGGCGATGGCGCGGGTGGCGAGGATGACGGGCGCGTTCCAGGGGGCAATTGCCAGACAGACGCCTGCCGCCTGGCGAACGCCCATGGCGAGCGTGCCGGGTTTGTTGGAAGGGATGATTTCGCCTGAGATCTGCGTCGTCATGGCGCCGGCTTCGCGCAGGATGTTGGCGGCGAACATGACATTGAAGCCGGCCCAGGGCGCGGTGGCGCCGGTTTCCTCGATCATCAGCCGGGTAAACTCGTCCACCTTGGAATCCATGATGTCTGCGGCCTTCATCAGGATCGCGCGGCGCTGGCCGGGGCCGGTCTTCGACCAAGCGCCGAAGGCGGCTGAAGCGGCGTCGACGGCGGCTGCGGCATCCTCCAGGCTCGCGGCGGCGGCGCGGCTGGCGAGCTTTTCGGTGAAGGGATCGATGCGGTCATAGGTTCGGCCGTCGGAGGCCGGGCGGTCCGCGCCGTTGATCAGGAGGGAAATATTCATCGTGGGTCTCCTTTGATAATGACTAGAAGCCGAGGACGTCGGCGTTGATCGATGCTTCGAGGCCGCCGTCGGCGGCAAGATTGGCGCCGTTGATCCAGCGCCCGCCATCCGAGCAGAGGAAAAGCACGGCGGGTGCGATATCGGCTGATGTGCCGGCGCGGCCGACCCGGGTGATGTCGCTATCGACCCTGGCGTCGCCGAGCACGGTGCGAAACTGTTTGAGGATCGGCGTTTCCACCGGCCCGGGGCTCACCGCATTGACGCGGATGCCGCGCGCTTTGAACAAAGGCTGGTGGGCCGCGCGCATGGTCCAGAGCAGCAGCAGTTCCTTGGAGAGCGGATAGGCTTGCTCATCCGTGAGGCCATGTTCGGCAACGATTGCCGCCACATCGGGAAAGCCCTCGATCGATGTCAGCGACTTCGCCCGCTCGAGATTGGCGCGCCAGCCGTAACCGGCGATCGAGGCGACGTTGACGATGGCGCCGCCTTCGCGCAAGCGAGGTGCCACCGCTTCCGACAAGGCACGCAGGCCGTAGAAATTGACCGCGAGCGTCGAGACGACGCCGGTATTGCCGGAAAGGCCGGCGACATTGGCGAGCGCATCGAGGCGCGCCGGGAGCCGTGCAACGATCTCAGCGACGCCCGATGGCGTGGACAGATCGCCCTTGATGAAGGCGGCACTTCCATTGGCCGGTTCGCGCACATCGACGCCGATCACCTCAGCGCCCATCTGGCCGGCCAACTCAGCCGTCCGGGCGCCGATGCCCGAGGCCACGCCGGTCACCAGGATTGTTTTACCAAAAAGCATGAATGTCACCTTTCGCTGGAGACCGGAAAGCAAACCGGCTCATTCTTTCCATTTGATCTTGGTGGGGCCGGGCAGTTTCAGCCGGTAGCCGACGGGCAGAAGCTGGAAGTCGAAGCGGCGCTCGATTTCGCCCCAGAGGCCACGCGGCAGATAGAGCGAGAAGATCAGGGCGGTGGCGCCGAGGCCGATCAGGTACCAGACGCCGGCTGCCCCGAAGAAGGTTTCGATGACGAAGAACAGGATGGCGCCGAGAATCGCGCCCTCGAACTTGCCGATCCCGCCGACGAGCACCATGAAGATCATGTAGGCCGTCCACTGGACGCTGAAATAGGTCTTCGGCTGGAAAGTCGTGGCGGTCGCCAGCCACAGGCCGCCGGCGATGGCGATACCGAAGGCGGCGAGCACGAAGAGCAGCCTCTTTGTGGCGATCACCCGCACGCCGACCGAGGTCGCCGCCTCTTCATTGTCGCGGATCGCCTGCATCGCCGCGCCCGCGCGGCTGCGCATCAGCATGAAGAGCGCGCCGAGCAGGGCCGCCATGGACGCCAGCGCAAGCCAGTAGATCGTGGCCCGCCGCGTGCCGCTGTCATAGACGTTGAGTGAGATCAGCGACGTCCCCGTTTCCCCCTGGATGAGCCGGTCGAGGTTGACGAGCAGATGGGCGAGTTCGGCTACGACCCACATGCCGATCGCGAACTCGCCGCCCTTCAGGCGCAGCATGAACAGCGAAAGCGGGATCGACAATGCGCCGGTCACGATCGCGGCGGCGAAGATCGAGACGAAGGGATCGAGCCCGGCATCGGCGAGGCGAATGGTGAAATAGGCGCCGAGGCCGAAGAACACCTGCTGGCCGACCGAGACGAGCCCGCCGAAGCCGGCGAGCGCATTCCACATGGCGGCCAGGATCACATAGATGAACAGGGCGGTCATCCTGTCGATCGCGCCGGCACCGAGCACGGCGGGAGCGAAGATCAGCAGGATGAGAACCGCGGCCATGGAGCCGAGCGCCACTCGCGACGATTTCGTCCAGCGCTCGATCGAAATTCCATTGGAGACGAATGTCATGTCGGGCTCCGAAGACGGGCGCGAAAATTGAGGAACGCGCCGAGCTTGTCGAGTTGAGGCATGCCAAGCCGGGACAGCCTGACGAAGAGAACGAGCAGGAAGACGGCATGGCCGCCGATCAGGAAGCCTTGCGGATGCAGCTGCGCACCAAGCGATTGAGCAAGGCCGAGCACGATGCCGCCGGCAAGCGTGCCCCACAGCGATCCCGCTCCGCCGATGACGGCCGTCTCGAAGGCAAAGAGAAGCTGCGGGCCGCCGGCATAGGGGCTGAACGTTGCCCGCATCCCGAGAAAGGCGCCGGCAATCCCGATCGTGACCATGGTGATGGCGGTGGCGACGGCATTCACCCTGCGCGCATCGATGCCGACGAGCCCCGCCGTATCGGGATCTTCGGCCGTGGCGCGGATGGCGCGGCCGAGCGCAAATCGGCGGAGGAAGAATTGCAGTCCCCCGAGAATGAAGACTGCCGTCACCATCATCATCACCGCAAGCTTGCCGACGAAGATGTGGCCCGGCAGCTGCCAGGATGCATAGGACAGGTTGCCGATGAAGGGCGCGAGCGATCTGGTGTCGGCCCCGAACTGCTCGAACAGCTGATTGTCGATGACGATCGACAGGCCGAAGGTCGTGAGAATCGGCAGCAACGTGCCGCCGCGGGCGCTGCGTTCGAGGATGAATCGCTGCAGCAGCCAGCCGAGAACCGCCATGACCGGCAGCACGATCAGCAGGCCGGCGAAAGGCGGGATGCCGGCTTTGGCGGCAAGCAGCCACAGCCCGTAGGCGGCTGCGACCGCCAGGCTGCCATGCGCGAGATTGATGATCCGCATGACTGAAAACATGAAGGACAGGCCGCAGGCGATGACGGCGTAATAGCCGCCGAGCAGGATGCCCTGGATCAGCGTGTTGATCATGATGCGCTCCTTTCGCCGGCTGCCCGGTGCAATCCGAAATAGGCCTGGGTGACGTGCTCGCGGGTGACGGCGGTGGCCGGCCTGTCGAGGACGATGCGTCCCTCCAGCATGCAGATGACCCGGCTTGCGACGCTCATGGCGCGGGCAAGGTCCTGCTCGACCAGCACGATCGTCTTTCCCGAGGTCAGCAATGCCTGCAGCTGGGCATAGACGCGATCGACGACCAAAGGCGAAAGGCCGAGCGAGACTTCATCCAGCAGAAGAATATCCGGGTTGCTCATCAGCGCCCGGCCGATCGCGGTCGCCTGCTGTTCGCCGCCGGAGAGGTGGCCTGTCTTGGCGTGGCGGCGGGGTTTCAGGTTGGGAAAGGCGTCGAGGACGCGATCGATGCTCCACTCGCCCTTGCGGCCGCAGCTCTTTCCGAGAAGCAGGTTCTCTTCGACCGTCATCTGCGAAAACAGCCGCCGGCCTTCCGGCACCAAAGCGATGCCCTTGGCGATCCGCTTGTGGGAGGGGATGGCGGCCAGGTCTTCATCGTTGAGAAGGATCTGCCCGGAGGATGGGAGGTGGGCGCCGGCGATCGATCTGAGCAGCGTCGTCTTGCCCGCGCCGTTGGCCCCGACCAGCGCCAGCACCTCGCCCTTGGCGATATCGAAGCTCACCCCGCGCACCGCCTGCAGCAGGCCATGGCGGACGTCGAGATTGCGGATGGAAAGTAGGCTCATGCCGGCGTCCCTCCGAGATAGGCTTTGACGACTTCGGCGTTGCTCATGACCGCTTTCGGCTCGCCGTCGGCGATGATCCGGCCGGCATCCATGCAGATCAGCCGTTCCGCCACCTGCAGCAGGATATGGACGATATGCTCGATCCAAACGATGCCGATGCCGCGGCGGCGCAGTTCGAGAATGGTTTCCACGAGTTCGCTCGCTTCGCCATCCGTCAGGCCGCCGCCGATCTCATCGAGCAGCAGCAGCCGCGGCTGCGTGGCGAGTGCGCGGGCAAGCTCCAGGCGTTTGCGATCGAGAAGGCCGAGCGTGTCGGCCGGGCGGTTGGCCACTCCAAGCATGCCGCAGAGCGAAAGCGAATCCACCACACGCTCATAGGCTTCGTCGCGGCTTGCGGCATGGCCGTACGATGCGGCGACGAAGACATTTTCGAAGGTCGTCATGCCGCTGAAGGGTTTGGGCACCTGATGGGTCCGCACCAGCCCGGAACGGCAGCGTTCCGCCGCCGTCCGGCCCGTGACATCGGCGCCGTCGAAAGTGATGGTTCCAGCACTCGGCGGGAAGGCGCCGGCGAGCACGGAGAGCAGCGTCGTCTTGCCCGCGCCGTTCGGCCCGACAATGCCGACGGCATCGCCATCGCCCATGGAAAAATCCAGGTTCTCCAGGACGACGAGCGCGCCGAACTGCTTGTGGATCCCTTTGGCCGAGAGAAAGGCTCCTCCCGGCCGATTTTGAGCTATCTGCTGCACCGTGCGTTACCCGTTATAAGCGATCAGCTTGGCGCCGACCGGGACATTGGGGTCGGTGGCGTTTTCGGTGACGACATAGTCGAGCGCGAATTTCGAGCCCTCGGCCGCTTTCACCCATTGTGTGCCGATGATCGGCCCGGGCGAAACGTTGGCGACCGGGCCGCTGGTGAAATCGACTTTGCCGGCGATCGTCGTGGTCTTCAGCGTGGCGAGCGCCTTGGCGACCGCCTCCTTGCTCTTGACGTCGGTGCTCGCCTTCAGCGCATCGAATCCGGCATCGAGAAGCGCAAGGCTGGCGCCGAGCTGCTGTGTCCACTGTTTGCCGCTTGCCGTTTCATAGCCATCGGCAAGTTCGGTTCCCGAGACGCCGGTCAGCGTCGATTTATAGGGGAAGGCCTTGTGCCAGTAGGCGGCGCTGCCGATGTTCATCCCGAGATCGCCGAGCGCCTCGATGTCGGAGGGAAACAGACCTGTTTTGGCCACCTGGCAAATCTTGATCTGCTGGGTCAGGCCCTGCTGCGCGGCCTGACGCCAGAAGGCGGCGAAGTCGGGCGGTATCGGGAAGGAGTTGAAGATCTCCACGCCTTCCTGGCGGAAGAGGGCGATCTGCGCCGTGAAATCGGTGGTTCCGGTTTCATAGGCGCCGGGATCGACGATGGTGAAGCCGGCCTTGGCAAGTGCCGGCGCCAGATGGGCGCGGATCGCATTGCCGTCGGCGTCGTTCGGATACATGACGCCGACCTTCTTGTTGGTCTCGATCAGGCTCCACTGTGAGACATAGGCCTTGTGGAATTCTTCGACGCCAAAGCCGAAATGATAGGTCCACTTGAAGGGTGACGGCGCGCCGGGCTTGGCGCCGCGGCCGAAATACCAGGCTTCCCAGGGCATGACCGTCGACAGGCACGGAATGCCGGCCGCCTCGCAGGCGTCGGCGACCGGATTGATGGTTTCCGGCGTCGAGACGGCGAGCATCAGGTCGATCGCCTGATTGTTGATCAGGTCCTTCGCCAGCTGGCCGGCGCGCGACGGGTCGGACTGGGTGTCCTGGTCGAGAATATCAACCTTCCAGGTCTTGCCGCCGGCCTGCAGGCCGTTTGCCAGCGCCTTGCGCGCCAGATCGAGCACATAGCCGTCCGTCTCGCCGAAGCCGCCGAGAGGGCCGGTGCGCGGGCTGATGAAGCCGACCTTCAAAGTGTCGCCGCTCTCGGCAAAGGCCGCGCGGCCGGAAAGCGCCAGGGCTGCGCTGCCCGCCGCGGCGGATGCGATGAAAGAGCGGCGGGTGAGCGATGCCGCGTTGAGTTTTCCGTTCATGAAATCATTCCTCCCTCTCGAGACGGGCCTCCCGCCCGTTTCCATTGTTCATCTCCGCCGATCTGAATTCAGATCGGATATTGCCGTTTTCCCGATGCCATGGTCACCCATCGGAGCTCGGTGAATTCGTCGATCGCCGCCTTGCCGCCGAAGCGGCCGTAGCCGCTCGATTTGACGCCGCCGAACGGCATCTGCGGCTCGTCGGAAACCGTCGCCTCGTTGATGTGGCAGATGCCGGATTCAAGCCGCATGGCGACGGCCAAGGCCGCATTGACATCGGCGCTGAAAACCGCCGCCGAAAGCCCATATTCATTGTCGTTGGCCACCGTCACGGCTTCGTCGACGCTGCCGACTCGGATGATTGCCGCGACCGGCCCGAAGCTCTCCTCGCGGTAGATGCGCATGGCGGGTGTGACGTGATCGATGACGGTCGCATCCATCAGCGTGCCGTGGGCCTCGCCGCCACAGAGGAGGACCGCGCCCTTCTGCAAGGCATCATCGATGAGCGACCTGACGCGGCGCACGGCCTCCGCGTTGATCAGCGTGCCGAGCGGCGTGTTCCCTTCCTCCGGGTGGCCTGCAACGAGGGTTGCGGCTTTCGCCCGGAACTTGCCGACGAAGCCGTCGGCGATCTCGTCCATCAGGATGATCCGCTCGGTGGACATGCAGATCTGGCCCTGGTTCATGAAGGCGCCGAAGGCGGCAGCACTGACCGCCTCGTCGATATCGGCGTCGGCAAGGACAATGAAGGGCGCCTTGCCGCCGAGTTCGAGCAGGCAGCGTTTCAGATGCCTTGCCGAGGTTTCCGCGATGATCCTGCCGACACGGGTGGAGCCGGTGAAGTTGATGCGGCGCACGGCCGGGTGGGCGATCAGGGCATCGACGACGGCGGCGGCATCGCTCGGCGCATTGGAAACGACATTGACGACGCCGCGCGGGAAGCCGGCGTCGCGCAGGATGTCGCCGATCAGGCCGTGGGTCTTCGGGCAGAGTTCGGAGGCCTTGAGGATGACGGTGTTGCCGCAGGCAAGCGGCATGGCGACGGCGCGGGTGCCGAGAATGACCGGCGCATTCCAGGGGGCGATGCCGACGCAGACGCCGGCCGGCTGGCGCACCGCCATGGCGAGGCTTCCAGGAATGCCTGACGGGATGAGCTCGCCTGAGATTTGCGTGGTCATCGCCGCCGCCTCGCGAAGAATATCGGCGCCGAGCCCGCAATTGATCGCCGCCCATTGCGCGGTGGCGCCGGTTTCGCCGGTCATCGCGGCAATGAGTTCCGGCGTGCGGGCCTCCAGGAGATCGGCGGCAGCGTTCAGCAGCCTGCGCCGTTCGCCTGGGCCGGCCTGCGACCAGTCGGGAAAGGCGGCGGCGGCGGCATTGGCTGCCCGCGTCATGTCGGCGATGGATCCCGCCGAAGCGGTCGTTGCGACATCGCCGGTCACCGGATCGATGCGTTCGAAGGTCGCCCCTTCGGAAGCATCCAGCGCTTCGTTGTTGATCATCAGCTTTGCCGAAAACACCGTTTCACCCCGCCATGTTGCCCTGGGGAGAAGACGAGCGAACGCAACAGCCCGGAAGGCTGTCCAAGCGTTGCTGCGTCTGTCGGAATGCCTCCTCCCAAAGGCTGATGACGATAAGGTTACGCCGATCAATTATAGATGGAATGCGATTTATTGGGTTAATATTGTAATTATCCGGCGATTGTCCCAATGTCGGGTGGAAGCGGAGGAGAGGCGTTGGCGACGGACGGCGGCATTCATCATTATGCCAGGGGCGAGTGGCATGCGCCGTCGCTGTCGCATCGGCGCATCCGTCTGCAAAAGGGACTCTACGCCGATTTCTACCATTTCTTGCTGCTCGGAGAGGGGCGGGCCGAGCTTCATTTCGACAGCGGCGAAGATCGGTCGTTGCAAGGGCCGCTGCTTGCCTTCCTGCCGCCGCAGGCACGGTGCGATCTGTCGATTTCCGCCGGAACCGCGGCCCATCTCGTCGGAGCCTCGGCGCAGGTCATGGTCGATGCGATCGGCGACAAGGTGGAATCCTATTCGCTGCGCATCTTCACCGAGCAGCGCAAGCCGGTCGAGGCGCGGGACCCTTTGCTGGTGGCTGAAATCAGTCCGTTGATTTCGGGCTTCGTGCGGGAACTCGCCGATCCCTCCCGTTCCTCCTGGATGGTCGCCTCCGCCTATATGCGGCTGATCCTGATGACGCTGTGGCGCGGCTCCGACGGCGAAAGAAGCGAGCCGCGCGGGCAGGGCGAAACCGGATCGATCCTGCAGCGATATCGGCAACTGGTCGAGGCCGGTTTCCGCCAGCACCGGCCGATCAGCGACTATGCGGCGGAATTGGGCGTCACCGCCGACCGGCTTCATTCGATCTGCCAGAGGGCGCTCGGCCGCTCGCCGATCCAGCTTCTGCATGAGCGCGTGGTGCAGGAGGCAAGGCTGAGATTGGAGCGCTCGGCCCGCAATATCCAGGAAATCTCCGACAGCCTCGGCTTTCGCGACCCGACCTATTTCAGCCATTTCTTCAAACGCAAGACCGGCCTTTCCCCCGCCGGCTACCGCGACATCGCCCGCGCGTCAGCCGGCTCGGAAAACAGCATGCTCTCCTCAGGCTATGCCGACTGGCCTTAGGCTCGGGGCTCATTGGTCAATGCTGGAATTTGCCGGTCTTGGATCGCAAATCGCATTGATAGGGAAGCCGCCAATAGACGTAGGACTGCAATGCGCCAATAGTAACCGTCGCAACGGATCGGTGAACGATCGCCCAACACCAAAAGCGGGCATCAGAGTTTTTGCCGCCAAAGTCTGTTGACGGCCCTTTGCTGCCGTTCGAGGTCGATCCGAGGAACGTGCGGTATGTGCTAGGGTCTAAGGCGGAACGCGACAGGCGCACTGCGAGGGGCGGTGTGATCGAACCGGAATTCGTGCGATCGAGAGCCGACGTTGTGCTCTTGGAAGGGGAGACGAGGACGATGCCGACACCAGAGAAACCCAGTCTGATAATTCGACAGAAGTCCCCACCAAACATTGAGTTTCCGTTTGCGTCACTCTCCGATTGGCTGATCCCAACCGAGCTGTTCTTCGTGCGAAACCATTTCCCGTCGCCGGACCTCGATGCGCGAGACTGGAGATTGCGCGTTGGCGGGGCGGTGGAGCGGCCGATCGAACTTGACCTCGACAGCATCAAGGCGATGCGGAGCACGACTTTCACCGCCGTCGTCGAGTGCGCAGGGAACGGGCGCGTCCACTATGTGCCGCCGAAGGAGGGGTTGCAGTGGCAGAACGGAGCCGTCGGCAATGCTGCGTGGACAGGTGTTCCTCTGAGCGAGATTTTGGAAATGGCCGGCGTTAAGCCAACCGCATGTGAAGTTCTGCTCGCAGGCGCCGACAGCGGCGTCGTCGACACGAACAAGAAAACGGCTTCTCCCGGCCCGATCGCTTTTGCGCGCAGTTTACCGCTTGAGAAGGCCATCGCTGACAGCACGATCCTTGCCTATTCGATGAACGAGGAGCCGTTGACACCTGATCACGGCTACCCGCTACGCGCGGTCGTGGGTGGCTGGTTCGGCATGGCTTGGGTCAAGTGGATCACGCATATCACGGTTGTGGAGCAACCGTTCCTTGGCTACTGGCAGGCGCGCGACTATTTCCGTTGGGAGCGCAGCCTCGGGGAACCCAGGCTGGTCCCCCTTGCGGAGATGGAAGTCAAAGCGCAGATCGCGCGTCCCGTGCAGGGGGCGCGTCTCGTCGCCGGCCAACCGTATCGGATTTTCGGAGCCGCCTGGAGCGGAGAGGCCGCTATCCGGCAGGTGCAGGTCTGCACCGGTGATGGCAGGGGCTGGCGCGAGGGAAGGCTCCTCGAAACAGACCGTCCTTTTGCATGGCGCTTGTGGGAGTACATCTGGACCCCTGAAGACGTGGGGCGACATATACTGCGATGCCGCGCGATCGATGGGGCCGGGTGCGTGCAGCCCGACCTCCCGCGTTCCGACTGCGAGAGCTACGCGGCCAATTGGATCGTTCCGGTGGAGGTTACGGTCGTTCCCGAGCCACAGACCTACGAGGAGGAATTCGTGATCTAATCACCCGCATGGGGCGGAATGGCGGCTTTTGGCGCAACTGCGACCCGCGTTGTCACCGCGTCATGTCCGCTTAGCAGCAACAGCTACCTGTGGCTCGATGACCATTATGGGGGCGCGACAAAATTCGGGAGCACGCCAACAAGCAGAAATCGCATGAGCTTGATCTCTACTATGGAACTTCAGCATAGCGGATGATGCTCTGATTTTGTACGTTGGCGACTAATTCATCAGAACGAGACAAAAATCGGCGGAGCAAAGGCGAGGAATTTGAATCGTTGTATCCTAAGGTGAGATCGATTGTCGGAGGCACACCCTCAAGTGCTCTGGCAACGACATTTGGCGTCAGCATATTTTGCGCATAAAGCGGAATAAGCGTTATTCCACCTGTAGACACGACGAGCGACATTGCTGATGGCAGGCCGTCACCTTCGTATTCTGCCTTGAGTGTGATCCCGACTTCCGACGCGTAATCCTGGATCACGGATTGCAATACGGGAGAAATTCTAGCCGAACTGACGTAAGTTTCGCGGGCAAGGTCCTGCGGCCCGATCTTTTTGCGCGACGTCAAGCGATGGTCCGCGGACAGTACGGCGATCAGTGGCTCCTTGGCTAAAAATTTGAAGGACACACCAACACTCTGCGTCTCGGGGCGAAGGAAAGCGACGTCCAGCTTGCCTCGCATCAGTGCCAGAGCGAGGTCCGGGGAAGACTGACTGGACAATACGATTTCAACCTCCGGCGCTTCCTCACGAATGATCCGCAATGCATGGGGTAGCCACACGACCTCTTGCCCTGCGAGAAAACCGATAGTGAACGACTGCTTTTCCGGCCGCTCTGCCCGCCGGGCCCCTTCCGCAGCCGCTTCGACTTGCAATAACGCCAGCCGCGCGTGATCAAGAAACACTTTGCCTGCGGCGGTGAGCGTCACGCCGCGCGGCTGCCGTTCCAGCAGCTTTACACCGACTTCGGCTTCCAGATCGCGAATTTGCCTGCTGAGTGAGGGCTGGGAAGTGTGTAGCCGCCGCTCGGCTGCGGTCAGTAAGCTTCCCTCTTCCGCAACAGCAACAAAATAGCGCAAATGCCTGAGTTCCATCGGGTCCTCGCTATACATTCAAGGCATAGCTCCAACGTACAAGGTATTTGTCCTTGATAAAGAGGGGATTTAGTCAACGTCGCAGTTTTGGGATATGATCGAACACGCCTCACCGGAGGTATTTCGCAATCAGCTGTATCCAAAAACGAATGTTCAACAGGGCAGATGGAGCGACACGATGCCTACAATTACTACGACGGACGGCGTAAACATCTTCTACAAGGACTGGGGCTCAGGCCAGCCGATCGTATTCAGCCACGGCTGGCCGCTATCGGCGGACGACTGGGACGCCCAGATGACCTTCTTCCTTCGCCACGGCTACCGGGTGATCGCCCACGACCGGCGCGGCCACGGCCGGTCCGACCAGCCCGGCACCGGCAACGACATGGACCACTGGGTTGCCGACCTCGCGGCCCTGGCCGAGCACCTCAACCTGCGCGACGCGATCCACATCGGCCACTCCACAGGTGGCGGTGAGGTGGCTCGCTATGTCGCCCGCCACCCGGAGCGCGTCGCGAAGGCGGTACTGGTCGCTTCCCTGACGCCGAACATGTACCGGAGCGAGGAAAACCCGTCCGGTCAGCCGCCGGAGTGGTTCGAAGCGATCCGCGAGGGCGTGCTGGGCAACCGGTCGCAGTTCTTCCGGTTCGTCCCTGAGAACCCGTTCTACGGTTACAACCTCGACGGGGCCGAGCCTTCGGAGGCGATCATTGCGAACTGGTGGCGCCAGGGCATGGCCGGTGGTGCCCTGGCTCACTACGCGACTGTCGACTCTTGGCTGGAAGATTATACCGAAGACCTCAAAAAGATCACCGTGCCGGTGCTCGTGATGCATGGCGAGGCCGATCAAGTCGTCCCATTTGCAAGTTCCGTTCCGCGTGCGGTCGACCTGCTCAAGAACGGGTCGCTGAAGACCTATCCGGGCTACCCCCATGGCATGCTGACCACACATGCAGATGTGCTTAACCCCGACCTGCTCTCGTTCATCAGGTCTTGACGATATCGACCGGACCGCGGCCTTCATCCAACGTCATCAGGACGATCTGTCACCCCGGTAGTGCCGGGTGACACCTGTTGGTGCTGGTATGTGGAGCTTCCCCGGAGGGTGCTTCCGACAGTGGCAATTTGCTTGGTGCGTAGTGAAAGATGCAACTTGTCGCCCTTAAATTTTTCGTTCCGGTGGCCGATTACTCCACCGGCCGAAATGGCTCGGCGTAACAGCGCAGCATCTCTCATCCGCCCTTCCCGGTCTAGGAAGAAGCGGATCGCCCAAATCTGGCGCTGCTTCAGGGGCTTCTTGACGCCAACTTTACTTTACCGTGATGGCAATACCGCTGAGATCAGCGTTGATTTGCAGGCCTACCTGCTTGCCTGAGAGTTCGAGTTGAGCGCCCTTCTCATTGGTCATGACGATCATCTGCGCCCCTTTGCCGAGCGTGCCGCCACCGCCCGCCGCACCGTAGACCCCCGTCACATCTCGGGCGCGGCGAATATGGCGAACGGTACCAGATCGACTTCTACGGCCGACATGGGGCGCGATCCCGCCGGACATTCACCCTTAATCCAACTGTACCGAATGCCAACCTTGATCAGGTGAGCTCGTTGGCGGAACACACCCAGGTAGAGTGTCTTCTCACCGTATTGAAGGCCGTGATAAAGAGGGCTCATGGGCATCAAGAACTATCTGATCGAAGGCGGCTCGGGGACTGGAAAGACGTCTGTCGCTACCGAACTGGAGCGGCGGGGCTACCATGTTGTCCATGGTGACCGCGTTTTGGCCTATGTCGGCGACCCCGAGACAGGCCAGGCGCTCGCAGGACCACCCGAAGGCGCAGACCGCATCGCCTGGGGATACGCTCACTGGATCTGGCCTGTCGACAAGGTCCGAGCGATCGCTGCCGACACCACCCGTCCTGCCACGTTCTTTTGTGGCGGTTCGCGCAATTTCCACAAATTCCTCGACCTGTTCGATAAGGTTTTCGTGCTCGACATCGACGTTGAGACGTTGAACCGACGACTGGATGGACGCCCGAACGAGCCGGGCTTCGAGCCGGCCGAGCGGGCGCTGGTGCTCCGCTACCATCGTAGCCGGGAGCATCTTCCGGCCGGCAATAATATCGACACGGCGAATACCATCACAAGTGTCGTCGACGATATCCTCGCTCAACTTACCTGAAGCCCGGCAGGAGCACATCTGCAGCTGTCGGTCGCGCGCCAGATGATTTTCTGCCGCCGCCGCCGCGGTGCGGTCTACGGCATGGAACGTTCGGAATGCTTGCGTTTCCTGTGCGAGCAGGCTAATACTGAACTAAATGGTTCAGTATCCAGGCCTTCCCCTCGATCTATCGTTCGCGGCGCTGTCCGATGCGACCCGCCGCGGGATCATCGATCAGCTTGGGCGGGGCGACGCGTCGATCACCAGTCTCGCGGATAAGTTCCAGATGACGCTGACCGGCATGAAGAAGCACATCCAGGTTCTCGAGCGAGCGGGGCTCGTCGTCACGCAGAAGGTCGGGCGGGTGAGAACCTGCAAGCTTGGGAAACGCGGCCTCAAGGTGGAGGCCGAGTGGATCGAGGCGCACCGCAAGCTCTTCGAGGGCCGCTTCGAAGCATTGGACGAAATCATCAGCGAAATGAAACAGGAGGGAAGCGATGACTGAGCAAGTCAACAGTGCAGATGGTGCGCAGAACCGCACGTCAGTCGAGCGCAGAGGAGATCGCGAACTCTTGGTAACGCGGATATTCAATGCGCCGCCGAGCACGGTTTACAAGGCGTGGAGCCGGCCCGAGCTGTTCCAACGCTGGTGGGTGCCAAAATCGGTATCCGGCGTTTCGCTCGTATCGTGTGATATGGACGTCCGTACCGGCGGCAAATATCGGCTGGAATTCGGCGCCGACGGTTCGGACACCATGGCCTTCTACGGCAAGTATCTCGAGGTCGTGCCGAACGAACGCATCGTCTGGACCAACGACGAGGGCGAAGAAGGTGCGATCACGACCGTGACGTTCGAGGACCAAGGCGGGAGGACACTATTGAAATTCCACGAAGTCTATCCGTCCAACGAGGCGCTTGAGGAAGCCCTGCAGGGCTCGGCAGCCGCATTGCCGGAGCAGTTGGAGCAGCTCGACGAATTGCTCTCAGCATAGGCGAGTAGCGCGGATCGGGAAACGCCCCCTCAAGGGAAAGTGTGCTCTTGCGAGGTGACCCGACCGGCCTTCTGACCGGAGCGAAGGCGCGAAGCTGTCGAACACTGATTGCTCAATGAAAGTCCACAATGGACCGTAGCGGAAACTGCTGAAGTTCACTTGACCTCGACGAGAAGATCAACGTCACGACAGCGCGAAGATCCTCACCTCCCGCCCGATGCCTTGAAGCTCCGCCATCCGGGAGGCGGAGCTGATGCCGCTGTCGTGCAGGATCTCTGAAACCTTGATATCGCCGACAATCGCCTCCGTCGTCATGATGACATTGGGGTCGGCAAGGCCCTGGACGCGGGAGGCGATATTGACGGTCTGGCCGAAATAGTCCTGCCGGTCGTTCAGGTTGACCGCGAGGCATGGTCCCTCATGGATGCCGATCTTCAGGAGAAGATCGTCGCTGCCGTGTTCGGCATTCAACCGAAGCATTGCTTCCCGCATGCGGAGTGCTGCCGCCACCGCGCGGTCCGGGCTCGGAAAGGTCGCCATCACGGCATCGCCGATGGTTTTGACCACCGCGCCGGCCTCCGTGGCGACGATCTCGTGCAGAACCCTGAAATGCGCCCGCACCAGATCGAAAGCGGCAAGATCCCCGACGCGCTCGTAGAGCGCGGTCGAGCCCCGCAAGTCGGTGAAGAGGAAAGTCAGGCTGGTGATCTTGAGGCGCTGGTCGACGTCGAGCGTGTCGGTACGATAGATGTCGCGGAAGCTCTGGTTGGTCAGCAGGCGCTTGGCCGTCAAAAAAGGCCGCCGACGGCCCAAGAGATCATGCAGCTCATCTCCCGCTATACAGACATTCGGCACCACGCGGCGATCGGTGTGGTTCTCGAGGGCGAGCCGCAGCAAGCCCGGGCGCAGCGTCACGGTATCGTTCAGCGCATGCCCCCGGCTGATGACCATGGAGAGGTTTTGGCGCTCACCGGTGGGCTCGCCCTGCACATCGATGAACTGCGCCGAGTGCGTGACCGCATCGAAGATGATGACGAATTGCGAAGGCAGCTGCAGCGAGACGAAAGCCTTCTCGCCCGGCGCCAGCTCGATCATCTCCAGCAGGATGCGTTGAAACTTCGCTTCCAGATCCTCCGGCAGGTCGACGCCGGAGCTGAAGAAGATCTGGCGGTAATATTCGAGCGGAGGCAGCCGGTCAGGATCATGGGCAGCGATCCTGCGCACACGCGGACTGACGGTGAAGGTGACCTCGACCATCTCGTCGAGGGTCGGTTCGTATCCGGCGGCGCACAGCGCGCAATGATAGGTGTCCTGGACGACGCCTTTCAGGGTTGCTCCGCTGTCGAGGACGCCGCCGCATCCCGGGCAAAGCACATTCCAGGTCATCTCGAAAGCGCCTATGCGGGCGGCATGGAGAAGCGCTGCGATGGTTTTCTCTTCATCGAGATGATGTTTTTCGGCGAAGGCCAGCGCATTGATGCGATTGAGATCGCGATCCGAGCCATGCTTGACGACGTTTTCGATGCACTCGACCGTCTGCGGGTCAGCCGCCTGCCGCAGGGTGGCAAAAAGCACGTCCATTTCACTCATGAGACAAGTCTCCGTGTGCAGAACCCACGGCGGACGACGCCTGGACCGGGATCATAACACGGGACTTTCCCAATAGAAATCTACAGGCTTGGATGCAGCGTGCTTCCGAAGCGGAAGCGGGGTCAGTGCCCCTTATAGATCCGCTTCAGCGCCGCCAGCAGCGCCTCCATTTCGTCTGATGAAAACAGGTCGATGAAACGCCGTTCATGCGTATCGATCAGTTTACGCGCCCGCGTAAGCATTGCCTGTCCGGCCTTCGTCAGACGCAGTTCCTGGCGCCGGCGGTCGGCCGCGGAAGGATGGCGCTCGATGAAGTCGCGGGCTGCCAGCCGGTTGACGAGGGCCATCATCGTCGCGCGGTCGGTGCCGAGCGTATTGGCAAGGTCGATTTGCGAAGCGCCCGGATTGCCGGCGACGAGTTCCATCACCGCGAGCTGCTTCTGAGTCAGTCCAAGCTCCTCCATGGTTTCGGCGAAATCGCGATAGATCGCCACATGCGCCATGCGCAGGTGAAAGCCCAGGAGATTGCCGAGCCGGCCGACGTCGAGCGGCGGCATAACGGAGGCCTCCTCGGCTTCGATTTCGTCCTGCGGTGGTTTTGTGGCCATCATTCGTCTCGCTTCGTTCAGGCGCCATAACCATCAAAATCAGCGGGTTAGTCAATATCGGCGGCCGCAATTTCTCCGATGCCCGCCCGAATGAGCAGATTGCTGCAGACGGCTCTTGCATCTCCGGGAAAAGATATTAGTATGTGTTGCATACAAATTTGGTGCCTGCTGTGGGAGCGGTGGGCATGGGAGGAAATCATGGCGCATTCCTTTTCCGGGATGGCTTCGCAGGCGGATTGCGGACTGGTGACGGATGACCCTATCCTCTACCGCGCCCGCGTCGCGGGGGGTGGTCAGGCTCTGTTCGAGATCGCCACCGACCGGCAACTGACCTATGCCCAACTCGATCTGCGGATCGCCCGTTGCGCCGGCCTTCTGAGCGCTATGCTCGGGGCGCGGCGGGACGGAGCGCGCGTCGCCATGCTGGCACGCAACTCGATGGACTCGATCGTGCTCGCCTTTGCCTGCCAGCGTGCCGGCGCCATCTACGTGCCGCTCAACTGGCGCCTCAACGCCGCCGAGCTTTGGCCGATCCTTGCCGATTGCACGCCGGCGCTCCTGATCCACGACGAGGAGTTTTCGGTTGTCGTGGCGAGCCTTGCGGATGCCGATGCCGAGATGACGGTGATCTCGACGGATGGCCCAACTAGCCTTGCGGCGCGGATCGAGGCGAGCCTTCCGATGAAGCCCGTGCCTGCCGATGCCGATGGAGCCTGCGTCCTTCTCTATACGTCGGGCACGACCGGACAGCCGAAAGGCGTCGTCATCACCCGCCGCAATGCTTTTTTTGCCGGCATCAATTTTTCTTTCGTCGGCGAAATCGGGCCTCAAACCGTTGCGTTGTGCGACCTGCCGTTCTTCCACACGATCGGGCTGATCGCGGTGGCGCGCACCACATTGATGCTGGGCGGCACGCTTGTCATCTCCGACCGCTTCACCCCGGCGCGCACACTGGCAGCCCTTGCCGACCGGCAGCGCGCCATCACCCATTATTTCGCTGTGCCGCAGATCGCCCTCGCCTTGCGTAACGATCCCGCCTACAGCGCCGCGGCTCTCTCCGGCCTGCACGCGCTTTTCGTCGGCGGCGCGCCGCTGACGCAGGCGCTGATCGAAAGCTACCTCGCCGACGGCGTGGCGCTGGTCAACGGCTACGGCATGAGCGAGGCGGGAACGGTGCTGCATGTGCCGCTCGACCGGCGCGCGGTGCAGGATAATCCCGGCAGCGTCGGTCTGCCGGCGCCCTTGCTCGACATTCGCATCGTCGGCGAGGATGGCCGCGATGTCGGGGAAGGGGAGATCGGCGAATTCTGGCTGCGCGGGCCGGCGGTGACGCCGGGCTACTGGAACAAGCCGCTGGAAAGCGAGGGCGCCTTCACTGACGGCTGGTACCGCACCGGTGATCTCGGCCGGCGCGAAGCCAACGGTTTCTATCGCATCGTCGACCGCCTGAAGGACATGTATATCAGCGGCGGCGAGAATGTTTATCCCGCCGAGGTCGAAGCCGCGCTCGCAAGCCATCCCGATATTCTCGACGTCGCGGTGGTCGGCATTTCCGACGTCAGATGGGGCGAATGCGGCATCGCTTATGTCGTGCTGCGGCCGGGTGCTGCGGCGACGGCCGAGGCGATCGCCGTCCATTGCGCGGCAAGGCTCGCCGCCTTCAAGCGCCCGACGCGCATCCTCTTCGTCGAGGCCATTCCCCGCACTGCCTCCGGCAAGGTGCAGAAACATGTTCTGCGCCAGCTGCATTCCGAAACCCTTCAACGACAGGCCTGATCAAGCGGCCCCGGCATTCATGCCGAAACCAATGGAGTGATCTGATGACTGAAAACCAATCGCCGGTTCTGGTCGAATTCGACAATGGCATCGCTTTCGTGACCCTCAACCGCCCTGAAAAGCGCAATGCGATGAATCCGGCTCTCAATGCCCGAATGCTCGAGGTGCTCGACGAACTCGAGGGCGACGAACGCTGCGGTGTCCTCGTCCTGCGCGGCGCCGGCCAATCCTGGTCGGCCGGCATGGATCTGAAGGAATATTTCCGCGACAACGACGACAAGCCGCGCAATGCCACGCTGAAGGCGCGCCGCCAATCCGGCGGCTGGTGGAGCCGGCTGATGTATTTCGAAAAGCCGACGATCGCCATGGTCAACGGCTGGTGCTTCGGCGGCGCTTTCACGCCGCTCGTTTCCTGCGATCTCGCCATCGCCGCCGAGGAAGCGAATTTCGGCCTTTCCGAAATCAACTGGGGCATTCTGCCGGGCGGCAACGTCACCCGCGCCGTTGCCGAAGTAATGCGCCATCGCGACGCCCTCTATTACATCATGACCGGCGAACTGTTCGGCGGGCGCAAGGCGGCTGAAATGGGTCTCGTCAACGAGGCCGTGCCGCTCGCCGAGCTGGAAACCCGGGTCCGCAAGATCTGCGCCGGCCTGCTCGAAAAGAACCCGGTGACGCTGAAGGCCGCCAAGGACACCTATAAGCGCGTGCGCGACCTGCCATGGGATCTCGCCGACGATTACATCTACGCCAAGCTGGAGCAGATGCTGTTTCTCGATAAGACCAAGGGGCGGGACGAGGGGTTGAAGCAGTTCCTCGACGACAAGACCTATCAGCCGGGGCTCGGCGCCTACAAGCGCAGCCGTTGAGGAAGCGAACCCGGCCCGCCGGGTCGCGTGCGGGCTGATCATCGGGAGGAGGATAGAATGAAAATCCATGCCGCGGTGGCGCGTGCTCCGCATATGCCGTTTTCGCTGGAAAGTCTCGATCTGGAGGAGCCGCGCGAGGGAGAGATCCTGGTTCGCGTCGTCGCCACCGGGGTTTGCCACACCGATATCGTCATGCGCGACCAGCATCTGCCGGTGCCGCAGCCGGTCGTGCTCGGTCATGAAGGTGCTGGAATCGTCGAGCGTGTCGGGCCGGGCGTTGCCAAGGTGGTCCCGGGAGATCACGTGGTCATGACCTTCAATTCCTGCGGTCATTGCCCGAGCTGCAACGATCACGAAGAGACCTATTGCCACGAATTTTTCCCGCGCAATTTCTTCGGTGCGCGCGCCGATGGTTCGAGCGGGCTCTCCTACAGAGGGGAGCGGGTGAACGGCAATATTTTCGGGCAATCTTCCTTTGCCAGTCACGCGCTCTGCCATGAGCGCAATATCGTCAAAGTGCCTGAAGATGCCGATCTGGCGCTGCTCGGGCCGCTTGCCTGCGGCATCCAGACCGGCGCCGGCGCGGTCATGAATGCGCTCAAGGTCGAACCGGGAAGGGTGCTCGCGGTCTTCGGCATGGGTTCGGTCGGTCTTGCCGCCGTGATGGCGGCAAGGATCGTCGGCGCTTCCCGGATCATTGCGGTCGATGTGAACGAGGCGCGACTGGCGCTTGCCGCCGAACTCGGCGCGACCGACATCGTCAACGGCAAGACGGGTGATGCGGTTGCCGCGATCATGGCGCTGACCGGCGCCGGCGTCGATTATGCGATCGATGCCTCCGGCGTGCCTGCCGTCATCGATCAATGCGTCCGTGTGCTGGCGCCGCGCGGCACCTGCGGCATCGTCGGCGCCTCGCCCCACGGCGCGACGCTGACGCTCGACCTCACCCATATTCTCTCCGGCGGACGCCGGGTGCGCGGCATCGTCGAAGGCGATTCCAATCCTGATGTGCTGATCCCTCTGCTGATCGACCTTCACAGGCAGGGCCGCTTCCCCTTCGACAGGCTCGTCACCTTCTATGATTTCGCCGACATCAACCGGGCGGTGGAGGATTCGGAAAAGGGCATCGTGTTGAAACCGATCGTGCGCCAGCCGGCCGCCTGACACCGTTCAAGGGAGGAAACAATGAACACCGTCACCCCACTCGCCGCCGATACCAGTCCCGATGCCATGAAGGCGCTGCTTGCCCGGCAACGGGCGTCCTTCCTGAAGGACGGGCCACCTGATATTGCGGTCCGCGTCGATCGCATCGACCGCGTCATCGGCCTTCTCGTCGATTATAAAGATGCGATTGCCGCAGCGCTGTCGGAGGATTTCGGCAGCCGCAGTGTCGAGGCAAGCCTGCTGCTCGACGTTTTCACCTGCGTCGGTTCGCTCAAATATGCCAAGGCCCATCTGGCCGAATGGCTGAAGCCGGAAGAACACGAGGCATTGTTCCCGGATGCGGTCGCCAAAGTGGTCTATCAGCCGAAGGGCGTGGTCGGGATTCTCAGCCCCTGGAATTTTCCCTATCAGCTCGCCCTTGCGCCGCTTGCCGGCATTCTCGCTGCCGGCAATCGCGCCATGATCAAACCATCGGAGGTGACGCCGGCTTCGGCGGCGCTGATGGCTGAACTGATCGCCCGCGCCTTCGACGACACGGAAATCGCCGTCGTTCAGGGTGGACCGGCGACCGGCACCGCTTTTACATCACTTGCCTTCGACCATCTGATCTTCACCGGCGGCACGGCGATCGCCCATCATGTCATGCGGGCGGCGGCCGAAAACCTGACGCCTCTGACGCTCGAACTCGGCGGCAAGTCGCCCGTCATCGTCGGCCGCTCGGCGGATCTCGCGGACGCGGCGCGCCGCGTCATGACCGTCAAGACGCTGAATGCCGGGCAGATCTGCCTGGCGCCTGATCATGTCTACGTGCCCGAGGAAAGCGTCGAAGCCTTTGCCGAATATGCGGTGGCGGCGGTCGTCGCGATGTATCCGACGCTGAAGGAAAATCCTGATTACACGTCGATCGTCAACGGCCGCCATCATGCCCGCGTCCAGGGCCTGGTCGAAGACGCCAGGGCCAAGGGCGCCCGCATCGTCGAGATCAATCCGGCGGGGGAGAATTTCTCGCAGCAGCCGGCCCACCGCATGCCGCCGACCTTGATCCTCGATCCCACCGACGATATGCGCGTGCTGCAGGAGGAAATCTTCGGGCCAGTGCTGCCGGTTCTTCCCTATCGCGATATTGCCGACGTCATCGATCGCATCAACGCCCGACCGCGGCCGCTTGCTCTCTATTACTTCAGCCGGGATGGCGAAGAGGAGGCCCGCGTTCTCGACAATACGACGTCCGGCGGCGTGACGGTCAACGACTGCATGAGCCACGTCACGGCCGAAGGCCTGCCGTTCGGCGGTGTCGGCCATTCCGGCATGGGCACCTATCACGGCAAGTTCGGCTTTCTCGCCTTCTCGCATCCGCGCGCTGTCTATCACCAGAGCAAGATGGTGGAAGCGGAATATATGATGCGGCCGCCCTTTGGCGAGGCGATGCGCGGCTTTCTGGCCGGGGCGATCTGCAAGTAACGGACGACAATGCCCGGCGGGCCACGCCGGGCTTCCTCGTTGGCACGCAACCGACCGTGAATTTCCATTGCAACTCTCGGCAACTGTGAGCCTTTTGATCGCGCAATAATGGTCCGATTGCGCAGTCTTATCCGAATTGCGCAGTATTGTGCCATCGCCGGGCATGTCCAGCCGAAGCGGACGGCGTTTGTTAAACATGCCTTATAAGACGCGTGCCAGCCTTGCCTGGTCGATACTCCATGCCGCCCCATGAGATCGGTTTAACCAAGCTCAAACCAGTTTCGTCTATGATGAGTTCGTTACATGTATTGGAAGGTGGATACATCGCGGTGAATGGCAATTGGACGCAATTCGGTGGCAACCTTTCCTTCGTGTGCCTGGCAATTTCGCTCTGGGCACTTTTTTCTATTCAGTTTCAGCGCCGGTCCTTCAGGCAGGAAAAAATCGCCTTCGGGGTCATAGCCGGCGGCGCCTCCATCGGGTCCATATTGCTGGCCATTGAATTTCACCCCGGCATCTATATCGACCTGCGTTTTTCGCCGCTCGCATTGGCCGGCATGTTCGGCGGGCCGATCGCGGCTGCCTTTGCCGCATTGCTGGCGATCACCTTTCGGTTTGCCGTCGGCGGCGCGGCGATGGTCGATGGGATCATCACCATGGCCCTCGCGACCGGCATTGGTCTGGCCGGACATTTCTGGACCCGCAAGAGATCGCCGGGGCTGAAGGACGTTGCGCTGCTGGGCCTTGCCCTTGGCGTTGCATTGGTCCTCGCGATGGCTTTGCTTCCCACCTTGGTGAATGCCCATGTGCTGGCCGGCGTCGGATTTCCCCTGACCGCGTTGAATTGTCTCGCGACCGTTCTAGGTGGTTTCGTTCTCCTGAAGACCCAGCAATGGCAGCTGGAGCGAAGCATATTGGTGACCGCATTTTCGCAGTCGCCCGACTATCTCTATGTGAAGGACCGAAACAGCCGGTTCATCACCGTCAATGAAAACATGACCCGCCTCTTCCGTTTCCGGACGACGGCGGAGATGACCGGATTGTCGGATTTCAATCTGATGTCGCGGCCGCTCGCCGAGAAATTATATTATCTCGAGCAGCAGGTGATAGACACCGGGGTGCCGCTGATCGATTCCGCCGAGCATATCGAAGGCAGATTCCTGCTCGCGTCCAAAGTGCCGCTGCGGGACAAGCAGGGGCGGGTGATCGGCCTTGCCGGCGTCACGCGCGATGTTACCGAGCGCACCGCCCTGGAGCGCGAATTGCGCGAAAGCAAGAACCTGCTCTCGCATGCGATGGCGGGTATGTCCGATGGCATCGCCATGTACGACAGCAAAGGGTTTATCCTGTTTTGCAATGAGCAGTATCGTGATGCCTTCCCGCTCTCCGGAGAGGCCCGCGTGGTCGGCGCCCATATCAGTGACATCCTGCGCCGCGTCGCCGAAACCGGCGAGCGGCCCGGTATCCCTGATGATGTGGAGGGGTGGATCAAGGCCGCCACCGCCTCGCTGCACAGCAACAAGGACGAAGAGGTTCAGCTTCACAACGGCGACTGGCGCAGCATCCGCACAAGGCTTGCGGAAGACGGCACGGCGATGGCCGTCGTCTCCGACATCACGGCGACGAAGCAGGCGGAAATCGCGCTCAGGCTGTCGGCGGAGCAGTTGAAGAGCCTTGCCGAAACCGATGGCCTCACCGGCATGGTCAACCGCCGTGCCTTCGACGAGGCTTTCGCCCGCGAGACCGCGGGCAGCGCCAGGAGAAACACGCCGTTCAGCCTGCTGATGGTCGATATCGACCGCTTCAAGGCCTATAACGACACCTATGGGCATCCTGCCGGAGACCAATGCCTGCGGGTCGTCAGCAAGTGTCTGCGCCAATCCGTCAGCCGGCCGGCCGACATCGTCGCTCGTTACGGCGGCGAGGAATTCGTGGTGTTCCTGCCCGACACCAGCGCCAAAGGCGCAATGATCGTCGCTGAGCAATTCGCCAGGCGCCTCGCCCAGGAGAATATCGCGCATTCCGGCAGCGAATTCGCCCGGGTGACGGCAAGCATCGGCATCTCCTGCGCGACCGGAGCCGTTCTGCGCACCAACCCGAACCGCCTGCTGACCGAGGCCGACGCGGCGCTCTATGACGCCAAGACCCAAGGCCGCAATCGCATTCTGGCTCATTCGCCCAACGGGGAACGGCATGCCATGAAGGAAGCCGGCTAGATCGGAACCCTTCTTCGATAGATTTTTTCTATCAAACCATCGCGCCTGCGGCCTTGATGTTTTCTGCGCTTCGACAATAAGGGCGCATGGACACAAAATTCATCGGTAAGAAATCGGCGGCCGCCGGCGGCTGGGGTGCTTTGAAGAGCTGCGGCAAGCAGTTGTTGCAAAGCGGCATGCCCATCTCGGGCGCGCGCACCATGCTGAAGGCGAACCAGCCGGACGGCTTCGACTGCCCGGGCTGCGCCTGGGGCGATCCGGAACACGGATCGTCGTTCGAATTCTGCGAAAACGGCGTGAAGGCGGTTGCCTGGGAGGCGACGGAGAAGCGGGCGACGCCCGCCTTCTTTGCTGAAAATACGGTATCCGAGCTGCGCCGACTGACGGATTATGAACTGGAACTCAACGGCCGCCTCACGCATCCGATGCGCTATGATGCGGCGAGCGATCACTATCTGCCGGTTTCGTGGCAGGATGCCTTTGCCGAGATCGGCGGCATCCTGAAGGCTCTCGATACCCCCAACCGGGCGGAATTCTACACTTCGGGCCGGGCGAGCAACGAAGCCGCCTTCCTCTACCAGCTGTTCGTGCGCGTCTACGGCACCAACAATTTTCCCGATTGCTCCAATATGTGCCATGAAGCAAGCGGCATCGCCATGCGCCAGGCCGTCGGCGTCGGCAAGGGCACCGTGCTGCTAGAGGATTTCGAAGAGGCCGACGCGATCTTCGTGATCGGGCAAAACCCGGGCACCAACCATCCGAGAATGCTCGGCGACCTGCGCCGCGCGGCGATCCGCGGCGCGCGCGTTGTCGTCTTCAACCCGATCCGTGAGCGCGGCCTCGAGCGCTTCTCCGATCCGCAGGACAAGATCGAGATGCTGCGCGGCGGTTCGACCGAGATCGCCAGCCAATATTTGCAGCCGCAGCTCGGCGGCGACATGGCCGCGGTGCGGGGCATGGCCAAGGCCGTACTGGCCGCGGAAGACAGAGCAGTCGCCGACGGTCTGCCCTCCGTGCTCGACCATGCATTTCTCACCGAACACTGCGCGGATTTTCAGGCGTATAGGGCCGCGGTCGAGGCCGCAGGCTGGGCTGAGATCGAGGACCAGTCGGGACTGAACCGGGAGGAGATCGAACGGGCGGCCGATGTCTATATCAATGCCGAACGCGTCATCTGCACCTGGGCGATGGGTGTCACCCAGCATCTGCATTCGGTCGCGACGATCCGCGAGATCGCCAATTTCATGTTCCTGCGCGGCAATATCGGCAAGCCGGGCGCCGGCCTTTGCCCGGTGCGCGGCCATTCCAACGTGCAGGGCGACCGCACCGTCGGCATCAACGAAAAGCCGGCCGACGATTTCCTCGATGCGCTGGAGAGGCACTTCCGCTTCAGCGTCCCCCGCGAACATGGCCACAATGTTCTTGCCGCGATCGGCGCGATGCTCGACGGCTCGGCCGAGGCCTTCATCGGGCTCGGCGGCAATTTCGCCCGCGCCACGCCCGACAGCGCCCTCGTCGAAAAGGCGCTGCGGCAGCTGAAATTGACGGTCAATATCGCGACCAAACCCAATCATTCGCATCTCATGCCGGGCGAGACGGCCTTCATCCTGCCCTGCCTCGGACGCACCGAGATGGACCTCAACGAAGCCGGCAATTCCCAGCTCGTCAGCGTCGAGGATTCGATGAGCATGGTGCATGGCTCGGCGGGCATCAACCGGCCGGCCTCGCCGCACCTGCTCTCGGAAGTCGCCATCATTGCCGGCATTGCGGAAGCGACGGTCGGCTCCGCCGTGGTCGACTGGGCGGCGCTCGCCGACGATTACGACCTTATCCGCGATCATATCGAGGCGACCATTCCGGGTTTCGAAAACTACAATGCGCGCCTGCGCAAGCCGCGCGGTTTCCACCTGCGCAACGCAGCAAGCCATCGGGAGTGGGACACACCGGCAGGCAAGGCGTCGTTCTCGTCCGAGGCGCTTCCCGAGGAGACGGTGCATCAGAGGGCGCGAAAGGGCGATGGACGTCGTTTCGCCCTGCAGACATTCCGGTCGCACGATCAATACAATACGACGGTCTATGGTCTGGATGACCGATATCGCGGCGTCTACGGAGAGCGGCAGGTCATTTTCATTCATCCCGCCGACCTGAAGGCGATGAAAGCCGAGGCCGGTGACCGCATCGACGTGGTTGGCGAGCATGATGACGGCATCGAGCGCATCGCGGAGAATTTTCGCCTGGTGCCCTATGATATTCCGAGGGGCAGCATCGCTGGTTATTATCCCGAACTGAACGTGCTGGTGCCGCTCGGCAGCGCTGGTAAGGAAAGCGATACGCCCACCTCGAAATCGATCATGGTGTCCTTGCGCGGGCGAAACGCCGCGTGAGCGAAGAGCCGTCCGACGCCGATCAATTTTTCGCCCTTGTCGCTGCGGCGCAAGCCGGGGACATCCGCCTGACATCCATACAAGCGGGCCTCCTCGTCGCCGCCGAACTTGGGATCGCGCGCGACAGCCGCGCCTTTGCGCGCAAACTCGGGATCGCGCATTCCCTCGTTCTGCGGGAGCTCAACGCTATGGTGGAGAGGGAAGGCCTGCTTGAAGATCGTCAAGCGGGATCCGAGGACGATGAGAGTGCACTACAAATTGCCGCCATCCTCTTCGTCCTAAAGCGTTGTCGCGATCTTTCAGATTCGCTTGTCACGCTTTCGGTCTTTGTTTTTCCGCATGTCTTTGCGGCAAAAGCGCTTCGCGCTTTGCCTGGCAAAACCGCAGCACACCTTTGCGAGACATGCTTTAACCCCCGGCGGCTACAAACGGCAGACGCGCTTCCGGGTGTCGGAAGGGTATTCCCCATAGGTCGATTTGTAGACTGCGGAAAACCGGCCGAAATGAAAGAAGCCCCATTTGAGACAGATCTCTTTCATGCTCTCCGTGCTTTCGGGATCGAGCAGCTCCTGCCGCGCCGCGCGCAGGCGAAGCGTCAGCAGATAGGCGGCGGGAGAGGTGCCTCTGAAGGCGCGAAAGCCGGTTTCGAGCGCCCGGCTGGAGACGCCGGCTGCTTCGGCGACCTTCGGCATGGTGATCGGCTGATCGATATTGGCCTGCATGAATTCGATCGCCTTGCGCACATGCCGGGGGGCGATGAGCGCAGGCCCCCTGTCGAGGAGATGCGACAGCCGGTTCGGCACCATGCGCACGACAAGATCGGCCAGCGCCTGCGTCATATGCGCCATGGCGATCGGCGACTGCAGCAAGGGGCCGTTGTCGCGCATGCCGATGGCGATCGTCTCCGTCAGGTTGCCGATCGTCCGGCCGACCGGCGTCGACAGATCCAGTTCGGGTAGCAGATCGAGAGAGCCGCTGAACGGCATTTCGAACGTCTGGCCGATCGTCTGCAGGATCACCGACCAGTTGATCAGCAATTCGTCGATGACATTCGACTGGCCGTACATGAGGACGCTGTCTGGTTCGAAATTGTTATAGAGAAGCAGTTTTCCTTCCCCCGCCTCGGCGACGCGGGATCCGTAAGCCACTCCCATGCCGCCGCTGCGCGGCACGACAATCGACAGGTATTCCGCCGTATCGACGGTCGGCTCGATGTTGAACTGAAACTCCGCCTCGTGATAGCCGGTGAGAAGGACAGCGCTGTCATTGGCGGAGAAATCCAGCCCCCAGTGGAAGTCCTGGGCGCGGCCGACAGGCTCGGCATCGAAGGCGCCGAAGGCGCCGCCGAGCGTTTCGACCATGTTGTCGAAGGACGAACCGCGAAACCGGAACGAGAATGGCGCAGGGCTATTTTCGGACATGCTGCTCCCATTGTTCAGTGTGGCTGCGCTGACCTACCCCTCTCAACTGCCTGCAGATCCCGGCGCGATGCGCGATCCGTGCTGACGGATTGATGTGCCTACCTCTATCAGCCATGCCGGGCGTCATCGATCGTCGCCGGATCGATGGGCGAGACTTGGCCATATCCCGGTCGATCGGGCCCCTGGAGCGCAACAGGCCTCGGCGGAGCAGGTGGATTTCCGCGTGGTATCGACTGCGGGAGCAGCGTCTTGCGCAAGCCGATACAGGCCGAATTCGGATATGGCAGGCGTCAAAAACCAACCCGTTGAATGCATTATCGATAGCTCCCATTCGAGCGGTCTCTCGCAGCCTGCGGGCAGGAACTGGCAGACATGGGAACAATAGGCAAGTCGTCGCGCCACCGGCTATCGGTGATGAAACGATTACGCAGAAAGGCAATTTTATGGGGTGTATCCGTGAGGCCACGAAAGGCTCAACGCGGTAATCTTGCCGAGACACGCATCATCATCTGAAGCTGTGGAGAATATCCCGATCCGATCTGCGCAGTCGCCTGCCGAAGGTTCTATAGTGGACCGCTTAATAGCCTTCGGCAGGCAGACAGGCATGCTGGCATACGCACAGGATGGGGTGCGTATGTACGATCCCTTCCATCCTTTTTGGGGGTGATGGATGAACGGGCTTGGCTTGAGGACCGCAAACCATCATGGCCTTGGTCGAAAATCATCTTATTGCTCCGTGGCCATCGAGCAATTGTCAGCCGCCGATAAAGTCGGCCAAGCGGCTTTTCGCGACGCAGTCTGGACTGGTTTTGCGCAAAATGTATAGGAAAGCGCTGGCTGGAGGCATGTTCGCGCCGCGGCTTGCGCAAGGTGGATAGAGATCTTGAAGGTCTCGTTTGGCACGCAGGAAGAGCTTGCTTAAGAAGCAGCGGGAACACTCCGGCGTCACAGCTCCAAGGCGGCCCGCCTACACTCATAGAAGGCATGGGGCGCTTGGCGCGGGGCGGCGCAGTCTCGGATCTCGATGACATCGATACCCTGCGAGCGCAATTCCTCGCCCAGCCGGTGTTGTGATCGGGCAGGCCTCAAGAAGCCATTTCAAGCTTCTTCAAGGTCCTGCGGCGGCCGGCTTCCCGGAGATGGCGACGTGCTTGGTGTCGCCAGCGAAACGGAAAGACGGCCGCATTGGCAGCTTCAGAGGGCGACCGACAGGGCGCTGTCGCGCTGGGGGGCCATCTCTTGTGAGTTCACCATCGCGCTCGCGAGCTGGCGGAAGGTGACGAGCCCTAAGGTTTCTCCGGAAGGCGAAACCACCCTGGCATCGCCCTCTGGCGCCGATGACAGCATACGGACGGCTTCTTCGACGGTCGTTCCCGCCACAATCGCCAGTCCAACCGGCGCCGCACCAGAGTGCAGCGGCGTCATGACGGCTTCGACATGGATGACCCTGCCGCGATTGACCTCCTTGACGAAGTTGGCGATGTAGTCGTCGGCCGGGCGCAGGACGATGTCCTGGCTGGTTCCCTGCTGGATCACTTCGCCGTCGCGCAGGATGGCGATCTGGTCGCCGAGACGCAGTGCCTCGTCGAGATCGTGGGTGATGAAGACGATGGTCTTCTTGATCTCCTTCTGGATATCGAGAAGCACTGTCTGCATGTCGGTGCGGATCAACGGATCGAGCGCCGAATAGGCTTCGTCCATCAGAAGCACCGGGGCGTCGTTGGAGAGCGCTCTTGCCAGGCCGACGCGCTGCTGCATGCCGCCGGAGAGCTGGTTGGGATAGCGCTGCTCGAAGCCCTTCAGCCCGACCCGTTCCAGCCAGCGCATGGCGACGTCGACGGCTTTCGCCCGCTCCATGCCCTGCACTTCGAGGCCGAAGATGGTGTTGTCGAGCACGTTGCGGTGCGGCAGAAGCGCGAATTTTTGAAACACCATCGCCGTCTGGTGCCGGCGGAACGCCCGCAATTCGGTCTCGTTCATCTTGACGACATCGACGCCGTCGACCAGCACTTCGCCGGCGGTCGGGTCGATCAGCCGGTTGATGTGGCGGATCAGCGTCGATTTGCCCGAACCCGAAAGGCCCATGACGACCTGGATGCGGCCGGAGGGAATTTCGACATTGATATCCCTGAGGCCGAGCACATGGCCGTGCTTTTCGTTGAGCTCGGTCTTCGACAATCCCTTCTGAACCGCATCGACATGCGCGGCGGGGTTGGGACCGAAGATCTTGTAGAGGTGGCGGATCTTGATGCCGCCGAAACGATGCTCAGCCATGGACGGTCTCCCGATGCTTCTGGAGCCTTTTGCCATATGCCTGGCTGACTCGGTCGAAGATGATGGCGATGCCGACGATGGCAAGACCATTGAAGATACCCAGCGTGAAATACTGGTTGGCGATCGCCTTGAGCACCGGCTGGCCGAGGCCCTGGACGCCGATCATCGAGGCGATGACCACCATGGCGAGCGCCATCATGATCGTCTGGTTGATGCCGGCCATGATGGTGGGCAGCGCCAGCGGCAACTGCACCTTGAACAGCTTCTGCGATCGCGAGGTGCCGAAGGCGTCGGCGGCTTCGAGCACGTCCTTGTCGACGAGCCTGATGCCGAGATCGGTCAGGCGGATCATCGGCGGGATGGCGTAGATGACGACGGCGATCAGGCCGGGCACCTTGCCGATGCCGAGCAGCATGACGACGGGAATGAGGTAGACGAAGCTCGGCATCGTCTGCATGACGTCGAGGATCGGATTGACGACGCGCTGCAGCCGGTCGGAGCGGGCCATCAGGATGCCCATCGGAATGCCGATGGCGATGGACAGGATCGTGCAGACGAAGATCATCGAGACCGTCCGCATCGTATCGTCCCACATGTCGAAATAGCCGATTAGCATCAGCGTCACCAGACAGCCGACGACGATCTTCAGGCTGCGGCTGGCAAACCAGGCGATGGCCAGGATGATCGCGGTGATGATCGGCCACGGCGTCTGGGTCATGAAACGCTCGGCGGCGATGAGGAAATGCTGCAGCGGCACGAACAGGGTTTCGATGCCGTCGCCATAGGCGCGGGTGAAGCCGCGAAAACCGTCATCGATCGCCTTCTTCAGATTGCGAAGCGCGTCGTCGTCCATATGTGGAAACTTATAAAACCATTCCATTCGGTTCCCCTTTTCTTCAAAGAGCCGCGGCAGTCTTTTTGTTTTTATCGGCGAGTGAGAAGCGGTGCGCTTTTGGCGCACCGCGATAGTCAGTGTTAAAGGGCAGCTTCGATCTTTGTGGCTGCCTCAGGCGAAACCCACTTGGACCAGATGTCCTTGTTTTCTTTCAGGAAGTGCTTGGCGCCGTCTTCGCCGGTCGCCTGATTGTCGGTCATCCACGACATCAGCTTGTTGACCGTGTCGTTGCTCCAGGAGCGCTTCGCCAGGTAGTCCATGACTTCAGGCCCGACCTTTTCCGAGAAGGGCTTGGCAACCAGGGTGACGACGTGATCGACCGGCCACGAAGCGGGCTTGGGGTCGGGGCAGTCGGCGACGGTGATGCAGCGCTTCCATTCGGCAGAATCCTCCGGCACGCCGGCTTCGAGCTTGACCATCTGATACTTGCCGAGCAGCGCGGTCGGCGCCCAGTAGTAGCCGGCCCAGCCTTCCTTGCGTTCGTAGGCCTTGGCGATCGAACCGTCGAGGCCGGCGGCAGAGCCGGTGTCGACGAGGGTGAAGCCCGCCTTCTCGGCCTCAAAGCCCTTGTAGAGCTGCGAGGTGACGACCGTGCCGCCCCAGCCCTGCGGACCGTTGAAGATGGCGCCCTTCTTCGGATCTTCCGGATCGGGGAAGAGTTCCGGATGCTTCAGCACGTCGCCGATCGTCTTGATATCGGGATGGGCATCGGCGACATATTTGGGGATCCACCAGCCCTGCACGCCGCCATCCGGCAGCGGCGAGCCGACCTGGACGATGCGGCCTTCTTCCGTGCCCTTCTTGACGACGTCGGGCAGCAGATCGATCCAGGCTTCTGGCGCGATATCCGGCTGGCCCTTTTCGGCCATGGAGGTGATCGTCGGGACGGTGTCGCCGACGGTGATGTCAGCACTGCAGCCGTAGCCTTCGTTCAGGATGAACTTGTCCAGGTTGGAGAGAACTTCGGCGCTCTGCCAGTTCATGCTGGCGATGGTGACGCTGCCGCATTCGGCGGCGCTGGCGAATGACGCGCCGCCGATCAGGCCGAACGTCAAACACGTCGATGCAAGTAATTTTTTCATTCTCGTTCCCTCTGTTTAGCGGCTTGTCTTGTCGAGCGGGGGTGCCGCAGTGCCCGCCCCAACGGTCGTCAGGAAACCTTTCCCATACTCACCGATTTCTGAAATGCTGCCGACAATCCCTTGGCAACCGAAGCGTCGAATCCCGCAGCGCGCATGCTGTCGATGGCCGCCGCAGTCGTGCCGCGATAGTCAAGAAAGGTTTGAACGACATCATCCGGGCACTCGTCTCGGCGCTCTAGAAGGCGGCCAGCGCCCGATATCACCGTATTGACAGCGCGGCGCGCAATCTCGGCCGGCAGGCCGTGGGCGACGGCATCGCTCATCATGGCAGCCGCAAGCAGCGCCGGGAACGCCGGTCCGGAACCGGAAAGGCCGGTGAGGTAGTCGATGTCGCTTTCCCTTTCGACCTCGTCTTGTGAGCCGCAGGCCTCGAAAATGGCGCGGACGATGGCGCGGTCGCCTTCGGTAATGTCGCCCGCAGCGATCCAGGGCGTATAGGACTTGGCCACTTCGGCGCCGGCATTCGGCAGGGCGCGGACAACACGACCGGTCTTATGCCGTTGCGAAAGGGCGGCGAGACCGATGCCCGCCATGACCGAAATGACGAGCTTGCCGCCAGCATCGACATCAAGGGTGCGCCAGTCATCGGGCCGAACGGACAGAAGGATCACGTCCGAGCGGTCGGCAAGCGCCTGATTGTCGGAGGTCCAGAAAGAATTCGGGAAGCGATCCGGCTGCTGACTGCGATAGGAGAGCGAGAGATTTCCAGACTCGACCAGGCCGGCATCGACAATCGAGCCGGCGATTGCTCCGCCCAGCCAGCCGCCGCCGCCAATGATGCCGATCCTCAAGGAAACGCTCATCCGGGTCTCCTTTAACCGGGCCTGTAGCCATGCCGGGAGAAGAAGCGATCAAGCTCCCTCTGCTGCGGCACTTCGCCCGTGTAGATCGCAATATATTCCGGAATCCGTTTCATGCGGACGGCGAGTTCCTCCCTTGATTGCATGGAGATATATCCGATCTGCACAAGGTACGTTGTGCGCGCTCTGACATCCGATGTCGTTTCTGGTAACCCGAACCGCATGAACATGCGCTTCAGCGCCTCCAGCCGGAGCTGATCAGCCTGCTGGACCTCTGCGAGAAGCTCGTCGGATTGCAGCGCCCAGCTGCGCACGGCAAACTCGAACTTCGCGTCGAACAGATCGTTGTCGAGCCAGCAATCGAAGACGTTGAGCATCGCCTCGGCCAGCGATTCCGCATAGGCTTCGGACCGCTTGACGATGTTGCCGGTGTTTTTTTCGCGCCATAGCGCCACGAGCGCGCTCAGCAGTTCCTCCCGGTCCTTGAAGAACCAGTAGAAGCTCGTGCGCGAGAGATTGAGCTTCTTTGCCAGCGGCAGAATCTTCACCGAATCCACGCCGGATTCCAACAGGGAGTGATAAGCTGCTTCCAGCCATCCCTCCTGCGATCCGCGCCAGCCAGTATCGTTCAAAGCCTGATCCATGCCTTATCTCCTATCAAATTATGGAGCCGTGCACAAGGAAAATGTACACCAGTGTCGAAATTAGAGACTTAACTGTTTTCATCGTTGACACCTATGTACATTACGCTTAGCGTCTCCCTCGATGTTTTAATCCGGAACCACGGCCCATGTCGAATGATCCCCTTCTGCAGCCCTATCAGCTCAAGCATTTGAAGTTGCGCAACCGTATCATCGTGACGTCTCACGAGCCGGCCTATCCGGAAGACGGGATGCCGAAGGAGAAGTATCGCGCCTATACGGTGGAGCGGGCAAAGGGCGGGGTGGCTTTGACGATGACGGCGGGCTCGGCGGCCGTCTCCAAAGATAGCCCGCCGGTCTTCAACAACCTGCTTGCCTATAAGGACGAGATCGTTCCCTGGATCAGGGAGATGACCGACGCCGTGCACGAAGAGGGTGCGGCGATCATGATCCAGTTGACCCATCTCGGTCGGCGCACGCGCTGGGACAAGGGTGACTGGCTGCCGGTCCTCGCCCCCTCGCATCATCGCGAGGCTTCGCACCGCGCCTTCCCGAAGAAGATGGAAGATTGGGATATCGAGCGCATCATCAAGGATTTCGCCGACGCGGCCGAACGCATGAAGGCGGGCGGCATGGACGGCGTTGAACTCGAGGCCTACGGTCACCTGATCGACCAGTTCGTGTCTCCGCTCACCAACGAGCTCGATGGCCCCTATGGCGGCTCGCTCGACAATCGTCTGCGTTTCTGTTTCGACGTATTCAAGGCGATCCGGAAAAGGGTGGGCGACGATTTCATTCTCGGCCTGCGCTACACCGCCGACGAATGTCTTCCCGGCGGCACCGGCAAGGCCGAAGGCATCGAAATCTCCAAGCGCCTGAAGGAAAGCGGCCTCATCGATTACCTGAACGTGATCCGCGGCCACATCGATACCGACGCGGGTCTCACCGACGTGATCCCGATCCAGGGCATGGCGAATTCGCCGCATCTCGACTTCGCCGGTGAAATTCGCGCCGCGACCGACTTCCCGACCTTCCATGCGGCGAAGATTCCCGACGTCGCCACCGCCCGCCACGCAATCGCGGCCGGCAAGGTCGACATGGTCGGCATGACCCGCGCCCACATGACCGACCCGCACATCGTCCGCAAGATCATCGAAAAGCGGGAAGACGATATCCGTCCCTGCGTCGGCGCCAATTACTGTCTCGATCGTATCTACCAGGGCGGAGCCGCCTACTGTATCCACAATGCCGCGACCGGCCGCGAACTGACCATGCCGCATATCGTAGCGAAGGCCGACGCCAGGAAAAAGGTCGTCATCGTCGGCGCCGGCCCGGCCGGTCTGGAAGCGGCGCGCGTCGCCGGAGAGCGCGGCCACCAGGTCGTCGTCTTCGAAGCGGCGAACAATGCCGGCGGCCAGATCCGGCTCACCGCGCAGAGCGAGCGCCGCAGGGAAATGATCAGCATCATCGACTGGCGCATGAGCCAGTGCGAGAAATACGACGTCACCTTCCACTTCAATAGCTGGGCGGAAGCCGACACGATCGCAGCCGAGAACCCCGACGTCGTCATCATCGCGACCGGCGGCTTGCCGCATACCGAGGTTCTCTCGCGCGGCAACGAGCTGGTGGTCTCTTCCTGGGACATCATCTCCGGCGATGTGAAGCCCGGCACCAATGTACTAATCTTCGACGATGCCGGCGACCATGCCGGCCTTCAGGCGGCGGAGTTTCTTGCGAAGGCGGGCGCCAAGGTCGAGATCATGACGCCGGACCGGTCCTTCGCGCCCGAAGTCATGGCGATGAACCTGGTGCCCTATATGCGCTCCCTGCAGAAGCATGACGTCACCTTCACCGTCACCTATCGCCTGGAGGCCGTCGAAAAGAGCGGCAACCAGCTCGTCGCCCATGTCGGCAGCGATTACGGCGGGATTGCCAAGCAGAGCAGCTTCGACCAGATCGTCGTCAATCACGGGACCATCCCGCTCGACGAACTCTATTTCGAGCTGAAGCCCAGCTCCAGCAATCTCGGCGAGGTGTCGCACGACCAGCTTCTTTCTGGGGAGCCGCAGTCCGTCATGCGCAATCCTGAGGGCAAGTTCCAGCTGTTTCGGATCGGCGATGCTGTCGCTGCGCGCAATACGCATGCCGCCATTTATGACGGCCTGCGCATCGCCAAGGATATATGATCGCAGGAGCGGCCGCTCGTCGGTCGCTCATTTCGGGGGATGATATGAGTTTGCGTGAAGAAAGCCTCCAGCGTTTCGTGGATGCTGCGTCTCTGGCTTTTGATCAGTTCGCGAAAGCCCCGGAGTCCCGGCGCTCGATCCGTCAATTTTTCGCGGCGCTGGAGCGGCCGGGGATCGCACGTGCGGGGCAGGGAAGCCGGTTGCCCGTCTGCGCTCAGCTTGATGTGGCGCTTGCGGTTGATCCCTCCTATGATCCCTCACTGGCGCGATTGATTGAGGCGTTCAAAGGCATCGAGCCGATGCTTGAATGGCGCCGGCGCACCAAGTATGACCACACCGCCGGCGACAATTTCGTCGATGGGCATGCCAATGCCATGATCGTCGGCCCGGGAGGATTGGAGGAGCGGAGCGACCTGTGGCTGGGTGTGACATTGCTGGCGCCGCACGTGCGCTATCCCGATCACGACCACCCGCCGGAGGAAGTTTATCTTGTGCTTTCCGAGGGGGAATTTCAGCAAGGGGAGGGGGACTGGTTTTCGCCTGGTATCGGCGGATCGTTCTACAATATCCCCGGGATCAAACATGCCATGAGGTCGGTGGACACACCGCTCTTCGCCTTCTGGGCGCTGCTTGCCGAACGGCCGCATTGATGGCCGGCAGTCTAGACATAAAGGGGTTTTGCAAATGAAGATTCTCGTGCCCGTCAAGCGCGTCGTCGACTACAACGTGAAGATCCGGGTGAAGCCGGATGGTTCCGGTGTCGAGCTTGCCAATGTGAAGATGTCGATGAACCCGTTCGACGAGATCTCGGTGGAAGAGGCGCTGCGTCTGAAGGAAGCCGGCAAGGCTGAGGAAGTGGTGGTGGTGTCGATCGGCCCGGCCAAGGCCGAGGAGACGCTGCGCACGGCTCTTGCCATGGGCGCCGACCGGGCGATCCTGGTCGAGACCGACGATCAAGTCGAGCCGCTGGCGGTCGCCAAGATCCTCAAAGGCGTCGCCGATGCCGAACAGCCGGGGCTGATTATTGTCGGCAAGCAGGCGATCGACGATGATTCCAACCAGACCGGCCAGATGCTGGCCGCACTTCTGGGTTCGGCCCAGGCGACCTTCGCCTCGAAGATCGAGATCGGCGATGGCAAGGCTGAGGTCACCCGCGAGGTCGACGGCGGCCTGCAGACGATCGAGATCAAGCTGCCGGCGGTGGTCACCTCGGACCTCAGGCTGAACGAACCACGTTATGCCTCGCTGCCGAATATCATGAAGGCGAAGAAGAAGCCGCTCGACAAGAAGTCGCCTGATGATTTCGGCGTCTCCACCGCGCCGCGGCTGAAGGTGCTGAAGACCGAAGAGCCCAGCGGCCGCAAGGCCGGCGTCAAGGTCAAGTCGGTCGCCGAACTGATCGACAAATTGAAGAACGAAGCCGGCGTGCTGTAATCGGGCAGGAACAGGAGCAACCATCATGACCATTCTTCTTCTGGCCGACCACGACAATGTCAGCCTTTCCGACCAGACCGCCAAGGCGCTGACGGCAGCAAGCCAGATCGGCTCCGATATCCACATCCTCGTTGCCGGCAAGGGCGCCAAGGCTGCGGCCGATGCGGCTGCCAAACTCGCCGGCGTCTCCAAGGTGCTGCTGGCCGAAAGCGACGCGCTTGCCAACAATCTCGCCGAACCGCTTGCCGACCTGATCGTCTCGCTGGCCGGCTCCTACGACACCATCCTCTCGGCCGCCACCTCGGTCGGCAAGAACGTGCTGCCGCGCGTCGCTGCCCTGCTTGATGTCGCCCAGGTCTCGGAGATCATCGAGGTCGTCAGCCCCGATACCTTCAAGCGGCCGATCTATGCCGGCAATGCCATCCAGACGGTACAATCAAGCGATGCCAAGAAGGTCATCACCGTCCGCACCGCCTCGTTTGCCTCAGCAGCTGAAGGCGGTTCCGCAACAGTGGAGACCATCCCGGCGGTCTCCGATCCGGGTCTGTCACGTTTCGTGAAGGATGCGCTGTCGGCCTCCGACCGGCCGGAGCTGACCTCGGCGAAGATCATCCTTTCCGGCGGCCGGGCACTCGGCTCTGCGGAAAAGTTCAAGGAAGTCATCCTACCGCTTGCCGACAAGCTCGGGGCTGCCGTCGGCGCATCGCGTGCGGCCGTCGATGCCGGTTATGCGCCGAATGACTGGCAGGTCGGCCAGACCGGCAAGGTCGTCGCCCCGCAGCTTTATATCGCCGCCGGCATCTCCGGGGCGATCCAGCATCTGGCCGGCATGAAGGACAGTAAGGTGATCGTCGCCATCAACAAGGACGAGGAGGCGCCGATCTTCCAGGTCGCCGACTATGGCCTCGTCGCCGATCTGTTCGAGGCTCTGCCGGAATTGGAAAAGGCGCTCTAAGCGAGGGGATTGAACGTGGCGCGCGCGGTGGGACGTCCAATCAAACGTGGGGCCGATCTTCTTCTGAACGATGAGGAAAAGCCGGCCTATATACGGCTGCACGACATCGGCAGGGAAAGGCGTCCTCGGCCGTTGCAGGAATTCCTGAACGACGTCGGCGGCCTAATGTTGTCGGCCGACGCCCCAGCCGTCGCCAGTTTCGTCGCGGGCAAGGTTCTGCAGAAACTGCTCAAAACCGGCAAGGTGCGTCCTTTGGAGAGCGGGCCTCGTGCCGGCGCGCCGGAAGGGCTTGACGACGCCATCGACCATCTTGCGAAATCAGGACGGAAATACGAGGCGATCGCCGGCCAATTCAGAAGTCTTGCCGACAGCCTGCTCTGGCGGCGCGGCCGCTCGGGCCCGTTTGCAAGCCTGAATTTCGGCAATACGCATTCTCATGCTGTCGTGGTCGGCCCCGGCGGCATGGAGGAGCGCGCCGATCTGAGGGTCGGCGTGATCTATATGGACCGCTACACCCGGTTTCCCGATCATGTTCAGACGCAGCCGCGGGCCTTCATCCTGTTTTCGCCTGGAGAAATCTGCCTTGGCAATTCGCAGTGGTTCTCTGCCGCGACCGGCACTGTTTTCGCAAACGATGCCGGGCAATCATTCGCGATAAGATGCACGGCAAGGCCGCTTCTCGCGGTCTGGTGCCAGGTTGAGCCGGAGACGTGATCGGGTTGGTTTTGGCAGCGATCGGCGAAAGCCGGCGGCGAGGCCAGCCTATCCGAATATCTAGCAGTCAGAATTCAATTTACGAGGAAGGATATCAAGATGGACGTTCGCGCCGCTGTTGCCGTTCAGGCAGGAAAACCGCTCGAAGTGATGACCGTGCAGCTGGAAGGCCCGCGGGCCGGCGAAGTGCTGGTCGAGGTCAAGGCGACCGGCATCTGCCACACCGACGATTTCACCCTGTCGGGCGCCGATCCGGAAGGTCTGTTTCCGGCGATCCTCGGCCATGAGGGTGCCGGTATCGTCGTCGATGTCGGTCCAGGTGTGACCTCGGTCAAGAAGGGCGACCACGTCATCCCGCTCTACACGCCGGAATGCCGCGAATGTTATTCCTGCCTTTCCCGCAAGACCAATCTCTGCACCGCGATCCGATCGACCCAGGGCCAGGGTGTGATGCCGGATGGCACCTCGCGCTTCTCGATCGGCAAGGACAAGATCCATCATTACATGGGCTGCTCGACCTTCGCCAATTTTACCGTGCTGCCGGAGATCGCCCTTGCCAAGGTCAATCCCGACGCGCCCTTCGACAAGATCTGCTATATCGGCTGCGGCGTGACCACCGGCATCGGCGCGGTGATCAACACCGCCAAGGTCGAGATCGGTTCGACGGCGATCGTCTTCGGTCTCGGCGGCATCGGCCTCAACGTGCTGCAGGGCCTCAGGCTTGCCGGCGCCGACATGATCATCGGCGTCGACATCAACAATGACCGCAAGGCCTGGGGCGAAAAGTTCGGCATGACGCATTTCGTCAATCCGAAGGAGGTTGGCGACGACATCGTGCCCCATCTTGTCAATATGACCAAGCGTAATGGCGACCTGATCGGCGGCGCCGACTATACCTTCGACTGCACCGGCAACACCAAGGTGATGCGCCAGGCGCTCGAGGCCTCCCACCGCGGCTGGGGCAAGTCGATCATCATCGGCGTTGCCGGCGCCGGCCAGGAGATCTCCACCCGTCCGTTCCAGCTGGTCACCGGCCGCAACTGGATGGGCACCGCCTTCGGCGGCGCGCGCGGGCGTACCGACGTGCCGAAGATCGTCGACTGGTACATGCAGGGCAAGATCCAGATCGACCCGATGATCACCCACACCATGCCACTCCAAGACATCAACAAGGGCTTCGACATGATGCACAAGGGCGAAAGCATCCGCGGCGTGGTGGTCTACTAAGCCATGAAAACCATCTCGACCGAGAAGTCTCATGGCGGCACTCAAGGGGTCTATGTCAGTCGCTCCGAGGCCTGCGACTGCGACATGACATTTGCGGTATACGTGCCGCCGCAGGCAGCCAAGGGCAATTGCCCGGTGCTGTGGTACCTGTCCGGCCTGACCTGCACGCATGCCAATGTCATGGACAAGGGCGAATATCGGCGGCTTGCCGCCGAGCTCGGACTGATCGTCGTCTGCCCGGATACCAGTCCCCGCGGCGACCACGTTCCGGATGAGCCGGACAATTGGCAGTTCGGCAAGGGGGCCGGCTTTTATGTCGATGCCACCGAGCCGCCGTTTTCAACGAATTATCGCATGTACAGCTACATCGCCGACGAGCTGCCGCGCCTCCTTGCCGCGGAATTTCCCGTCGACATGGACCGCCAGGCAATCTTCGGCCATTCGATGGGCGGACATGGCGCGATCACCATCGCGCTCAAGAACCCGGACCGCTTCAAGAGCTGCTCGGCCTTCGCGCCGATCAGCCATCCCTCGGTCTCCGGCTGGTCGAAACCGGCTTTGCGGAAATATCTTGGGCCCGATGAGAAGACCTGGCGGGCCTATGATGCCTGCTCGTTGATCGAAGACGGTCGCCGGTGCCCGGAACTCTTCGTCGACCAGGGGACGGCCGACAGTTTCCTGGAGGACGGCCTGCGTCCCGACGAGCTCAGGCAGGCCTGCGAGGCAGCGGGCATTCCGCTGACGCTGCGCATGCAGGAAGGCTACGGCCACTCCTACTTTTTCATTTCGACATTCATGGAGGACCATCTGCGCTGGCATGCGCAGAGGTTGGGGAATTGATTGCAGAGCTCGGCCGGGCATAACGCAAACGGCCAAGGAGGGAAGGAGAACATCAATGAGCATAGCCATTCATCCGGCCGTGGATTCAGGCTTTCGAGCGACTGACGCTGCCTTTGCCGGTGGGACGCTGGTGTGCAAATGCGCGAGCAATCCGGTCAAGGTCAGGATCAAGGGCGATATCGCCCACAATCACGCCTGCGGCTGCACCAAATGCTGGAAGCCCGAGGGTGCGGCCTTTTCGGTGGTGGCGGTTGCGCCGACCGAGAACGTCGAAGTGCTCGAGAACGGCAACAAGCTCGCCGTCGTCGATGCCGCGGCCTTGATCCAGCGGCATGCCTGCAAGGAATGCGGCGTGCATATGTACGGGCCGGTCGAGCGCGAACACCCGTTCCAGGGATTGTCCTTCGTCCATCCGGAGCGCTTCCAGGAAACCGGCTGGGCAAAGCCCGGCTTTGCGGCCTTCGTGTCGTCGATCATCGAAAGCGGCTTCGATCCTGCCAAGATGGACGCCGTCAGAGCGCAGCTGAAAGCATCCGGTATCGAACCGTACGATTGCCTCAATCCCGGCCTGATGGATTATATCGCCACCTGGACCGCCAAGAAGAGCGGCGTTCTCGCCTCTTGATGAGATCGACAAAGGCACCGCGCCTGCGATGGCGCGGAGCTCTTTCGCCCTGCACCCACGATACCGGACGGCTTGCCCTCCAGCCATGGCTGCGATCTGTTTGATCTTATGGGCGGGCTGGAAGTCTTGTCCGTGTTCAACAAGCCAACATCAGCGCTAACACGACTGTTTTTCGGTCTGCTGAAACGTAGAACATTCACAACATGAGAATCGGCTACACATCGTGCGGCTCCGGAACGAGGCCCAGCTTTCCAACGCCTTACCAAGCCGGCTGGATTTGGTATCCTCTAATGGTCAAGTGAGATTCGTGGTCGATACAACGCACTGCTGCAGGAGCGGTCGCTTTCTAAAACAGGGGTCGTTGCCATGACCGGAGCAGGTCAACGACCCGGAAGCGTCCCGGCGGACGATCAACCCTTTGAAAGACTGCCTGACCGCGGAATGAGCGAACCATTGGAGAGAAACGTGACCAAAACCCCACGCCGCCCAGTCAATGCGCTTCATGCCGCGGAAGCCTTGTTCAAGCCCGCCAAAAAGGTCGCCGCCGCACCACCCGTCGCGCGGCCGGCGCTGCCGAACGTCAAGGAGCAGGTCACCCTGAAGCTCGACAGCGACGTGCTCGTCTATTTTCAGGAGGATGGCCCGGGCTGGCAAGACCGCATCAATGATGTGCTCCGAGCCGCCATGAGGAACGATCGCTAAGCGGTCATACGGCCGCTGCTTGCATCGTTTGTTTTAAGGATTTCCAGTTCCGGCCGCAGTACGATTGCGGCGGCGCGACGTCCTTATTGGAAATACGCTGAGACGACTGCGGAGGTTTCGAGACGATCGCGGCGGAACCATCGCCCCGGCTCTCAAGGCAAAGGTGGCGCTTGCCGCCGTCAGAGGTTAACAGCGCTTGTGGAATTATCCCTGCAGTTCGACGGACAAGCCAATCAGACTAAACAGTGGAAAGACCAGCTCCTTGAGGGAGCGACAGGCGTTTTCGGCGATGACGCCAAAGCCGAACCGGCGGCTCCGACCGTCGATAATTAAAATCCTGCACGCCAAGATTGGGAGCTGACGTTAGCGAATGTTTTTATCCGGTGCGCTCGGCAAAGCCGGGCTGCTGAGCGGAAAGGAATGATCAACCGCGAGCACAAACTGTCCGTTGTCCGCCAGGCGAAGCTTCTCGGCTTCAGTCACGGCGGCTCCATGTTGCGACGCTGATGAAGAAGATGGGCATTGAGGCGATTTACTGTCGTCCCAACGCGTCTAAACCTGCGCCTGGTCAGTCTATTGCTCGGGAAGCTGGCGGTCACCAGACCCACCCAGGTGTGGGCATTGGACCTGACGTACATCCCCATGGCGGGGGGCTTCGTCTTTCTCTTCGTTATCGTTGATCGGTTCTGTCGTGGCGGCTATCGATCACGATGAAGACGGCCTTCGAGGCGGATGAGGAAGCTCTTTGCCGATATGACAAGCCAGACATCTTCAATACTGACCGGGGGTCGCAGTTTACCTCAATCGACTTCACGGCGGTGCTGAAGAAGGCCGGGATTGAAATCTCGATGGATGGCCAGGGTGCACGGCGCGACAACGTCTTCGTCGAGCGGCTCTGGCGTTCGATCAAATACGGATAGGATTCTTTGGCACTGAGCATGAGCATGCGAGGAACTGTCTTTCAGTGAAACAGCGAAAGAGCGAAAGAGCATACTCGGCTCGGCTCCCTGCGAGAGTGGCGAGGGCGGCTCAGGGAGCGGCGCGACCGGCGAGACTAGTGCTGGCCAGTTAGCGAGGAGGAGAGAGGAAGAGGAGGGAAGGGAAAGCTGTGACGGATTGACAGGATTGGAGAGAGGCTCCAGCCGGTCCGTCATGGAGAAATGACATGGCCAAAGCCATTCAGAAAATCACCCTCAACCGATCGGAAGACATCGCTTTCGACAAGCTCGTGCTCTCGCAGAAAAACGTCCGCAACATCAAGACGGGAGTGTCGATTGAGGATCTTGCTGAGGATATCGCCCGTCGCAAACTCCTCCAGAGCCTGAGCGTCCGCCCGGTTCTCGCTGAGGCCGGAGAGGAGACCGGCACCTACGAAGTTCCCGCCGGCGGCCGGCGCTATCGGGCACTCGAACTGCTCGTGAAGCAGAAGCGCATGGCGAAGGATGAGCCGATCCCGTGCGTCGTCAAGCGAGGCGACGAGACATCGGCCGAAGAAGACTCCCTTGCCGAAAACGTTCAGCGCGTCGGCCTGCATCCGCTCGATCAGTTCCGAGTCTTCCAGACGCTGCGGGAACAGGGACTCGATGAGGAAGAGATCGCCGCGCGGTTCTTCGTCTCGGTCGCCACGGTGAGGCAGCGCCTGCGGCTTGCGACCGTCTCGCCGCGGCTTCTCGATCTCTACACCGAAGACGTAATGAAGCTCGAGCAGATCATGGCGTTCTCGATCACCAACGATCATGTCCGCCAGGAGCAGGTCTGGGATACGATCTCGCGGTCGCACAGCCGCGAGCCATATTATATCCGCCGGCTGCTGACCGAAACCGCGATCCGCGCCAGTGACCGCCGCGCCGTCTATGTCGGCGTCAATATGTATGAAGCTGCCGGCGGCGTGCTCATGCGTGATCTATTCGAGCAAGATCAGGGTGGATGGCTGCAGGATCCGGCGCTGCTTGAGCAGCTCGCGCTCGAAAAACTCAAGGCCGCCGCAGTTGACAGCAGAAACCTATGTGTCGGCTTATCTTGCAGATGTCGATGGGTGGTGGTGGTCGACGAGTTTGCATCATGATCTGCGAGGCGTCATATTGAAACGCGTTCTCGCCATTGTTGCGAAAGCGAAGCTGCCCGAGCATGAAAAGGCACTGGGCCAGTTGGGCGTCGATCCGTTGGAGAATATGATGTCCGACACTCTGCTCGATATCCTGGGGCCTTGATGCCGTTCTCTCCCGCAATGTGCTACGCCCTTGGCAATGTACGGATGGAGGTTGAGCCGCCTGCGCTGCACCGTCGTTTGAACGCGATGATCGCGGGATCACAGCGCAAGAATCCCTGATGCAAGCAGAGTACGAGCAGGCGGACCGACTTCACTCGTTAAGCTGAAACTCTTGCGGTTAAGCCCCAAGCGACAAATGCCCAAATCCGAAAAGAAGATCAGGGGGCTTGGCTGCCAAAGCCCGCCGTACTAGACAGAGATCGTGCAAGCCCCGCTTGCAGATTTAAGGTCGATCGATCGGCGGTTGGACCAAGGTTTCAACACAATGGGGTGTCGGTTTCAAGATCGGGGCCCGCTCGTGCGGCCGGGCAGGTAGTCGAGGCTGAGCCGCTGCTCGCCAGCGCTCTTTTTGTTCAGCAAAAGCCGTTCAATTTTAGGATCTTATAGGCGTCGATCGCAGCCCGAAGCTCGTCCTCCGAATTCCGATCTCCGCTGTTGGCGTCAGGATGGTGCATCTTTAGCTCCTGCTGATAGCGGCTTCTGATTTGCTCGGGGCTTGCCTCCGCCAGAAGGCCGAGTGTTTCGAACGCTTTGGCCTCCAGCACTTTCAGCTTGCGTCGTTGGAGATCCGCTCTTGCCGCCTGACGTTCTGCAGCGTTTCTGCGGGCATTCATCGCCTTTGCAGAACCAGATCGGACCGTGAAGGGGAGCGCTGCCTCCGCCGGCTGACGGATCCTGCTTCCCCATGTCGGACGGGCGCCGCTTGCCGCTTCTCTCTGATAGCGAGCGACGACAGGATCGGACAGATTGCTCGCAAAATTGTAGCCTCTGCCATAGTCCTTCATATGCTCGGCACAGAAGAGCAGATACAATCCCTCTGCATCCCGTCCAACGGGAGCGCGGTGAATACCGCCCTTTTGGCACCCGTCCCATTGGCATTTGGGACCATCCGGCTCCCGGTTCGAATCTGTCTTCTTGCGGAGAGGTCGCAAGCCAACGAATATCTTGGAATCTGAATTCATCGCGCCTTATATGACTGCTTCCGTGACGCTAACAAGGCAAAGGCAAGGCAAGGCGAATGCAGGACGGGCCGTCTGCTGAGAGGATGGCTGCGGATGGCGGCCTCCGCCTCAAAACGGAACGCGATGGCGCGGGGCAGTCGGTCCAGCCTGCGCTAACACGCCAACTCCTGCGGCTGCCGTCCCTCGCGCCCTCGTGTGACGCGAATTCCCGCATTCCCGCACATTTGGTGCAGGCGCTAGTTCCAATAAAGGTTTCTGCGAGTTCAGCTATAACAGCTATGCCAGAACACTTGGGCGAGTGATAGCTCCCACCGGCGTCAATAAACCAATCGGGCCCGTATCGTTCCTGGAATCTGGCGAAGCGCATTAAGGATATCATCGGCCGTCTGGCCGACGCCCTCGACTTCAATGACCACGTAACCCATTACGCCGTGTGTCTGCAGGAACTCTCCGACGATATTAAGTCCACGCGACGAAAAAATCGTGTTCAGACTGTTTAGGATGCCAGGACGATTCTCATGAACATGGATGAATCGCGTGCCGTTTGGGCGTGGCGGCAGCTGCACCTGGGGAAAATTGACCGCGCCTAGAGTAGAGCCGACGTCGGAATACTCCACAAGCTTCCTGGAGACTTCCCCGCCGATGCGCTCCTGGGCTTCTTCGGTCGAGCCGCCAATATGCGGCGTCAGAATGACATTATCCAAACCTTGGAGGGGCGTTTCGAAACGCTCGTTGTTTGATGCCGGCTCCTTCGGGAACACGTCCACGGCTGCGCCTGCCAGGTGTCCTTCCTTCAAAACCTTCGCAAGCGCTTCGAGATCCACCACGGTCCCGCGGGAGTTATTGATGAAAAGCGCTCCCTTTTTCATTTTGCGCAGCTCGGCCTCGGCTATCATGTTTTGCGTCGAACTGGTTTCGGGAACATGCATAGTCACGAAATCCGAGATTTCGAGAAGCTCGCCGAGCGTGGCCATCGATTCTGAATTGCCGTGGCGAAGCTTGTCTGAAGGATCAAAATAGCGCACGTTCATGCCCATGCTTTCCGCAAGAACGCTAAGCTGCGAACCAATGTTGCCGTAGCCCACGATGCCAAGCGTTTTTCCGCGCATCTCACGACTACCAACCGCGGATTTGTCCCATCCGCCTTCATGGGCGGAAGCCGAACGTGGGAAAATCCGCCTGGTCAGCATGATGATTTCACCGATTACAAGCTCTGCGACTGAGCGCGTATTCGAATAGGGCGCGTTGAACACGGGAATCCCGCGTCGGCGGGCCGCGTCCAGGTCGACCTGATTTGTTCCTACAGAAAAGCAGCCGACGGCAATGAGCTTCTTGGCGGAGCTGAAAATTTCCTCTGTGAGCTGCGTGCGTGAACGAATTCCGATGATATGCGCTTCGGCTATATGACTTTTGAGATCCTTGTCATCCAGGGCCTTCGGCAAGTGAGTGAGATTGACATAGCCGGAAGACGCAAAGTAGTCCACCGCGCTCTGACTGATCCCTTCCAATAGAAGGACCGAGATCCGATCACGAGGAAGAGAAAGTTGTCCGGTCATTGAATTGCCTTCGATTCTCGAATTCTATTGCCGAGGTCGCTTGTCCCACACAAAGCTCACCACCACGCAACATGCCTTAGCGACCATCCAATGGACAGCGCAAGAACAAACTCAGTTCCGTCGACAGACATGAGGTTCTGTTGTCGCGATTCAGTTGTATTCGCGCGACCATTCGGGGCCGGATGGTGAAGCAAAAGAGACCACGATAGCGCGACGATCAGGATGAGACGCTTGAAGAGGTTGTGATGCAGATGCCGGTTCCGAAAACGCCGGCGATGGGGTGATTGTCTCGATGTCGGATTGGGATGAGGCGCGTCGCGGATAGATCGTCGCCCTCATCCCCGGTTTCGAGCCTTTGAAATCAGCGCGAAAGGCTCTGGTGCGAAGGGCTACTTGGCGACATGCCAAACGCCGCCGACGCCATCGCCGGTCATATCGCCAGGCTTCTTATCCCCGGCGAAGGTGTAAAGCGGCTTCCCTTCGTAAGCCCACATCTCCTTGCCGTCGGCCGCCTTGACGAGTGACCATTCGCCTTCGGCCTTGGCCTTGGCCACCGGGCGCGCGACCTCTACGCCAAACGCCGTGCGGCACTGATCGAGGCGCTCGCCGAGCGCGGCGTCGAGGCTGCCCATGGAGGTGGTCTTTGCGCCTGGGTCCCGGTGTCCTCGGAACCGTTGGGGCGTTGCTCGCCGGGCGCATGCGATAGATTGCAACCATGGTTTATGCTTGTCTGCCGGATCACAGACGATGGCGCAATGAGATCATCGCAGGTGCGGGTCGCTGCTGTGCCGGTTGCGTGATGTCACCACGGCACTGATCTCGGGAGCGAGCAGATCGTGTTTCTCAGCAAAAACGACAAACACGCTACGGGCAGTCTCCGCCTCTATTTCGCCCGCAAGCGCTGCCTTGCAGGTTTTTACGGCAACGGCATGAGCTGGATCATCATTCAGATTTGACCATTCCAGCAGAAGCCGATAGGCATGCATGACTGTGGAGACCCGCGTCGGAATACCGAGACCGACCAGAACCGTTACAGGTGTTCTAAACATATCGGGTTTCATGGCGCACTCCTTTCAAAAGCCCGATTGTTAAAGAGAGGGTAGGCAGGGCGCTGGTTCCCAGCGCCACTGCGATGATCAAGCCCTCAGGCGGCTTTCTGAGTTTCGATCTGCGGTGCACTCGCTGATTTTGCAAGTTGCGCATTCGTCTGAATATCGATCTTCCGTGGCTTCATCGCCTCGGGAATTTCTCGAACCAGATCGATGGACAAGAGACCGTTGGTTAAATCAGCACCGGAGACCCGGACGTGATCGGCCAATTCGAAACGGTGTTCGAATGGCCGGCCGGCAATCCCGCGATGCAGATAGCTTTCGCTTTGCGTTTCGCCTTTGTTTCCGATGATCGTCAACAGGTTTGACTGGAATGTGAGGTTAAGATCATCCTGCGAGAAGCCGGCGACGGCGACAGTGATGCGATAGGTGTCCTCACCCGACTTGATGATATCGTAAGGCGGCCAATCGCTGATCGAGCGGGCCCGCTGCGCGTTTTCCAGAAGGTTAAAGACCCTATCGAAGCCAACGCTCGAGCGGAAAAGCGGTGCATAGTCGTAAGATGTTGCCATAGCCATATCCTCCTTGAAGCAACATGGTACGAAGACGCCGGACAACCGACGCCTTTGCTGTCGCTGGCCCTTGTGGCATCCAGCGAAAATTATCTGGTTGTCGGAGTTTTGGTTTCAAGGCATCGATGAGGAAAAATTTTCGGGAATTTTCTTGGTCCTTTAACAGGGGCATGGTGTATCTGTTCAAGGCCCCGGATTTGAGAGCGTGTTCAACAACTTAGACTTACGACTTCACGCTATTTCCTCTTGAAGTATTTTCACGGGCCGATCCCATTGGATCAGCACGACGCTGCCGATATCGCGCCAGACGGAATGCTCGCTGCAAGGCGCATTGACGATAAAGCTGCCGCGTCGCGTCATGGCGAAAGGGGTCGAATTCGAGCGTCCTCCATCGGCCCGATTTTTCAGTCTGTCACAGAGATAGGCCAGCGAAACGGCGCTCGCGTTTCTGCCTTGCAGACCTCATTGTGGGGACGAGACTTCTTGTCGATGTTCGAATTCGATTAGGAGCTTGAAGCATGTCATTAAGTGCTCGGTCGCGTATGGTTTGCTGAGAAATCTAAAGCGTTGCGGTAGCAGCGACTGTCGCAGACTTACGACCCCGGACGTCATAACAATCGCTAGCTTTGGCCATCTTGCATGAACGCGCACCGCGAGTTGGACACCATCTATCGGGCCTTTCATATTAACGGATGTGAACACCAGACTGACGTCGTCCCGTCTTTCCAGGATCTCCAGCGCATCTGCGCCATTAGAAGCCTCGATTGTCCCATAGCCGGACTCTTTACACGCGGTTACCGCCTCTGCGCGGATGCCCCGGTTCTCTTCTACAATCAGGATCACGTGTTTTTGATCATGGCCGTCTAACAAGATGATTATCCAGCAAAGAGTTTAGCGACGAAAGTATCAAATCATCAATGTTGCGCCGCAGCAACCGGCTATTGGCATGCCATGCAATTAAATGGTAGCAGGAGTGGGTGTCCCCTGCCGCGCGACTTCGCGAAAGTCGGCTTCATCCAACAGAATGGTTCTCCCCAGGCCACAGGATACTGCTTTGACGTATCATCGGGAAAGCTCCTCCCGGAAGAGCTGGTTGACATGGATGCCGACGGCGCACGCAATATCCGAGATCGCCGCATGGGGATCAATACGCTGCAACGGGAATGCGCCCGTTTGTTCCTCCCGTCGGCGATGCCAGTCGAAAGGCTCAATGACATATATTTAGCCCTGGCGGGTGGCTCGGAGGGCTCGTTAAAAACCTGGTTATAATTTATGCAGACCCGACAGGTAGCAATGCTTCTGCATCATAGCTGCGCTGCAGCATAAGCGCTGGTGAACGATAATGCCGGGCGTATGATGAGCAGATCGAAGCCATGCACCTCCTCCCGCAGGGCTTCGAATCAGGCGCCTCACTCCTCCTCCCAAGGGACGCCTGAGGGAACAGCGGCATCTCCTCCCAGTCGCTGTTCGGTTTCGTATAAGAGCCTGCCGCACCTCCTCCCGCGGCAGGCTTTTTCATTTTCGGTTCGGCATCAGACACCGCGGGGAGTTTAGACACTGTGCATCCCGCGGTTTCGTCTCCTGTCAGCGTTGGATCAGCGCCGGCCGCCCTGGTTTGATAGCGACTGAGCCGCTCCAAAAACCGCAGATATGTTACGATGCAATGTACTGGCGTGCTGCGCGTCGCCGGAGTAAAGGCCGGGCATGTCAGGAGTTATGAGTTTAACGCCGACATTCGAACCCCAAACACGCCACGCTTAAAGTTTAAGACTGTTACTAGCGATACTGCGCTTCTGGCGCGGCATTCTTATCGCTCGAAACTCTCGCTCAGCGAGGCGACGCCATTGAGTTTCGCAGGCGGCGATCCGCCGAGATGATGTCGAGCACGATGATTGTCACACGTAGGGCAGGCATGCGAGCAGTTGCGAGGGAACGTCGAGCCCTGGTGCCTGCGCGACAAGCCCCTCTGTGCTCGGCGCCGAACAAGAGCGATCGGGCCAATCCTGCATTGAAAGGATCGTTCGCCCGCGCGCTTCAATGATCGGCGGGAGGATTATCGGCATCCAGGCGCAGCGCGAGCTGTCAAAGCCGGTCGATTGCCGTTGACCTGATGACGATCTCGTTTTGCTCGAAACGGATCTCCAAGGTCTTCCGATAAGATGCCCACCACTGCCGGTCGAGATTGCTCGCCATCACTTCGACCACGATGATATGGTCTATTTCTACGGAACCACCCTCGGTCCATATCCCCTCCGCCGGAACATTTGCATATATGGTTACGCCCCCAAACTTTTCGGCCAGCTCACTGCGCACGGCATCGAACCGTCCATGGGCGTCACCGGGGGACACTGGCAGCAAGATCTCAATCAAAAAGGCCATCTTACCCGCTTTCATGAGGGGCGTGATCACGTCACCTTTCGCACGCTGAACGGCAAAATCACACTGCCGATACATTCCCGTTCAGCTCGGCTGACAAAGGAGTCGTCCCCAGGCCGGATTCCATTCCACTCCTTCGGCCAATTCCACGAACACGAGATGAGTGCTGTTGCCATTGTGGGACTCCGCCAGCTTGAACGCCGCTTCTAGCTCCATCTCTCGCCGGGAAATATCGTATCGTCTTTGTCCTTCTCCGCGACTCTTCGAACGTAGCCCCCGATTTCCTTTCCCGAGTAGTCACAATCAATGAGCCGAGGGGGCGAGACCCGAACAATAACGTATATACTCCGGAGCTTCCGCCGGATGGGGCCCGACGTCTGCGGCCTTAACCACTGAGCGAGATCTCTCCCACATTCAAGTCGGAGGGTGCAAATCCCTGCCGTCGACAATGTTAGAGGTCGCCTTCAATACGCCTACACTCCAACTTTGTTCTGCGATGGCAAACGGACTTTGGTCCGACGTAGGCCCTCTACTTTCGTAGGGGGGTTGGCTCGAACGAAATTCAGGATTGTCTTGCGACGCCGACACTTCGCAGCCTTTTGCGGACTTCGTCAATGAACGACGGCATTACCGGAATACCGGCTTTCTCCGCATCGCGAATAAGTGCGGCACGCGCTGTCTTGGATATTGCCTTTGAATGGCTAGGCATGTTTTCACGGCCCCGATGTATTCCTTGCCATCGTCAGTCGGACATGCTGCGATAAGGGCCTCCGCGACCTCCCCAAGAGATCGGATCAGCCGATGTTTAGTCTGGCCGCTCATCACAAGCTTAAGATGAGCGAAATCTTCGCTTCTATCCCGGCTCGTTGCATGAATAGCCGCCATTTACTCTCAAAAAGCGACGCCCGACATCGATTGATAAAGCTTCACCAGGGAGGTTCTGACTGGAGACAGCAACATTGCTAAAACCTCCCTGGTGTCCTTTGAACAAGGATTAGGAAAATCTAAGCGGGATCGCGCGGGGGGAAAGATGGACTTAGGTCCGACTGGCGATCTTGGGACTCACTTCGGGCAGGATCGGAGGCTGGATGAAGTTCGGCAGAACCTTGGGATCAGGCGCGCCAGACTGCACTCGCTCGGTCGCGCGAGCGTTGGTGGGCCCTTGACGTCGCGACTAGCAAGTAGCTGTCGGCGAACCCGGGGGCTTACGCCGGGCGGCGTGAAATGGCGCGGGCTGCGGTTTTGGAGCAACGACCGCTCCATGCTCGCCAGAGGAAGACCCCGCCTGAGCGGGGATAGTGAGGGGGGTGGTTTCTTAGCTGCGCCTGTGGCGACGCAACCTCCATTTTGACCGATCTTTCCTCATTTTGCAATAATTAGTGATGGCTAAAATATATATCTGCCCAAGTGCTTATGCAGAAAGGATGCGGTTTCGTACCAACCAGACGGTGGTCATTCAATTTCTGATATTACTGTATCGGCCGCTCAGCGATCTGCTAAACCCGAAGCATTTACTTCTCCTGTGCGTTGGGTGGCCGCTGATCTTTAATAATTACCTCGCGGAAAGAGGGCGACGGTGGCTCCATTTCAGACCGCGCAACACGTATTTGATGAAGTCGAATTAGCTCTCTGTCAGCGCGTATTTGACCGTGTTAGCTCCCTGAAACGTGTTACGAGAGACGCCGAGCGTGAGGAATTGGCGAGCCGGATTATCCAGTCATTTCGACATGGGGTGAAGGACGAGGAATCCTTGGTGCGGCTCTTTATATGAAATCTAGAATGGTGCGGAACGCGCGGGACCTAAACCGGTTGGATCGATCGGCCCAGAGCGATCGCAGTTCCTGCCGCATGATGCGCTGCAACTCTGGTGTTTCGCCCAACTGCCCCTCGGTGTTCGATATCATTGGTGGCGCAGGTGTATTCGAAGGCATGGGCCCAGATACGTTCGCCATTGGCGATCGCTTCTTGATCAGCGGCACAGCGGACCCTCCAGCGCCGGGCGTAGTGAACTGGATCCCGTTGTCGGTGAGCACGGTGTGGATCTTGTAGGGGACGGCTGCAATTAAGCGCAGGTGGAACTCGCGCGAGATGGCGGTGGTGGCCTTCTCGTGCAGTTCGACGAAGGCAAACTTTGGTGCGATCGATGGCAACGAACATATGCAGCTTGCCTTGTTCGGTGCGCACCTCGGCAATGTCGATGTGGAGTAGCCGATCGGGTAGCTCTTGAACTTCTTCTTCGCCGGCCTGTCGCCGTCGACATCCAGCAAGCGGCCGATGCCGTGACGCTGCAAGCACAGTGTAGTGCATTTTGCGACTGCAGCGACCTGCTACCGGAGTGGCTTCGGCAGGATTTCGCTCGGAAAATCCTGAGAGGAGACCGGCCGAAGAAATCCATAGATTGCCAACGTTCCAACTGATGTCGACCTGCCGTCAGCGGTCACCGGGTAGGGGCCGCCGTGCACCATAGCAAGGGACACTTCGCCCCCCGACGACCGCATCGCCGAAGGTTACAGGGGCCTGAGCGACGCCGTGCATTTCGAACGGCTGAAGACGGCCTTGTTCCGGACGCGAGAGCGAACCCGTTTCGACCAGGCTGCCGCCGACCGCATCCTACCGGCGTCGCTCCGAAGCGAAGGCCAATGTTCAGCCAGTGTGATCGGCATTCGGCCCGAGCACGGCGCGATCCTATTTTTCAGCGCGGTTGAGAAGAATTCGCATTTCATCGAAGCGCCGCTTGCGGTCACCGTCATCGCCGTTCGGTGAATAGCACGTGCTCGATACGCAGAAGCGCGCCAGGTTGTGCGGCTTGTCCGCCTTGTCGAACTCGCATTCGAATATGTCGGTCATTTCGGCCGGCGGCGTTCCCTGCCGCGTTGAATACGACATGCGGACGCCCGGCGGCTTCAACTCGGGAAAGGATTGCACGGTGCCGATAGTGAGCTGATCCGTCATGAAGAAGCTCTTTGCGACGGATTTGCAGGTATCCTCGAGCTCAGGCGACTGCGCCATCGCATTTGCGGGCAAGGCGAACGCGCCTATGGCGAATAGTATGATCGGCTTCCGCACTGCTACTTCCTCCGCTGTCTCTGTCGATTGAGGTAGAGCGGTGAGACCAAAAGCAAATAGTGGTCTGACTGCGGTGAAATCCAAACCAGCCATGTCCGCTGCTGCATCGCGGATGGCTGGCGCGGTACGGTCATAACCGATCTGATCGCCATAGCCGATCGTGATATATTTCGGCATACAAACGCCTTTCTGCCGCATTTCTTCCTTCGCGATCTCGGTCTTGTCGGCGGCGACGCCCAGCGCCTTCAGTAAGGCGGCCATTGACGTTGCGGCACTCGACGGTTCGACATGGTTTCTCCAAGGGTTCAGAAAGTTGAACGGTCGGCCTTCCGGGTTCGGGGCCCCGCGGTGGCAAGGCCCATGACAATCGATATGTCGTTCACAGCGAGGCCGAAGTAGTAAGTGTCACGCTCTTGCTTTCTACCGCGGCTTAGCGCGAGGAACTGGTTCCCCATGTCCACGAAAACCACCTGCTGGACACCTCCGGAGCGCTTCCAGGAAAGCGGCTGGGTGAAGCCCGGTTTTGCCGCCTTCGTGTCATCGATCATCGAAAGCGGCTTTGATCCTGCGAAAATGGACGCCGTCAGAGCGCAGTTGAAGGCATCCGGGATCGAGCCGTACGATTGCCTCAACCCTGGCCTGATGGACTATATCGCCACCTGAACGGCCAAGAAGAGCGGCGTTCTCGCCTCGTAATCCATAGGGGAGCGCCGACCTCGGCGCTCCCCGACCCCCGCCGCTGTCCGGATATCGATATATCCCCGCGATGGCCGCGCACCGCCGGCTTGCCGGCGGCCACACTCGGACGCCTAATGATCGATGAATGCAAAGAGCGCATCGATGTCGGTTGAAGAGAATTCTCCCGACCTGCCACGATTACCCGCCCGGAAAGAAACCGGAGATGCCGCCGCGGAGCTTTCCGCTGTGGATGTCTGTTCTCACCATCAGCCGCATCAAGTCTCCTGCCTTCAGGAGAGCCGCTCGCCCCTCGCAGTTGCGGATTATTGTGTATCCTGAGAATAATTACTGTGTACGCAAAGTACACAATTATTGACTCCTCCCAGAAGGCATGCCATCTTCAGGACGTAGAGCAACAATTGGCCGGAGATCGACGATGGCGAAGACACCGAAGAGCAATCTCTACGAAGACCTGAAGCGCCAGATTTTGACGATGGAACTGGACCCGGACGCCGATCTGGACGAGGCCAGTTTGAGCGAGAAATACGGGCTTTCCCGGACGCCGGTGCGCGACATATTCCGCCGCCTCGCCGGCGAGGGTTATGTCGACATCCGCGAGAACAAGGGTGCGCGGGTCATCCCGATGAACCACTCCACGCTTCGCAATTTCTTTCTCGTCGCCCCGATGATCTATGCGGCGATCGGCCGTCTCGCTGTGCAGAACTTCAAGCCCGCTCAGCTGTCGGACCTGAAGCAGACGCAGGAGCGGTTCCGTGCTGCCAGCAAGAGCATGGACGCATTGGCGATGGTTCTTGAGAACAATCGCTTTCACGAAATCTTCGGCGAGATGTCGGGCAACGTCTATCTGCAGCCGAGCCTCGGCCGGCTGCTCATCGATCACGCGCGCATCGGTCACACGTTCTTCCGGCCGAGGAACGAGGACATGCGGCGGCGGCTGCAGGTGGCGGTCGACCACCATGACAGCTTCATCGCAGCACTCGGCGCTCACGACGAGGATGCCGTCGTCGATCTCGTTTTCGAACACTGGGAATTGTCCCGCGAGAACATGGAGATGTTCATCGCCCCGCAAGGCCTGAAAGCGGACGCCTTCCTCGGCGGTCCGGCCACGCAAGTATTGGAGAAGTCGTCGTGAAGTTTGAGGGGATCTATACGCCGGCGGTGACGCCGCTTGACAAGAATGGTCAGATCGACCGGGCCGGATTTGCCGCCGTGCTCGAGTCGCTGATCGAGGCGGGCGTCCACGGCATCATCGTCGGCGGCTCGACGGGCGAATACTACGCCCAGAGCGGCCAGGAACGTCACGAACTCGCGGCCTATGCGAAGGACGTCATCGGCACACGGCTGCCCCTGATCATCGGCACCGGCGCCACGCGCACCGAAGATTCGGTCGAATACGCCAAGGCGGCGAAGGAAATCGGCGCGGATGCGATCCTGGTGTCGTCGCCGCCCTACGCTTTGCCGACCGAACGCGAGAATGCGGTTCACGCCCTGACGGTCGATCGCGCCGCCAACCTGCCGATCATGCTCTACAACTATCCCGCCCGCATGGGCGTGGTGATGGGCGAGGAGTATTTCTCCCGGGTCGGCAAGTCGAAGAACGTGATCGCCATCAAGGAAAGCTCCGGCGACATGGGCAATCTTCACCGGCTCGCCCGCAAGTTTCCGCACATTGCTCTGTCCTGCGGCTGGGACGACCAGGCGCTCGAATTCTTCGCCTGGGGCGCGAAGAGCTGGGTCTGCGCCGGCTCCAACTTCCTGCCGCGCGAGCATGTCGCCCTCTACGAGGCCTGCGTCATCGAGAAGAACTTCGACAAGGGCCGCGCGATCATGAGCGCGATGCTGCCGCTGATGGATTTCCTCGAATGCGGCAAATTCGTCCAATCGATCAAGCACGGCTGCGAGATCATCGGCCTCAAAGCCGGCCCGGTGCGGGCGCCGCTGCGCGGACTGAACTCCGAAGAGAAAAGAACCCTTGAGACCGTCGTCGCCACCTTGAAGCGCACGGTCGCCCAGATCACGTCGGGAGCCAATCATGCATGAACCCTTGACCGCAGCCGAATACAAGGCGATTGCCGCCGAACTGCAGTTTCCGACGAACGCCTTCATCGACGGCGCATTTCGTCCGGCAAATTCCGGCAAGACTTTCATCACCACGAACCCTGCGACAGGTGAGGTCCTTGCCGAAATCGCAGCCTGCGATTCCAGTGACGTCGACTTCGCGGTGCAGAAGGCGAAGGACGCGTTCGACGACGGACGCTGGCGGCTGCGCTCGCCGGGCGAGCGCAAGGAAGTGCTGCTGAAGCTCGCCAAGCTGATGGAGCAGAACAGGCACGACCTCGCCGTCCTGGAAAGCCTCGACAGCGGCAAGCCGGTGCGCGAATGCCAGACGGTCGATGTTCCCGATACCATTCATACGATCCGCTGGCATGCCGAGCTCATCGATAAGATCTACGACAACACCAACAATGTCGGCGCCAATGCGTTGGCCATGGTGGTGCGCGAGCCGATCGGCGTCGTTGGCTGTGTTTTGCCGTGGAACTTCCCGCTGCTGATGCTGGCCTGGAAGATCGGCCCGGCGCTCGCCGCCGGCTGCTCGGTCATCGTCAAGCCGGCGCAGGAAACGACTCTCACGACGCTGCGCGTCGCCGAGCTTGCCCATGAGGCAGGTATTCCTGCTGGTGTGTTCAACGTCGTCACCGGTTCCGGCCGGGAGGTGGGCGAACCGATCGGCCTGCACATGGACGTCGATATGGTGGCCTTCACTGGGTCGACGCCGACCG